>NZ_NEJY01000001.1:0-378651 GCF_002113255.1 Pseudomonas sp. B14(2017)
CAAAAAGCTTAAGCGACGGTTTTGATATGGCGAACAGTCCGTTTGCGATGGCGACGCTGACTCACCTTTTCGCCCTTACGGCGAGTCACTTTTTGCCAAACGCGGCAAAAAGTAACCAAAAAACGCTGCGCTCCCATCATCCGGCCCCTACGCTGCGCTCCGGGGTTCCCTCACTCCGGCCTTGCTCCCGGGAGTACGCGCTGCAGGCCCCATCCATGGGGCCTCAGCGCTTGACGGGCATCCATGCCCGTCACCTCCCTCCGCAAGGCCTGCGTTCGGCCTCCTGAAGTCGCGAAGATCAAGATCAAGATCAAGATCAAGATCAAAAGCCAGATCAAAAGCGGGGGTGTGAGCTGAAGTTGCCGCTGATGCTGGCCTGAAGCCGGCGATAGCCGCAGCGCTATCAGCGCAATAGCGAACGGTGGTTGTCCAAAAACCTGCGAAAGAGGACAATTATCGGCTTCCCGTCACAACCAGCGACCTTGCATGGCCTTTCTTGCACTTGGTATCAACCATAAGACTGCCTCGGTAGACGTACGCGAGCGCGTGGCGTTTACCCCAGAGCAGCTGGTAGACGCCCTGCAGCAGCTCTGCCGGCTGACATCCAGCCGCGAAGCGGCGATTCTGTCGACCTGCAACCGTAGCGAGCTCTATATCGAGCAGGACCACCTGTCCGCCGATGTGGTGCTGCAATGGCTCGCCGACTACCACCGCCTCAGCCTGGACGAGCTGCGCGCCAGCGCCTACGTGCACGAAGAGCACGAGGCGGTGAAGCACATGATGCGGGTGGCCTCCGGCCTGGACTCCCTGGTGCTCGGCGAGCCGCAGATCCTCGGCCAGATGAAGTCCGCCTACGCCGTGGCGCGTGAGGCTGGCACCGTCGGCCCATTGCTCGGGCGCCTGTTCCAGGCCACTTTCAGCGCCGCCAAGCAGGTGCGCACCGACACCGCCATCGGTGAAAACCCGGTGTCGGTGGCGTTTGCCGCGGTCAGCCTGGCCAAGCAGATCTTCAGCGACCTGGGCCGCAGCCAGGCCCTGCTGATCGGCGCCGGCGAAACCATCACCCTGGTCGCCCGCCACCTGCATGAGCAGGGCGTGCGCCGCATCGTCGTGGCCAACCGTACCCTTGAGCGGGCCAGCATCCTGGCCGAGCAGTTCGGTGCGCACGCCGTTCTGCTGGCCGACATCCCCCAGGAACTGGCCAACAGCGACATCGTCATCAGCTCCACCGCCAGCCAGTTGCCGATCCTCGGCAAGGGCGCGGTCGAGAGCGCGCTGAAACAGCGCCGGCACAAGCCGATTTTCATGGTCGACATTGCTGTACCGCGCGATATCGAAACCGAAGTCGGCGAACTCGACGACGTCTACCTGTACACTGTCGATGACCTGCACGACGTAGTGGCGGAAAACCTCAAGAGTCGCCAGGGCGCGGCCCAGGCCGCCGAAGAGCTGGTGTCGGTGGGGGCCGAAGACTTCATGCTGCGCCTGCGCGAGCTGGCCGCGGTGGATGTGCTCAAGGCCTATCGCCAGCAAAGCGAGCGCCTGCGCGACGAAGAACTGCAAAAGGCCCAGCGACTGCTGGCCAACGGCGGCAACCCCGAAGAGGTACTGGCCCAACTGGCCCGGGGGCTGACCAACAAACTCCTGCACGCACCCAGCGTGCAATTGAAAAGGCTCTCGGCCGAGGGCCGCCTCGATGCGCTGGCCATGGCCCAGGAACTCTTTGCCCTCAACGAGGGCTCGACGGACAAATCCCCGCAATGAAAGCGTCGCTGCTGAACAAACTGGAAATCCTCCAGGACCGCTTCGAAGAACTCACCGCACTGCTCGGTGATGCCGAGGTCATTTCCGACCAGACGCGCTTTCGCGCCTATTCCCGTGAATACGCCGAAGTCGAGCCGGTCTACGCTGCTTATAAAGAGTGGCGCAAAGTCCAGGACGACCTCGAAGGTGCCCAGGCGCTGCTCAAGGACAGTGACCCGGACCTGCGCGAAATGGCCGTGGAAGAAGTGCGTGAAGCCAAGGAACAACTGCTGACGCTGGAGTCGCAGCTGCAACGCATGCTGTTGCCCAAGGACCCCAACGACGGCCGCAACGTGTTCCTCGAAATCCGTGCCGGCACCGGTGGCGACGAGGCGGCGATCTTCTCCGGCGACCTGTTCCGCATGTATTCGCGCTACGCCGAAAAGCGTGGCTGGCGCCTGGAAATCCTCTCCGAGAACGAAGGCGAGCACGGCGGCTACAAGGAAATCATCGCCCGCGTCGAGGGTGAGAGCGTGTACGGCAAGCTCAAATTCGAGTCCGGCGCGCACCGCGTACAGCGCGTGCCCGAAACCGAATCCCAGGGCCGTATCCACACCTCCGCGTGCACCGTGGCGGTACTGCCCGAGCCGGACGAACAGGCGGCCATCGAGATCAACCCGGCCGACCTGCGCGTGGACACCTACCGAGCATCCGGTGCCGGTGGCCAGCACGTCAACAAGACCGATTCGGCGATCCGGATCACCCACTTGCCCACCGGTATCGTGGTCGAGTGCCAGGAAGAGCGCTCGCAGCACAAGAACCGTGCCCGCGCCATGTCCTGGCTGTCGGCCAAGCTCAACGACATGCAGACCAGCGCCGCGCAGAACGCCATCGCCACCGAGCGCAAGCTGCTGGTCGGCTCGGGTGACCGTTCCGAGCGCATCCGTACGTACAATTATCCACAGGGCCGGGTGACCGATCACCGCATCAACCTGACCCTGTACTCGCTGGACGACATCCTCGCCGGTGGCGTGGAGGCGGTGATCGAACCGCTGCTGGCCGAATACCAGGCCGATCAACTGGCCGCCCTGGGGGACTGATGACCATCATCGCCAGCCTGCTGCGCAACGCGCAGTTGCCAGAATCGCCCACCGAGCGGCTGGATGCCGAGCTGCTGTTGGCCGCGGCCATCGGCAAGTCGCGCAGTTACCTGCACACCTGGCCCGAGCGAATCGTCAGCAGCGAAGATGCCGAGACCTATGCCGGCTACCTGCAGCGCCGCCGTGGCGGCGAACCGGTCGCCTACATTCTCGGGCTGCAGGGCTTCTGGAAGATCGACCTGGAGGTGGCGCCGCATACCCTGATCCCGCGGCCGGATACCGAGCTGCTGGTCGAAGCCGCGCTTGAACTGCAACCCGCCACGCCGGCCAAGGTCCTTGACCTGGGCACCGGCACCGGCGCGATTGCCCTGGCCCTGGCCAGCGATCGCCCGGCCTGGCAGGTAACTGCAGTGGACCGGGTGGAGGAGGCCGCCGCCCTGGCCGAGCGGAACCGCCAGCGCCTGGGCCTGGCGAACGCCCAGGTACGGCTCAGCCACTGGTTCGACAGCCTGGCCGGCGAGCGTTTCGACCTGATTGTCAGCAACCCGCCCTACATCGCCGCCGCAGACCCGCACCTGGTCGCCGGTGATGTACGCTTCGAGCCCAGCAGCGCGCTGGTGGCCGGCGCCGATGGCCTGGACGACTTGCGCGTAATCGCTGCCCAGGCCCCCGCGCACCTGGTGCCGGGTGGCTGGTTGCTGCTGGAACACGGCTACGATCAGGCAGCGGCGGTGCGCGCCTTGCTGGCTGAACAAGGCTTCATCGAGGTCGCCAGCCGCACGGACCTGGGCGGCCATGAACGCATTACCCTGGGGCGCCTGCCATGCTGAGTGATCAGGAACTGCTGCGTTACAGCCGGCAGGTATTGCTGGCCCAGATCGACATCGACGGCCAGTTGCGGCTCAAGCAGAGCAAGGCGCTGATCGTCGGGCTCGGTGGCCTTGGCTCGCCAGTCGCCTTGTACCTGGCCGCTGCCGGGGTGGGTGAGCTGCACCTGGCCGACTTCGACACCGTCGACCTGACCAACCTGCAACGCCAGGTGATCCACGACAGTGCCAGCGTCGGCATGAGCAAGGTCGATTCGGCCTTGCAGCGCTTGCAGGCGATCAACCCGGAAATCAGCCTGGTTGCCCATCGCCAGGCTCTGGACGAGGACTCGCTGGCGGCAGCGGTGGCAGCGGTGGACCTGGTGCTGGACTGCTCTGACAATTTCGGTACCCGCGAGGCGGTCAACGTCGCCTGTGTCGCGGCTGGCAAGCCGCTGGTCAGCGGTGCGGCGATCCGCCTGGAAGGGCAGTTGTCGGTATTCGACCCACGGCGTGACTACAGCCCTTGCTACCACTGCCTGTACGGCCATGGCAGCGAAGCCGAACTGACCTGCAGCGAAGCCGGTGTGATCGGCCCGCTGGTGGGCCTGGTGGGCAGCCTGCAGGCGCTGGAGGCGATGAAGCTGCTGGCCGGGTTCGGCGAGCCGCTGGTCGGCCGCCTGCTGCTGATCGATGCTCTCGGCACTCGTATCCGCGAGCTACGGGTCAAGCGCGACCCGGCCTGTGCGGTCTGCGGCAAGCGCGATGGCTGAGCGCTCGGCGCCGGTCGGCGTGATGGATTCCGGAGTCGGCGGCTTGTCGGTGCTCGCAGAGATCCAGCGCCTGCTGCCCAACGAGACGCTGCTTTACGTGGCCGATTGCGGGCACATACCCTACGGCGAGAAGTCGCCGGACTATATCCGTGAGCGTCTCCGACGCATTGCTGCGTTCTTCCATGAACAGGGTGCCAAGGCCATGGTACTGGCCTGCAATACCGCCACGGTGGCGGCGGTGGCCGACCTGCGCGAGTTGTACCCGACCTGGCCGCTGGTGGGCATGGAGCCGGCGGTGAAGCCTGCTGCCGCCGCCACGCGCTCGGGCGTGGTCGGTGTGCTGGCCACCACAGGTACCCTGCAGAGCGCCAAGTTCGCCGCCTTGCTCGACCGCTTTGCCAATGACGTGCAGGTCATCACCCAACCTTGCCCGGGGCTGGTCGAGCTGATCGAGACCGGCGACCTGGCCAGTCCGGCGCTGCGCCAGTTGCTGCAAGGTTATGTGCAGCCGTTGCTGGCCGCTGGCTGCGACACGTTGATCCTCGGCTGCACCCATTACCCCTTCCTGCGCCCGTTGCTGGCCGGCATGGTGCCAGCCGACGTGGCCATCATCGACACCGGTGCCGCAGTGGCGCGCCAACTGCAGCGGCTGCTGGGCGCGGATGACCTGCTGGCCGATGGGCCAGCCCGGGATACCCGCTTCTGGACCAGCGCCGATCCGCAATCACTCAGAAAAATCCTACCTTTGCTGTGGCATAAGTCCGACAGTGTGCAAAGCTTTTCATTGTGAAAAAAACGTGAAAAGAAGCTGAACTATCGTACCACTGCCGTTTTCTATCGCTTTGCCTGACATGAGGCGGATACCAATAACAGCAAAGAAGGATGTTGCTCATGAAGAAGCTGCTTGGCTTGGCGGCGGCTGCCGTCTTCACCCTGGGGCACTCACTGGCGGCGCAGGCTGCCGACGTTTCGTTTTCGGTGGGGCAGACCGGTGACTCGACCATGGTCTATCGGTTGGGGCTGCAATCGAATTGGGATGCGAGCTGGTGGCAGACCAGCGTCGGGCGCCTGACGGGGTACTGGGATGGGGCCTACACCTATTGGGATGGTGACGAGACCGCGAGCAACCATAGCCTGTCGTTCGCGCCGGTGTTCGTCTACGAGTTTGCCGGGGAGTCGGTGAAGCCTTATATAGAGGCGGGGATTGGCGTGGCGGCATTCTCCAGCACCGAGCTGGAAGACAACGAGCTGGGCTCGGCATTCCAGTTCGAGGACCGTATCGGCTTTGGATTGCGCTTTGCCGGTGGGCATGAGATTGGCGTGCGGGCGATTCACTATTCCAACGCAGGCATCAAGCAGCCCAACGATGGGGTGGAGAGCTATAGCCTGCATTACCGCATGGCGCTCTGAGCTCTCCTGTGCCGGCCTTTTCGCGGGTGAACCCGCTCCCACAGGGGGCTTACATAGCTTGAGATCTATGAGGTACCTGGAGGAGCAACTGTCTTGCTCCATTACTCAGGCTACCTCATCACCTTGTAGGAGCAGCCTTGTGCTGCGAAGAAGCCATTGCTGCAGAAGAACATCTGCTGCCCTACTGCCCTCTTCGCAGCACAAGGCTGCTCCTACAGGTTATGCGCATGACTTCAAGCCGATGCGGTCGAGGTGGGAGCCGGCTTGCCGGCGATAGGGCCGGAACGGTCACCACATCGATTACTTGAGTGGCAAAGGCCACAGGCTAGTCAGATCCAAAGCCTCCAGCACAAGCTCGGGCTCCCTCTGCGGCCACCGCCGCAGCAGCTCTTCTGCCGCATTCTGCGGCGTCCACGCCTCCGGTATCGCCTGCGCCGGTGTCACAGGTGTCTTCAGCGACTGCGGCCCCACCACGGTCAGCTCGACCCCCTGCGCCTTCAACGCCTGACGCTGCTCGCGCATCCACTGCGGCATGTTGTTCCAGCCCGCAGGCGCCTGCGTCGGTGCATGCAACTGCAGCGCCGAATAACGGTTGAACACCGCCATCACCTGGGGTGAGTCACCCTTCGCCAGCAAAGGTAGCGCTTTGGCCAGGCAATGCTCGCCGGCCAACTGGTTGTCAGTGACGATCGCCTCGAACAACTCGCTGTCCGCCACATCGTCCGCCAGGTAGTCGCTGGTACCGGCATTGATGATCAAACCGTCCAGCGCGCACCAGGCATGGCATATCTGCTGGCTGGCCTGGGCCGCCTGGTGTTCTTCGTGCAACTGCCACGGCAAGCGCAACAGCTGGCTGCCATAGCGTGCAGCCAAGGCATCCAGTGCCTCGCCATGCCTGCCGCTTGCAGCTACCCGGTGTCCTTGCTCGAGTAACCCTT
Source organism: Pseudomonas sp. B14(2017) (assembly GCF_002113255.1). Classification (NCBI taxonomy): domain Bacteria; kingdom Pseudomonadati; phylum Pseudomonadota; class Gammaproteobacteria; order Pseudomonadales; family Pseudomonadaceae; genus Pseudomonas; species Pseudomonas sp. B14(2017). Next base: position 6,771 of record NZ_NEJY01000001.1, read on the forward strand.
CCACTAACGCCAGGCCAAGTCCATTGCCTGCTCCCGTCACCCAGATACTGCGTGCGTTGTTCAAGATGCTGCCCTCTGATCCTGCCGGCGCGGGAGGTTCTTGAATGCCTCCAGTGCGCGCTGACGACTGCTGTCGAGATCGACAATTGGACTGTGATAGGAATATCTAGCAAAAAGATCGGCCGACTTCACGGGGAAATGAATGGCTTTTTCATCCAGCCCCTGCAATTCCGGCAGCCAGTGCCGAATGAAACGCCCCTGCGGGTCGAAACGCTGCGACTGCGAAACCGGGTTGAAGATGCGGAAATAGGGCACTGCGTCGGTGCCAGTGGACGCGCTCCACTGCCAGCCACCGTTGTTGGCGGCCAGGTCGCCGTCTATCAGGTGGCGCATGAAATGCCGCTCGCCCTTGCGCCAGTCGATCAACAGGTTCTTGCTGAGGAACATGGCCACGATCATGCGCAGGCGGTTGTGCATCCACCCGGTATCCAGCAGTTGGCGCATGGCGGCGTCGATAATCGGGAAGCCGGTCCGGCCCTGTTCCCAGGCTTCGAGGTCGGCCGGTGCATCGCGCCAGGGCAGGGCTTCGGTCTGGGCGCGGAAGGCGCGGTGACGCGAGACCTGTGGATAACCGGTCAGGATGTGTTTGTAGAATTCGCGCCAGAGCAGCTCGTTGATCCAGGTTTGCACGCCGCTGCTGCCGCTGTCGAACTCGCCGCGGTTGCTGGCCAGGGCGCCGTGCAGGCACTGGCGCGGTGAAATCACGCCTGCGGCCAGGTAGGCCGAGAGCTGGCTGGTGCCGGGCTTGGCAGGCAAGTCGCGCAGCTGTTGGTAGTCGTCGATGGTTTCGTCGAGAAAACGGGTCAGCCGCGCCTGCGCTTCGGCTTCGCCGGCCGGCCAGTGGTCGCGCAGTGTTTGCGCGGGTTTTTCGAAGCCGTCCACGTGCTGGGGGATCGGGTCGCTGCTGACCTGCAGCGGTGCCTGGCGTTTCACCCGCTGGGCCAGGGCGGGGAGGCCGCGGTGCAGGTGCTCCAGGCAGTTCTTCTTGAACTGGCTGAACACCTGGAAGTAGTCGCCGCTGCGGGTAAGGATGGTGCCTGGGCGGAACAACAGCTGGTCGAGGTGGCTGTGGGCCTGGATGGACGACTTTTCCAGCAGCGCGCGGGTGGCGTCGTCGCGACGTTGCTCGTTGATGCCGTACTCCTCGTTCCAGTGCACGCTTTGCACCTGATGCTGGCGGCAGACATCGAGTACGGCCTGTGGCGCCTGGTCCCAGGTGTCGATCCTGCGGATCAGCAGGGGGATGTTCAGGCGCTCCAGCGCCTGGCGCAGGTCGCGCAGGTTGCGCAGCCAGAAGTCGACTTTGCAGGCGGCGTCGTCGTGGGCCAGCCATTGCCCGGGGCTGACCAGCCACAGGGCGAGGGCCGGGCCGCGTTCGCTGGCGGCGCTGAGCGCGGTGTTGTCATCGATGCGCAGGTCGCTGCGCAGCCAGGTCAGGTGCATGGTGCGGTCATCTCTCCAGGCTGGCGGTCATGGGCTTGCAGCAAACGCAATGCCGCCTGAGGGGTATCGAACAGGGCAAGGTTGGGCAGCCTGAGGGCACGCAGCCGGGCTTCGTGCAGCGCCAGCATCGGCCCGCCGGCCAGGGTCGGTACGGGCAGGTTGGACAGGGTGCGTTGCAGCGCCTTGTCATCGATGCGTGGCCCCAGGTGCAGCAGCACGGCGCGCGGCTTGAGCATGGTTACGGCGCGTTGCAGGTGCGCGCCGGCAATGGTGTGCTCCAGTACTTCGACCGGCAGGCCGTTGCTGGTGAACAGCCAGGCGCACAACCACAAACCGGGGCTGAAGGTGTGTTCGCTGTGTTCGGTCAGCAAGATGGCAGGGCCTTGCAGCAACTGGTTGTCGTGGTAGACCCGGGCGCCCAGCTTGCTGCGCAGCCAGCTGTGGAAAAACACCTGCTCCAGCCGTGCATTGAAATAGTTGCGCCAGCGCAGGTCGAGGAGGTCGAGCAGCGGCAATAGCAATTGCTCGCACAGGGTGACAGCCGGGTAAAGGGCCATCGCCTGGTTGAGCTGCTGGTCGAGGGCGCGCTGCGACAGCGTGGCGATGGCCTCGACCAGTTGGAACTGCCGGGCTTGCCAGTCGCCTTTCGGTGGCGTGCTGGCCGGTTTGTCGAGCAGCTCGCGTACCTGGCCGACGGAGGCGCCGCGTTGCAGCCAGGCGAGGATCGCCTCGACGCGTTCGACCTGCTCCAGCGGATACAGGCGATGGCCCTTGGCGGTACGCTGGGGCTTGAGCAGGCCATAGCGGCGCTCCCAGGCGCGCAGGGTGACGGGATTGACGCCCGTGCGGCGAGCCAGCTCGCCGATGGGCAACAGGATTTCAGACGCCATTGCGCAGGCCCAGGCGCTCGGGGTGCGGCTGCAGGTAGGCCTGCTGCTGCAGATACGGGTCGGGGTGCTTGCGCAAATGGTGCTTGAGCAGGGTCAGCGGCACTACCAGCGGTACCACGCCTTGGTGGTATTGGCCGATGATGGCTTGCAGCTCGGCTTTGTCCTGCTGTGTGAGGGTGTCCTTGAAGTAGCCGCTCAGATGCTGCAGCACGTTGCAATGAGTGCCACGGCTGGCACAGCGACGCAGGGCCTGCATCAGCTGGCTGAAATAGCGCGGGCCGATGCTTTGCGGGTCATCGTCCTTGCTCATGTTGCCGAGCAGGCGCCCGAGGCTGCGGTAGGCCTGCGGGTTGTTGGCCATCAGCAGGTACTTGTAGCGCGAGTGGAACCGCACCAAGGCGCCACGGCTCAGGCCTTCGGCCAGCAGGCGCTGCCAGTCGGCATAGGCGTACACACGGCTGATGAAGTTCTCGCGCAGCACAGGGTCGTGCAGGCGGCCTTCTTCTTCCACCGGCAGGTCCGGGCGCCGTGCGCAGAACGCCTGGGCATACACGCCCCGCCCACCGTGGAAGGCCGGGTGGCCATTGTCCTGGTACACCTTGACCCGCTCCAGGCCACAGGAAGGCGATTTCTGCATGAAGATGTAGCCGCAGATATCGTCGAGTTCGGCTGCCATTTGCTCGCCGTAGTTGCGCAGCGGGCCGGTCAGGTCCATGCCGGGGTTGCGGGTGCCTACCACTTCCGGCTGCTCGGGGTTGCCGACCAGTCGGATCGGGTCGCGCGGCACGCCCAGGCCGATGGCCACCTCCGGGCACACCGGCAACCAGTCGAAATGTTCCTCGAGTTGCATACGGCACAGGTCGGAGGCCTTGTGGCCACCGTTATAGCGCACGCTGTGCCCGGTCAGGCAGGCGCTGATGGCGATACGCGGCTTGCTGTGGGCAAATGAGTCGTGCATGTGCTGCCTCCAAAAACCTGTACGAGACTAAAAAGTTGTACAGGTTCATTCCAGCACAGCCCGGAAGTTATGCAAACCAGTTTTTTTGTATAACCCTACATCACTCGAGGTGTTCGAGCAGCCGACGCGCCGCTTCCTGACCACTGAGCCAGGCGCCTTCGACACGGCCGGACAGGCACCAGTCACCGCAGGCGTACAAACCTTGGTCAGCATCGGCCAGCGCGCCCCATTCATGGTTGCTGCTCGGGCGGGCATAAAGCCAGCGGTGGGCCAAGGCAAAATTAGGTGCCGGCACCACGCAGCCGACCAGTTCGGCGAACTCGCCCCACAGCTGTTCGATCACTTCTTCCTTGGGCAGGTCGATGTGTTGCCGGCTCCAGTCCGAGGTGGCGTGCAGTACCCAGGTGTCGAGCTGCTCGTCACGCCCGGGCTTGCTGCGGTTGCGCGCCAGCCAGTCGAGCGGGTTGTCCTGCACGAAGCAGCCTTGCATCGGGGTGTCCAGCGGGGTCTGGAAGGCCAGGGCGACGGCCCAGGTGGGCTCCATCTGCACACCGGCGGCCACGGCAGCGAGCTTCGGGGTAGCGGCCAGCAACGGCGTGGCCTGTGGTGCCGGCACGGCGATCACCACGCGGCTGTAGGGGCCGTGGCTGCATCCTTCGGTGTCCTGCAGGTGCCAGTACTGCTTGCCGCGGAACACTTCGGCGATGCGGCAGCCGAAGTTGACCGTCACATCCTTGAGCAGGCCGCGGGTGATTGCACTCATGCGCGGCACGCCCACCCAGCGCGTCTGCTCGTCGGGTGAAGGGGTGAGTTCACCATCGCGGTAATTGTACAGCTGTGGCTTCCATTGCTCGGCCCAACCAGCGGCAACCCACTGCTGTACCTGCTCGACGAAGCGCCGGTCACGGGCGGTGAAATACTGGGCGCCGAGGTCCAGCGCGCCAGCTTCGCTGCGCTTGCTAGCCATGCGACCGCCACTGCCGTGGCCCTTGTCGAACAAATGCACGGATTGCCCGGCCTTCTGCAAGGCCTGGGCGGCTGACAGACCGGCGATACCGGCCCCGATGATGGCAATAGGTACTGTCATGATGGCCTCTTCAAACCTTGCTGTAAGCAGACTACGCTGTCAGGCAAACCTGTACAATGATCAAATTTTGTATAAGGTTATTCCGTGTTGGCAGGCAGGTTGGCCTATGTTTATCCGAGAGCGTCGGGTCAAAAAAGTGCCTTGATGTTAAAAATAGACCACCGCCGCATTCTGCGAGGACACAGCCATGCATATATTGCTGACAGGCGGCACCGGGTTGATTGGCAAGCACCTGTGCCAGTACTGGCTCGGCCAGGGTCATCGCTTGACGGTATGGAGCCGGCGACCTGAGCAGGTGCCGAAAATTTGTGGGAACGGCGTGCGTGGCATTGCCCGCCTGGAGCAACTGGAGGCGGATGATCATCTGGACGCAGTGATCAACCTGGCCGGCGCGCCGATTGCCGATCGGCCCTGGACGGCGGCCCGGCGCAACCTGCTGTGGGCCAGCCGCGTCACCCTCACCGAGCAGTTGCTGGCCTGGCTGGGCAGCCGCGAACAGCGCCCGGAAGTGCTGATCTCCGGCTCTGCGGTGGGCTGGTACGGAGACGGTGGCGAACGTGAGCTGACCGAGGCTTCACCGCCGGTGCGCGAAGATTTCGCCAGCCAACTGTGCATTGCCTGGGAAGAGACAGCGATGCGTTCGCAGGCTCAGGGCATTCGCGTGGTGCTGGTGCGTACCGGGTTGGTGCTGGCCAGTGACGGCGGCTTTTTGTCGCGCCTGCGCCTGCCCTTCAAACTGGGGCTGGGCGGGCCTTTGGGCGACGGGCGGCAGTGGATGCCTTGGGTCCATATAGACGACCAGGTCGCCCTGATTGATTTTCTCTTGCAGCACAAGGATGCCAGCGGTCCTTATAATGCCTGCGCCCCGGAGCCGGTGCGCAACCGCGAGTTCGCCAGGCGCCTTGGCCGCACCTTGCACCGGCCGGCGCTGCTGCCAGTGCCGGCACTGCTGCTCAAAGCGGGGCTGGGTGAGCTGTCGACCCTGCTGCTCGGCGGCCAGCGCGCCCGCCCGGTACGCTTGCTGGCGGCAGGCTTCACCTTCCGCTTCAACGATTTGCAATCGGCCCTGGACAACCTGTCCAGCCGCCTCTGACATAGGACGCTGCATGACCGATCACGCCCTGCTGCTGGTCAACTTGGGTTCCCCGGCCTCCACCTCGGTGGCCGATGTGCGCCGCTACCTCAACCAGTTCCTCATGGACCCGTACGTGATCGACCTGCCCTGGCCGGTGCGGCGCCTGCTGGTGTCGCTGATCCTGGTCAAGCGCCCGGAGCAGTCGGCGCACGCCTATGGCTCGATCTGGTGGGAGGAGGGCTCGCCGCTGGTGGTGCTGACCCGTCGCCTGCAGGCGGCGATGGTCGAGCACTGGCCCCATGGCCCGGTGGAGATTGCCATGCGCTATGGCCAGCCGGCCTTGCCCGAGGTGCTGGAGCGCCTGGTGGCACAGGGTGTGCGCAAGGTGACCCTGGCGCCGCTGTACCCACAGTTCGCTGACAGCACGGTGACCACTGTGGTGGAACTGGCCAGGCAGACAGTCAATGAACGCCAGTTGCCGTTGCAGCTGCGCGTGCTGCAGCCGTTCTACGAGCACCCGGACTACATCGAGGCACTGGTCGCCAGCGCCCGGCCTTACCTGGAGCAGGATTACGATCACCTGTTGCTGAGCTTCCATGGCTTGCCGGAGCGGCACCTGAAGAAGCTGGACCCGACCGGCAAGCATGACTTCCAGGCGGCCGACTGCTGCAAGGATGCCAGTGCCGATATGCGCGCGGTGTGCTACCGCGGGCAGTGCCTGGCAACGGCCAGGGCCTTTGCGCAGAAAATGGGCATACCCGATGGCAAATGGTCGGTGTCGTTCCAGTCACGGCTGGGGCGGGCCAAGTGGATCGAACCCTATACCGAGGCGCGGCTGGACGAGCTGGCCAAGGCCGGGGTGAAGAAGCTGCTGGTAATGTGCCCGGCGTTCGTGGCCGATTGCATCGAGACCCTGGAAGAGATCGGCATGCGCGGGAGCGAGCAGTTTGTCGAGGCCGGCGGGCAGGAGCTGGTGCTGGTGCCTTGCCTGAATGATCACCCGGAGTGGGTGAAGGCGCTGGCGGGGATGTGCGAAAAGGCCTGACTTTCAGGTTGCCTGTACTGGCCCTATCGCCGGCAAGCCAGCTCCCACAGGTATTCCACAGTTCTCGAAATCTGTGGGATACCTGTGGGAGCTGGCTTGCCGGCGATAGGGCCAGATCAGGCTAAAGCCGGATCAAGGCAACTGATCATCCAGCTTCTTGTGCTTCCAGCCATCATTGCCCGGCAAGATCAGGTTCAGGGCGATTGCCACGATGGCGCACAGGGCGATGCCCTTCAGGCCCCAGTCATCCGGGCCGTCACCGCTGCCGATCAGTACGCCGCCAATACCGAACACCAGGGTCACCGACACGATCACCAGGTTGCGCGCTTCGGCCAGGTCGATCTTGTGGCGGATCATGGTGTTCATGCCCACCGCCGCGATCGAACCGAACAGCAGGCACAGGATGCCACCCATCACCGGTACCGGGATGCTTTGCAGCAGTGCGCCGAACTTGCCGATGAAGGCCAGGGTGATGGCGAAGACCGCCGCCCAGGTCATGATCTTCGGGTTGTAGTTCTTGGTCAGCATCACCGCGCCGGTCACTTCGGCATAGGTGGTGTTGGGCGGGCCGCCGAACAGGCCGGCTGCGGTAGTGGCCAGGCCGTCGCCCAGCAGGGTGCGGTGCAGGCCGGGCTTCTTCAGGTAGTCGCGGCCAGTCACGCTGCCGACCGCGATCACCCCGCCGATGTGCTCGATCGCCGGTGCCAGGGCAACCGGGACGATGAACAGGATGGCCTGCCAGTTGAACGCTGGCGCGGTGAAGTTGGGCAGCTCCAGCCACGGTGCGGCGGCGATCTTGGCAGTGTCGACCACGCCAAAGGCGAACGACAGGGCAAAGCCTACGAACACGCCGGCAATGATCGGCACCAGACGGAAGATGCCCTTGCCGAACACGGCGACGATCAGCGTTGTCAGCAGGGCCGGCATCGAGATCATCATGGCGGTCTTGTAGGGCAGCAGCACGCTGCCGTCACCGGCCTTGCCCATCGCCATGTTGGCGGCGATCGGCGCCATGGCCAAGCCGATGGAGATGATCACCGGGCCGATCACCACCGGTGGCAGCATGCGGTCGATGAAACCGGTGCCTTTGATTTTCACCATCAGGCCCATGAAGGTGTACACGAAACCTGCGGCCATCACGCCGCCCATGGTCTCGGCCAGGCCGAACTGGCCCTTGGCGAGGATGATCGGGGTGATGAAGGCAAAGCTCGAGGCCAGGAACACGGGTACCTGGCGGCCGGTGACCAGCTGGAACAGCAGGGTGCCGATACCGGCGGTGAACAGCGCGACGTTCGGATCGAGGCCGGTGATCAGTGGCATCAGCACCAGCGCGCCAAATGCCACGAAGAGCATCTGCGCGCCCGAAACGACCTGGCGCCAGAGCGGGTCGTTGAAGCCGTCCTGCATGGTCAGGCGTCCTTTTGCTTGGTGCCGAAGATCTTGTCACCGGCATCGCCCAGGCCCGGCACGATGTAGCCGTGTTCGTTCAGGCGCTGGTCGATCGAGGCGGTGTAGATCTGCACGTCCGGGTGGGCTTTTTCCACCACTTCGATGCCTTCTGGCGCGGCGACCAGGACCATGGCGCGGATCTCTTTGCAGCCGGCCTTCTTCAGCAGGTCGATGGTGGCGACCATCGAACCGCCGGTGGCCAGCATCGGGTCGATGATCAGGGCCAGGCGCTGGTTGATGTCCGGCGCGAGCTTTTCCAGGTAGGTGTGGGCTTCGAGGGTTTCCTCGTTGCGGGCAACGCCGACGGCGCTGACCTTGGCACCCGGGATCAGGCTGAGCACGCCGTCGAGCATGCCGATGCCGGCACGCAGGATCGGCACCACGGTAATCTTCTTGCCGGCGATTTTTTCAACTTGCACCTTGCCGCACCAGCCATCGATCTCGTAGGTTTCGAGCGGCAGGTCCTGGGTGGCTTCGTAGGTCAGGAGCGCGCCGACTTCCTGGGCAAGTTCGCGAAAATTCTTGGTGCTGATATCGGCACGGCGCATCAGGCCGAGCTTGTGGCGGATCAGCGGATGGCGGATCTCACGAGTGGGCATAGGGGGGCTCCGAAAGGCGGGCAAAAAAACCGCGCTAGATTAATCTATTCAGCCTGTGCTGTCGTCTGGTCATTCTGGACGTTAGTCCATAAATGCTTGATCTGTGACGAGCGGATGCGTACCTTTGCCCGCTTTTCCAAAATGCACCCCCGGAGAGCGCCATGTCCGCCGATCTCGAGCATATCCGTCAAGTCATGCGTGAAGCTGACTGCCTGTACACCGAAGCCGAAGTCGAAGCGGCCATCGCCAAAGTCGGCGAGCAGATCTGCAAGGACCTGCACGACAAGAACCCGGTTGTGTTCTGCGTGATGAACGGCGGCCTGATCTTCTCCGGCAAACTGCTGACCCACCTGCAGTTCCCACTGGAAGCCAGCTACCTGCACGCCACCCGCTACCGCAACCAGACCAGCGGCGGCGAGCTGTTCTGGAAGGCCAAGCCCGAAGTGTCGTTCATCGACCGTGACGTACTGATCGTCGATGACATCCTCGACGAAGGCCACACCCTCAGCGCCATCATCGAGTTCTGCAAGCATGCCGGCGCGCGCTCGGTGCACACCGCGGTACTGATCGACAAGGACCATGACCGCAAGGCCAGCCCGGAGCTCAAGGCCAACTACGTGGGCCTGCCCTGCGTCGACCGCTACATCTTCGGTTATGGCATGGACTACAAAGGCTACTGGCGCAACGCCAACGGCATCTTCGCCGTAAAGGGGCTGTGATCATGCGCCAGCCTGCGTTCATCGACCAATCGTTGTTCGCCGGGCTGGCTGCACAGGCTGCCGCCAACCCACGCGGGCGGCAGCATCACAATTTCCATGAGATGGAAGAGCCTTGCCACCGCATGGCGGTCGGGCTGCAACCGAGCACCTACATCCCTCCGCATCGGCACCTCCGCGATGACAAAGCCGAAACGCTGGTCGTGCTTAAGGGTTGCCTGGGCCTGCTGCTCTTCGACGAGCAGGGGGCGGTGACCGACAAGCGAGTGCTGAAGGCGGGGGGTGATTGCCTGGGTGTGGACCTGGCACCTGGTATTTATCATGGGCTGGTGGTGCTGGAGCCGGACAGCATCATGTTCGAGTGCAAGGCCGGGCCGTATCGGCCGGTGGGTGAAGGCGAGCATGCGCACTGGGCTCCGCGCGAAGGTGAAGAAGGCGTGGCCGAGTACCAGGCCTGGATGCGCGCGCAGTTCGATTGATGTCAGGCCGGCGCACTCAACTGTAGGAGCGGCCTTGTGTCGCGATCGGGCTGCGCAGCAGCCCCTCGATTGAAGCTTCGCCACCAACATGGCCGGGGCCGCTTTGCGGCCCATCGCGACACAAGGCCGCTCCTACAAGAGCCTGTGCAGGCCGTGCTAGAGTGCTCCTTCATTCAAGGAGCCTCACATGCGTGCGTTTCTTCCCCTCCTGCTGGCGGTCAGCCTGCCACTCGCCGCCGCACCGCTGCACAGCCAGTTCCTGCCACCTGATGACCAGTCCCTGCGCCAGGAAGCGCCGACTGGCCAGCAATTGCTGCAAGTGACCGACTACTCGGTGGTAGTGGGTACCCAGCGCCAGTCCGACCAGCAGCCGATCCCGATCACCTCGTCGTTGCAGGTGCGCCTCAAGGGCAAGCCGCTGAGCAAGGGCGCGACCATAGCCCAGGTGCTGCTGACCTTTGACGGTGAAGCGGCCAAGAGCCTGAAGAAACCCGTATACGACGACAAAACCCGCACCCTGAGCCTGAATTACCCGCTCAGCGACTACCGCGTGATCATGGACCTGCTGCGCAACGAGACGCTGTATGTGCAGTTCCTCACGTACGGCAACGGCCACGTCTGGGCCGACCTGCACACCGGTACCGTACGTACGCGTTGAGGCGCCCGGCCTGCGGGGGGTACACTGCCGGCCTTCGAAATTTCGTGATGGTCCAGTTGGAGTCGGCAATGCGTAAAGACAAGAAACAGGTAATCGGTGACGAGATCAGCGACGACTACATCAAGTCGTTCCTTCAGTTCGAGCCGGCCGATGGCGTGACATCGCCGTCGCTGCACAAGCTGGTCAAGGCCTACCGCGGCCTGCGCATCGACGATTTCGAGCGTTTTGTCGGCTTCTTCGTCGAGGCTGGGCTGGACCTGGATGGCAAGGATGAGCACGGCAAGACCTTTGTCGAGCAGATTGCCGACCAGCGCAATGCGTCGGATTACATCGAGATCATCGCCAAGGCCCGTGGCTGATTTTTAACCTGTGACGGGCCTTTCGCGGGCATGCCCGCAGAGGCCGGCACAGGTGAATGAGCAACCAGGCACAAAAAAACGCCCCGAGGGGCGTTTTTTCGTTACCGGCCGAATCAGGCGTAATGCTTGGCCGCCGGGCTGCTTTCCACCAGGTCCAGCGCCACGTCGTTGTCGGCACTGATCTTGTGGTACAGGGCAGCATCGGTCGCCAGGGTCTTCTCGCGAGCCGGGAAGATTTCCTTGAGCTTGGCAGCCCAGGCACCTTTGGCCTGCTCGGGGAAGCAACGCTCGATCAGTTCCAGCATGATCGACACGGTCACCGAAGCACCCGGCGATGCGCCGAGCAGTGCAGCCAGGCTGCCGTCCTGGGCCGAGACCAGCTCGGTACCGAACTGCAGAACGCCGCCTTTCTTCGGGTCTTTCTTGATGATCTGCACGCGCTGACCAGCCACTTCCAGGCGCCAGTCTTCGGCCTTGGCCTGCGGGTAGAAGCGACGCAGGGCTTCCAGGCGCTGCTCCATCGACTGCATCACTTCGCTGACCAGGTACTTGGTCAGGTCCATGTTGTCACGGGCCACGGCCAGCATCGGGCCGATGTTGCCCATGCGCACCGACAGCGGCAGGTCCATCAGCGAACCGTGCTTGAGGAACTTGGTGGTAAAGCCGGCATATGGGCCGAACAGCAGCGATTTCTTGCCATCGACCACGCGGGTATCCAGGTGCGGTACCGACATCGGTGGGGCGCCGACCGCAGCCTGGCTGTAGACCTTGGCCTGGTGCTGCTTGACGATTTCCGGGTTGTCGCAACGCAGCCACTGGCCGCTGACCGGGAAGCCGCCGAAGCCTTTGCTTTCCGGAATGCCCGACAGCTGCAGCAGCGGCAGGGCCGCGCCACCGGCGCCGAGGAAGACGAAGCGGGCGTCCACTTCACGGCTGCCGCCGCTGTTGACGTCCTTGATGCTCACGGTCCAGCCCTTGCCGTTACGGCGCAGGCCGACGACCTTCTTGCTGTACTTGACCTGAGCGTCCTGCGAGTCACCCAGCAGCTTCAGCAGCTTGTTGGTCAGGGCGCCGAAGTTGACGTCGGTGCCCTTGAGCACGCGGGTGGCGGCGATGTGCTGGTCGGCTGGGCGGCCTGGCATCATCAGCGGCATCCAGTCCTTCATCACTGCCTTGTCTTCGGTGTATTCCATGTCCGCGAAGGCATGGTGCTGCTTGAGCAGCTCATAGCGCTTCTTGAGGAAGGAAACACCCTTGTCACCCTCGACGTAGCTCAGGTGCGGGACAGGGTTGATGAAGGCACGTGCCGAGCCGAAGTTGCCCTTCTTGCTCAGGTAGGCCCAGAACTGGCGCGAAACCTCGAACTGGGTGTTGATGTGCACGGCCTTCTTGATGTCGATGCTGCCATCGGCGGCCTGGGGCGTGTAGTTAAGCTCGCACAGGCCGGCGTGGCCGGTGCCTGCGTTGTTCCAGGGGTTGGAGCTTTCCGCGGCTCCGGAGTCCATCGCCTCCACGACCTCAAGCTTCAGGGTCGGGTCGAGCTCCTTGAGCAGTACGGCCAGGGTGGCACTCATGATGCCCGCGCCTACCAGTACCACATCAACCGATTCGTTCTGCGCCATTTAACGCGTCTCCACAATCTACAGCTACCTAATTGACAGCATAGGACCTGGGTTCGCCAGGGTCGCCATGTCCGACTTTTCGCAGTTCTTGCAACTTCCGCGGACACCGCCAATCAGTCTTCGGGTTCGCGTATTGAACGCGGTTTGCCACGGGTGCGGCAATTCGACTTATGGTCAAGGTGTCGTGCGTGCGTTATGGAACGGCTCAGACACTCATACGGGATGAGCGCATTTGCCGCCTGTTCAGGGCTGTTCGGGACACATCTGCCGCTTTTGCACATGCCAGACTGTTCATTTGCTCGCCACACTCTTGTGAAGTTGTGAAAACCGTTTTTTCACGCTCTTTTGGAGACGTGAACCTCAAAAGGGGACTGCGCGATGGCAACCCGCAGGTTCATGCAGTGTGAAGGGCCGGAAAAGCAGGCACGACAGCCGATGCAAGACCTGAGTGGAAGGCTCTCTGTGGGCGAAGCGTTGAAGTTGCCGGGGTCAATCGGCGAGTGCGGGGCCCGATCAGGAGACGTCCTTATAATCGGGGGGAGATTATAGCGATGTCGCGGGCAGAAATGTCGCCATTCGTGGTTTTTATTGCAGCGTTTGTCAGGCCGCGAGGATGCGCTGGTGCCAGCGGCGGCTTGCGCGGGCGCAAACCCGGGCACTGGCGGGCAGTTCGCGGCCCAGCCAGGCGAGCTGGATTTCGCTGATCTGGACCCAGCCGCTGCCGCTGGGCGCCTGGCTGCATTGCTTGAAGGCCAGGCATTTGCCGTTCGCGTCGAGGCGGGCATAGGTGTTGTGGCGCGGGCGTTGGAAGAGCAGGGTCCAGAGCGAGGCCATGGCAGCGAGTCCTGTGCGTTAGGGCTTGGCGCAAGGATAAGGGCGCGGCGATGAAACGATTGTGACAAGCGGGCCAGGCCGATGACTGGTCGATGCGTGGCTAGGTATACTGTGGGCCTTCGCCGCTTTTTTCTGGAGTAACGCGCATGTTGCAACGTCTGTTGTTCGGTTTGATCGCCGTGGCCAGCCTCAGCCTGGTCGGTTGTGCCCACAGCCCGCAACAACTCAATCCGCAACCCACGCTCAAGGCCCAGCTCGCCCCGGTCGGCCATGGCCAGCCGGTAGTGGTCCGGGTGGTTGACGGCCGGGCCTCGCAGTCCCTGGGCACTCGCGGTGGCATGTACCCCGAGACCAGCACCATCAGCGTCAGCGGTAACGACATCGTGCCCAAGCTGCAGGCCCAGGCCGAAGCCGCCGTGCGCCTGCTCGGCTTCACCCCGACGCCGAACGCCTACAACGCGCCGCAGCTGACCGTGACCCTGGCGGAGCTGAAGTACCAGTCGCCGAAAGACAACCTGTACGTGACCGAGGCTACCATCGGCGCCACCTTCCGTGCCGACGTGTCCAATGGCGGCCGCCGCTACAGTGGCCGTTACGGCGCTTCGCTGGACCAGCGTTTCGGCATGGCGCCGAACCAGGAAACCAACACCCAGCTGGTGGGCGATGTGCTGAGCGATGCCCTGACCCGCATGTTCAAGGACCCGACCATCGGTCAGGTGCTGGGGCAGTAAGGCTTCAGCTGTAAAACAAAACCCGCTGCCTGTGTTCCAGGCAGCGGGTTTTTTGTTGTCTGTGCCCGCGAAGAGGCCGGCAAATCTTCATGCCATGCCAGATGAAATTTGATGACACTTTGTCGCCTGGGCCGGGCGTCTGGGCACGACTTGGGTAGAATGCCGGCCTTTGCCGTCGCTCATACCGAGGTTGCGTGATGTCCTTGCAAGTGCTCTGGGGGTTCCTGGCCGCCCACCCGACCAAGCTGATAAATCTGCTGGCGCTGCTGCTGACCTGCCCGGGTGGGTTGCTGCTGCACAGTGCGCGGCGGCGCGAGGCCGAGACCCGCGAATACATGGCGGTGGACGAGGGGGTGGTGGACGCGTTCGACCTGCGGGTACCGCGGTACTTCTACATTCTTGGGTTTTCGTGCCTGGCGATGGCGCTGCTGTTGTCCTGGTTCAGTACCTGGGTCTGAGATTCCGGGGCCGCTTTGCGGCCCATCGCCGGCAAGCCAGCTCCCACAGGATTACACAAGCCTGAGGGAAATGCGGTCTCTGTGGGAGCTGGCTTGCCGGCGATGGGCTGCAAAGCAGCCCCGGCATTCGCTCAGGCAACCGGTGCCTGCTGCCTTACCTGGTACTGGTTGCGCACCGGCGTCGCATACTGCAACACCAGGTACGGCCGTTGCTCCTCGGGGCAGGCATCCAGGCGGCGTTGCCATTCTTCCTTGGCCCGGGCCAGCTCATCAGCCGGGAACACCTTCTCGGCGCTCGGCACCTGCAGCGCCTCATCCTTGCCATCCCACATCGCATAGGCCAGGTAGTGCACTGGGAACAGCCGGTAGCCACCGAGGATCTGCCGGTCGATTTCCACTGCCAGCTGCTTGGTGTCCTCGTGGTACTCGGTCACCGGCGGGGCAAAGTTGATGTGCACCCGGCCCTTGTAGCCGGTAATGCCCTTGGCGATGCTGTTGTCGTCCTCGCCCGGCGCCTTCTTGTAGGTGCCGGTGGTGGCGCGGATGTACAGCTCGCGGGCCTTGGCCTGGTCGCACGGGTCATATTCGTAGCTGATCGAAACCGGTGTCAGGTTCAGGCTCTGGATCACCGCGCCGAACGGCTCGTCCTTGCGGCTCATGTGGAACATCTTGAGGATCGCCGAATCGGTGCGGTCGTCACCGTCCTTGGCCCGGCCTTCGGCCTGGGCGATCCAGATCGACGTGGCGTCGTTGCGGATCGAATGGTTGATGTAGGCCGAGAGCAACTGGTAGGCCGCCAGCTTTTCGCGGCGCCCACTGATCGAGCGGTGCACGATGAAGCTCTTGTTCAGGCGCATCATGTCGCTGACAAACGGCTTTTGCAGCAGGTTGTCGCCAATGGCGATGCGCGGCGTGGGCAGGCCGGCGTGGTACACCGCGTAGTTGACGAAGGCCGGGTCCATGACGATGTCACGGTGGTTGGCCAGGAACAGGTAGGCGGTGCCGGCCTTGAGCTGCTCCACGCCCGAATAGGTGACGCCGTCGGTGGCGCGGTCGATGGTCTGGTCGACGTAGTACTCGACTTTGTCCTGCAAGGTCGAGACACAGGTGACACCGGCGAATTCCTTGCGCAGGCGGCGGGCGATCAGCGGTTTGAGCAACCAGCCGAGAGCACCGGCCGCACGCGGGAAGCGGAAGTGGGTGAGGATATCGAGGAATGCCGGGTCGCTGAGCAGGCGTGCCAGAACGGCAGGGACCTCAGCGTCGTCGTACGGTCGGATGGCATCGAATTCGCCCATCATGCTCTCTTGTTGGAAACGGCTAGGGTAATAAGGTAGGGACGGGCTCCGAAAAACGGCTCGGACACACACAGGCCCTGTAAACAGACCGGCAATTATACGCATAAGTCACCCCGGAGGCCGCGATGCTGGAAACTGCTATCTACGATTGCCCCTATTGTGGCGAAGAAGTCGAAACCACGGTGGACCTGTCCGGTGGCGATCAGGAGTACATCGAGGACTGCCAGGTATGCTGCAAGCCTATCCGCTTCGTGCTGCAAGTTCATGGCGAGGAGTGGATGCTGGATGTATTCGGTGAGAATGACTGATGCAGCGTATCTACGAACCGGAAAGCCTGCTCGAGGCTGAAATGCTGGCGGGCATGCTCGCCAGCGAGGGGATCGAGGCACACCTGGTTGGCCGTGACCTGGTCGGTGCTGCCGGTGAGCTGCCGATGCAGGGTTTGCTGGGGCTTGCCGTGGCTGATGAGCAGGCCGAGTACGCACGGCAGCTGATCGATGCGTACAATGACGCCCAGCCACTGGTTGGTGACGAACCGGAGAGTTTCCCCGGTACCTTGATCTGCTAGGTTCTGAATTCGCCCATGTGTGGACGTTACGCCCTGTTTCGCTGGCCCCAGGCTCTTGCCAGTCTGCCGGGCTTTCCCGTTGGCCAGCCAGCCCAATGGAACATCTCGCCCGGGGCTTCGGTGCTGATCCAGCGCCAGCTCGACGGCCAGCTGCAACTGGCCAAGGCGCGCTGGGGGCTGACCCCGGCCTGGCTCACCGACCTGTCTCGTACTCCCGCCCATGCCCGCGCCGAAACCCTGGCCGAGCAACCGATGTTTCGCGATGCGTTTCGCCAGCGCCGCTGCCTGATGCCGGCCAACGGCTTTTACGAATGGCGCGGTAGCGTGCGCAAGCGCCCGTACTGGCTGACCCCGGGGGAGGGCGCATCGCTGTACTTCGCCGCCGTGTGGGAGGCCTACCCGGTGCAGGACCAGGTTTGGCTGAGTTGTGCGGTGGTGACCCAGGCGGCGATGAGCCAGCGTCGACCGCTGATACTGGACGAGGCGGGGCAGGCGGCCTGGCTTGACCCGGACACGCCGCTGGCCCGCCTGCATGAGTTGCTGGCCAGCCCGCCGGCGACGCTGCGCGAGCGGGCCCTGGCGCATTTCGTCAATGACCCGAAGCTGGATGCGCCGGAGTGCCTGACCCCGGCTTGAGGGGCTGCCTGTACCGGCCCCTTCGCGGGCATGCCCGCTCCCACAGGTATTACACTGCCTTCAGGTTTACTGTATTCACTGTGGGAGCGGGCGTGCCCGCGAAGAGGCCGGTGCAGGCAAATAAATTCTTCCGTGCGGCTATGGCGGCCCACCGGCGACTCGGCCTAGGATACGGCGCATGTAGAAAGGGAGTGTTTTCATGCGTAAGTCTTTTGTCGTCAGCCTGTTGAGTGCTGGCATCCTGCTAGCTGGCTGCCAGGCGGTGAATACCACCAGCGGCGGTGCTGTCGGCGTCGAGCGCCAGCAGTACATGTTCAGCATGCTCTCGACCGATGAGGTCAACCAGATGTACGCCCAGTCGTACCAGCAGACCCTGGGTGAAGCATCGAACAAAGGCGTGCTCGACAAGTCCAGCGCTGTTGCCAAGCGTGTGCAGGTAATTGCCAACCGCCTGATCGCCCAGACCCCCAAGTTCCGCCCGGATGCCGCGCAATGGAACTGGGAAGTGAACGTGATCAAGAGCGACGAGCTCAACGCCAACTGCGGCCCTGGCGGCAAGATCATCGTCTACACCGGGCTGATCGATCAGCTCAAGCTCACCGATGCGGAAATTGCTGCGGTGGTGGGCCACGAGATCGCCCACGCCCTGCGTGAGCACAGCCGCGAGGCGATGTCCAAGGCGTATGGCGTGGAAATGGCGCGCCAGGGCGCCGGTGCCCTCTTTGGCCTCGGCCAGGGCAGCATGGCCATGGCCGATACCGTGGTGAACTATGCCATGACCCTGCCCAACAGCCGGGCCAACGAGAACGAAGCCGACCTGATCGGCCTGGAGCTCTCGGCGCGTGCTGGTTACGACCCGAATGCCGCGATCACCCTGTGGAACAAGATGAGCCAGGCTTCCGAAGGCGCACCGCCTGAGTTCATGAGCACTCACCCGGCGTCCCAGAGCCGCATTGCTTCGTTGCAGGCGGCCATTCCGAAGGTGATGCCGCTGTATCAGGCGGCCAAGAAGTAAGACCGTAAGGGGCTGCTTTGCAGCCCAATCGCCGGCAAGCCAGCTCCCACAGGTATTGCACAGGCCTTGAGGCCGATAGAGCACCCTGTGGGAGCTGGCTTGCCGGCGATTGGGCCGCAGAGCGGCCCCCGTCAGCAGTTAGCCCACCCAGCCACTGGCTTTCATTGCCGAATACACGGCCACGATCGCCAGCACGAAGAACGCCGTGGCCGCCAGGCGACGGATCAGCGTCAGCGGCAGTTTGTCCGCCGCGAAGTTACCCGCCAGTACCACCGGCACGTTGGCAATCAGCATGCCCAGGGTGGTACCGATAATGACCATGATCAGGTACGGATACTGTGCTGCCAGCATCACCGTGGCGACTTGGGTCTTGTCACCGATTTCAGCCAGGAAGAACGCGATCAGCGTGGTCAGGAACGGCCCGAAGCGGCGCGCCGGGTTCTCGTCGTCATCCATCTTGTCCGGAACCAGGGTCCACAGGGCAGTGGCGGTGAAGCTCGCAGCCAGGATCCAGTGCAGTGCCGAGTCGCTGAAGAAGCTGCCGACCCACGCGCCCACGGCACCAGCCGCGGCATGGTTGGCCAGGGTGGCGGCGATGATGCCGGCGATGATCGGCCAGGGCTTGCGGAAGCGGGCAGCGAGTATGAGCGCGAGCAATTGCGTCTTGTCGCCGATTTCGGCGAGGGCAACGATGGCGGTGGGGACCAACAGAGATTCCAGCATCAGGATTCCTACGGGGGCGGGTCGACACGGCTATGACACGTACAGCCTCCCCGCCCCGGGTAAGGTGTGCGTGTCATAGGTCTTGTCAAACCCTGGATCCGTCTATGCGGATCTCGCCATGCAGGCTGGCATGGTGGGTCGCACGCGCCATGGTCTGTGGACCAAGTATGTTGACGCGTACCGGGCGAGCTGGGCGCTCGCGGGAGACTACTCCCCTAGGACGGTGCGGATTCTGCCTAGGCAAAACGCTTTCGGCAAGCGCTGTTTTTATCCGTGTGTTGCCTGGTAGATGCGGAAACCGTCCGCCTCCTCGCGTACCTGGCAGTTGCCCAGCGTCCCTTCGATCAGTGGCTGGTAGCGCAGGAAGCTGTTGGCAACCAGGCGCATTTCGCCACCTTTTCGCAGATGAACGGCCGATTTTTTCAGCAAGTTTTCCGATGCCTGGTAGTTGGTGTGCACCCCGGTGTGGAACGGCGGGTTGCTCAGGATCAGGCTCAGCTCGGTCGGCGCCGCGTCGATGCCGTCGCCGCTGATCACTTCGCCTTCCAGACCATTGGCGGCCAAGGTCAGGCGGCTGGCGGCCACGGCGAAGGCATCCACGTCCAGCAGGGTCACCCGGTTTTGCGGATAACGGCGTTTGACCGTGGCGCCCAGCACCCCGGCACCGCAGCCGAAGTCCAGCACATGCCCGCTCGGCAGGCCGTCGAGGTGCTTGAGCAGCAGGGCGGTACCGCGATCGAGGCGACCATGGCTGAACACACCGGGCAGGCTGACCACTTGCAGTGGGCCGTCTTCCAGGCTGAGCTCGAAGCGTTCGGCCAGGCTTTCCAGGGGCTTGGCTTCTGGCGCGTGCTCGATGGTCACCTGCCACAGCTGGCAATGGCGGGCGCTGTCGAGCTTGCGTGGCTTGCCAAAGGCCTGCAGCTGCTTGGCCGCGCCCTCGATGCCGCCACGTTTCTCGCCGACCAGGTACAGCTCTCGGCCAGCCAGGCGCGAGGCCAGGGCGTTGAGCAGGTAGGCGGCCAGTTCGCGGGACTTGGGCAGGAACAGCACGGCGCTGTCGAAAGCCACTTCAGGGGGCTCCACTGCATAGTGGCTGCGCCCGGCGAAGCGGCTCTCGAGCATGGCCTGGTCGCCCGCATGCCAGGTCCAGGCCCGGGCCTGGGGCAACTGGCCGAGCAGGCCGTCGGCGGGGGCGCCGGCGAGCAGCAGCGGGCCCTGGAACAGCTCTGCCTGGCGGAGCAACACTTCACTGCGCGGGTCCATGGACGACGCCTCCTGGAAAAAAGTGGCGCAGTGTAGCAGAGGCGGGCGTCGGGCTCAGCTGACCACGCGGCGTGGCTGCCCGGCGAAGAAGGCCTGGGCGTTCTCGCTGAGCTGGCCGACGATGCGCTGGCGCGATTCCACTGCGCCCCAGGCGCTGTGCGGGGTGATGATCAGGCGCGGGATGCCGGGTTCGAGCAGCGGGTTGCCATTGACCGGCGGTTCCACGCTCAGCACGTCGGTGGCGGCACCGCCCAGGTGGCCACTGCGCAGGGCGTCGGCCAGCGCTTGCTCGTCGATCAGGCCGCCGCGGGCGGTGTTGACCACCAACGCGTTGGGCTTGAGCAGGGCCAGTTCGCGGGCCCCGAGCATGTGTCGGGTGTGCTCGTTCAGCGGGCAGTGCAGGGTCAGGGCGTCGACTTGCGGCAGCAACTCGTCCAGTGGCAAACGGTCGGCGCGTTCCGGGCGGCCGGGGAGCTGCCCGCTGAGCACGCGCATGCCGAAGGCTTCGGCCAGCCTCGCCACCGCGCCGCCCAGTTCACCGTGGCCGAGCAGGCCAAGGGTCTTGCCCTCCAGTTCGACGATGGGGAAGTCCAGCAGGCAGAACTGGCTGGCCTTGGCCCACTGGCCGTCGGCTACCGCCTGGTTGTAGTCGCACAGGCGGGTGGCCAGGGCCAGCAGCAGGGCGAGGGTGTGCTGGGCGACGGACGGTGTGCCGTAGCCCTGGCAGTTGCACACGGTGATGCCCTGGGCGCGCGCGGCCGCCAGGTCGACATTGTTGGTGCCGGTGGCGGCCACCAGGATCAGCTTCAGTTGCGGGTTGGCGGCCAGGGTCGCGGCGTCGAGCATGACCTTGTTGCTGACTACCGCCACCGCGCCCTGCAGGCGTTCGGCGACCTGCTCCTGGTGAGTGGCGGCGAACAGTTCGAACTCATCGAACTGCTGCTTCAGGGGCGAGAGGTCGAGATCGCCCAGGTCCAGGGACTGGTGATCGAGAAACACGGCGCGACGCGGGCTGGGCATGAAGTTCTCCGAGGCTGGGCGGGATTTCGGTGTTGTGGCCATTCGCGGGCATGCCCGCTCCCACAGGACCCCACCAACCTGCGGGGTGTGTAGTACCTGTGGGAGCGGGCGTGCCCGCGAAAGGGCCTTTGGCTCCAGCACAAATCCTGAAGCTGCCGCCGCAGTGTCTAGTTCAACCTTGCCGCCCGTCAACGCCCGCCACTCATACCTTCATCATGCAAATCATTCCTTCGGCTGATTTAGCCGTCACATTGGCGAACTACAGTAGTTCCCAGACTTGTCCGGCCCGCTTTTCAGAAAAGGGATACCCATGTTGCAGACCCGCATCATCAAGCCCGCCGAGGGCGCCTACGCCTACCCCCTGCTGATCAAGCGCCTGCTGATGTCTGGCAGCCGCTATGAAAAAACCCGCGAAATCGTCTACCGCGACCAGTTGCGGCTGACCTACCCACAACTCAACGAGCGCATCGCGCGCCTGGCCAACGTGCTGACCGAAGCCGGGGTAAAGGCCGGTGACACCGTGGCGGTGATGGACTGGGACAGCCACCGCTACCTGGAATGCATGTTCGCCATTCCGATGATCGGCGCGGTGGTGCACACCATCAACGTGCGCCTGTCGCCCGAGCAGATTCTCTACACCATGAACCACGCCGAAGACCGCGTGGTGCTGGTCAACAGCGACTTCGTCGGCCTGTACCAGGCCATCGCGGGGCAACTGACCACCGTCGACAAGACCGTGCTGCTGACCGACGGCCCGGACAAGACAGCCGAGCTGCCCAACCTGGTGGGCGAGTACGAGCAACTGCTGGCCGCTGCCAGCCCGCGCTACGACTTCCCGGACTTCGACGAGAACTCGGTGGCCACCACCTTCTACACCACCGGCACCACCGGCAACCCCAAGGGGGTGTACTTCACTCACCGGCAGCTGGTGCTGCATACCCTGGCCGAAGCTTCGGTGACCGGCAGCATCGACAGCGTGCGCCTGCTGGGCAGCAACGACGTGTACATGCCCATCACGCCGATGTTCCACGTGCACGCCTGGGGCATTCCCTACGCCGCCACCATGCTCGGCATGAAGCAGGTGTATCCGGGGCGCTACGAGCCGGACATGCTGGTCAAGCTGTGGCGCGAAGAGAAGGTCACCTTCTCCCATTGCGTGCCGACCATCCTGCAGATGCTGCTCAACTGCCCGACCTCCCAAGGTCAAGACTTCGGCGGCTGGAAGATCATCATCGGCGGCAGCGCACTCAACCGCTCGTTGTACCAGGCCGCCCTGGCACGCGGCATCCAGCTGACCGCCGCGTATGGCATGTCCGAGACCTGCCCGCTGATTTCCGCCGCCCACCTGAACGACGAACTGCAGGCCGGCAGCGAGGATGAGCGCGTCACCTACCGCATCAAGGCCGGCGTGCCGGTGCCGCTGGTCGAGGCGGCCATCGTCGACGGCGACGGCAATTTCCTGCCCGCCGATGGTGAAACCCAGGGCGAGCTGGTGCTGCGTGCGCCGTGGCTGACCATGGGCTACTTCAAGGAGCCGGAGAAGAGCGAGGAGCTGTGGCAGGGTGGCTGGTTGCACACCGGCGATGTCGCCACGCTCGACGGCATGGGCTACATCGACATCCGCGACCGTATCAAGGATGTGATCAAGACCGGTGGCGAGTGGATTTCCTCGCTCGACCTCGAGGACCTGATCAGCCGCCACCCGGCCGTGCGTGAAGTGGCGGTAGTGGGGGTGGCCGACCCGCAGTGGGGCGAACGCCCGTTTGCCCTGCTGGTGGTGCGCGAAGGCCAGGTCATCGACGCCAAGGCGCTGAAGGAACACCTCAAGCCCTTCGTCGAGCAAGGGCACATCAACAAGTGGGCGATTCCAAGCCAGATCGCCGTTGTTACTGAAATTCCCAAGACCAGTGTCGGCAAGCTCGACAAGAAACGCATCCGCCAGGACATCGTCCAGTGGCAGGCCAGCAACAGCGCGTTCCTCTCCACGCTGTAACCGCCATGCGGGTCGCGTACCGCAACACGCGACCCGCATGCTAGAGGGGTGCAGCCTTGCCAAACGGCAGAAATACGCCATCCTTTAGCACTGCCAGCGCGCAGCCGAGGCAACATGGCAGCGAGTTGGCCGCACGGAGCGCAAATCACACTTTAGAGGGATCAAGCGCCTGTGCCTTGCTGGCTATAGTCGGGGCCAGGGGATTTTCAGGAATGGGGGAGGCGACATGCGCAAGCCGTGTCGCCGCGGGCGCAAGCCTGCAAACCGGTCGCTCGGGCCGTTCTTGAAAGGACTCACTGCCATAACAAAAAAAGTACATGGAGTAGCGTCGATGAAATCTGCAAACCTGTTCTGGCGCCGGGCCAAGTTGCCCCTGGCTGTCAGCCTTGCTTCCACGCTCGCAAGTCCTGCTTTCGCTGTCAGTTTCAACATTGGTGAAATCGAAGGCCAGTTCGACTCGTCGCTCTCCATCGGCGCCAGCTGGTCGACGGCCAACCCCAACAAGAACCTGATCGGGGTGAACAACGGCGGCAAGGGCCTGTCGCAGACATCCGACGATGGCCACCTGAACTTCAAGAAGGGCGAAACCTTCTCCAAGATCTTCAAGGGCATCCATGACCTGGAGCTCAAGTACGGCGACACCGGCGTGTTCGTCCGTGGCAAGTACTGGTATGACTTCGAACTGAAGGACGAAGGCCGCGAGTTCAAGGACATCAGCGACTCCAACCGCAAGGAAGGCGCCAAATCGTCCGGTGCCGAGCTGCTCGACGCGTTCGTCTACCACAACTACTCCATCGGCGATCAGCCAGGCTCGGTGCGCCTGGGCAAGCAGGTGGTGAGCTGGGGTGAAAGTACCTTCATCGGTGGCGGCATCAACTCGATCAACCCGATCGACGTAGCTGCCTTCCGCCGTCCGGGAGCCGAGATCAAGGAAGGCCTGATTCCGGTCAACATGTTCTACATCTCGCAAAGCCTGACCGACAACCTGTCGGCCGAGGCCTTCTACCAGATCGAATGGGACCAGACGGTCGTCGACAACTGCGGCACCTTCTTCTCCCAGCCGGACATCATTGCCGACGGCTGTACCGATAACCTGCGCGTGCTCAACAGCAGCCGCACAGTGCCGGGGGCGGCGCAGCAGTTCCTTGCCACCCGTGGCGTGGACATCAACGAGGAAGGGGTGATGGTGCGCCGTGGCGCCGACCGCGATGCACGTGACAGCGGCCAGTTCGGTGTGGCCATGCGCTACATGTTCGAGCCGCTGGACACCGAGTTCGGTGCCTACTTCATGAACTATCACAGCCGTGCGCCGATCTTCAGCGCTACAGGGGCTGCGCCTTCTGTGTTCGCCGGGTTGAGCGCCCTGCCTGCACAGCTGCGCGCTCTGGCACCCCTGATCGTGGCGGGTAATTCCGAGTACTTTGTCGAATATCCCGAGGATATCCGCCTCTATGGCTTGAGTTTCTCCACCACGCTGCCTACAGGGACAGCCTGGAGCGGTGAACTCAGCTACCGCCCCAACGCGCCAGTGCAACTCAATACCACTGATATCTTGTTCGCCGGGGTCCGCCCCATTGGCGGCGCTTTGAGCAATGCTTCGCTGCTGACCGGTACGCCGGGACAGGACCTGCACGGGTATCGTCGCAAGGAAATCACTCAATTCCAGACCACCCTGACGCACTTCTTCGACCAGGTGATGGGCGCCAGCCGCATGACCGTGGTGGGCGAGGTGGGTGTCACCCATGTGGGTGGCCTCGAAAACGCACATGACACTCGCTACGGTCGCGATCCAGTGTTCGGCCCTGGCCCACTGCCTTCCACTGGTGGTGCCGATACCTGCCAGGCACTCAACGCCAGCACCATCGCAGGCGCCGGCGCCGGTGCATCCACTGCCAACCTGAACCGCAACTGCGAGAACGACGGCTACACCACCAGTACTTCCTGGGGTTACCGCGCCCGTGTCATCTGGGACTACAACGACGTCTTCGCTGGGGTCAACCTGAAGCCGAGCGTAGCCTGGTCGCATGATGTCTCCGGCTACTCGCCCGGCCCTGGCGCCAACTTCGAGGAAGGCCGCAAGGCCGTCAGCCTGGGCCTCGACGCCGAGTACCAGAACACCTACACGGCAAGCCTGTCGTACACCAACTTCTTCGATGGCAAGTACACCACCGTGGATGACCGCGACTTCGTCGCCCTCAGCTTCGGCGTGAACTTCTAAGCATACAGATCCAGGACGACACGACATGAACAAGACCAGAAGTCTGCTGCAAGCCGGTGTGCTGGGCCTGTCCCTGCTGGCGACCAGCGTCATGGCTGCAGTATCCGCCGACGAGGCGGCCAAGCTGGGCAGTACCCTGACCCCGATAGGCGCCGAAAAGGCCGGCAACGCCGATGGCTCGATCGGCCCGTGGGAGCCGCTGTCGAAGAGCGCGGGCAGTGCCGACGGCAAGGGCTTCCTGTCCGACCCGTACGGCAGCGACAAGCCGCTGTTCACCATCACCGCGCAGAACGCCGACCAGTACAAGGACAAGCTCTCGCCGGGCCAGCTGGCCATGCTCAAGCGCTACCCGGACACCTTCAAGATCCCGGTATTCAAGACCCATCGCGGTTCCACGGTTCCGGCCGACGTGTTCGCCGCCATCAAGGAGAACGCCACCAAGACCACCCTGGTCGAAGGCGGCAACGGCCTGAGCAACTTCCGCACGGCTGTACCGTTCCCGATCCCCAAAAGCGGCCTGGAGGTGATCTGGAACCACATCACCCGCTACCGGGGTGGCAGCGTCAGCCGCCTGGTGACCCAGGCCACGCCACAGCAGAATGGCTCCTTCAACCCTGTGTACTTCTCCGACCAGTTCGTCTTCCGCGACAAGATGAAGGATTACGACCCGAACAACCCGGGCAACATCCTGTTCTACTTCAAGCAGGAGGTGACCGCGCCCGCGCGTCTGGCCGGTACCGTGCTGCTGGTGCACGAAACCCTCGACCAGGTGAAGGAACCGCGCAAGGCGTGGATCTACAACGCAGGCCAACGCCGTGTGCGCCAGGCACCGCAAGTGTCGTACGACGGCCCGGGTACCGCCGCCGACGGTTTGCGCACCTCGGACAACCTGGACATGTTCAACGGTGCGCCGGACCGCTATGACTGGAAGCTGGAAGGCAAGAAGGAGATGTACATCGCGTCCAACGCCTTCAAGCTCGACGACCCCAAGCTCAAGTACACCGACATCATCAAGGCCGGGCACATCAACCAGGACCTTTCCCGTTACGAGCTGCGCCGCGTGTGGCACGTGGTCGCGACCCTCAAGCCGGGCCAGCGGCACATCTATGCCAAGCGTGACTTCTACATCGACGAGGATACCTGGCAGGCTGCGGTGATCGACCAGTACGACGGCCGTGGCCAGCTGTGGCGCGTGTCCGAGGCACATGCCCAGCCGTACTACAACGTGGAAGTGCCGTGGTACACCCTGGAGACTATCTACGACCTGCAGTCGGGCCGTTACCTGGCTCTGGGCATGAAGAACGAAGAGAAGCGCGCCTACGACTTCGGCTTCAGCGCCAGCAAGGCGGACTTCCAGCCAGCGGCACTGCGCCAGTCGGGTATTCGCTAAGTATCGCGCAACCTCGGAGCGCCCCGGCTTGTCCGGGGCGTTTCATTTTCCTGTACCGGCCCCTTCGCGGGCTCGCCCGCTCCCACAGGTACTGCGCTGGCCTGGAAGCCTGCGAAATCCCTGTGGGAGCGGGCGTGCCCGCGAAGAGGCCGGAACAGGCAATAAATCTGCTGAATACCTCCCCAAATCCCCGCCCCAGCCCCTGTCCATCAGCCATGTTGCTTTTTGTCGCAGTCTTTTCCAGGGGAATTGCGCCCATCATCTTCAAATGCGCAGCGTTACCCGCTAGTCTCGCAAGCATCCATACCGCCGTAGTCTTCCAACCAGAACGAGCCGGCCATGACAGATCTGTCCCGTACGCATGGATTCGCCAGCCAGGCCCTGGGCCTGCTGGACGGGCGTTTCTTCCGGCCGCCCTTGCCGGACGGCCATGTGCCGCGCCTGCGCCTGTGCCAGCGGCTGCAAGCCGGCCTCGGCGGGCGGCTGTTGCTGGTCAATGCTCCGGCGGGTTTCGGCAAAAGCTCCCTGGCCATCGAATTTTGCGAAGCGCTGCCCGAGCACTGGCGTAGCCTGTGGCTGGGCCTGAGCCAACGGGATGCCGACCCTGGCCGCTTCCTCGAACGCCTGCTCGAAGGCCTGCAGCAGTACTGCCCGGCGCTGGGCGGCCAGGCCATGGGCCTGCTGAAAATGCGCCAGCGCCACCAGCCGTTCGCCTTCGAGGAATGGCTCGACGGCCTGCTCGACGAGCTGGCGCTGTACCTGCAAGCCGATACGCCCTTGTTGCTGGTGCTGGACGACTATCACCTGGCCCAGGGGCCTGTGCTCGACCGTTGCCTGCAGTTCTTCCTCAATCACCTGCCCCCCGGCCTGGTGCTGCTGGTCACCAGCCGCCAGCGCCCGGACTGGCACCTGGCGCGCCTGCGCCTGTCGCGGCAATTGGTCGAGCTCAACGAACAGGACTTGCGCCTTACCGCCGAAGAGTCGCTGGCGGTGATCGGTCGCCAACCCACCGGGCTGCGTGGCCAGGCCCTGGACAACCTGATCCAGCGCAGCGACGGTTGGGTGGCCGGGTTGCGTTTCTGGCAACTGGCGGCCAGCGAGTCCGCTGACGAGCAGGCCTTGCCACAGGCCTTGCATGGTGGTGAGGGCCTGATCCGCGACTATCTGCTGGAAGAAGTCATCGACATGCTGCCCGCCGACGTGCAGGCCTTCCTGTACGAAACGGCCTGCCAGGAGCGTTTCTGCGCCCCGTTGTGCGATGCCGTGCGCGGCCGCCACGACAGCGCCGCGATCCTGCGCTTCTTGCAGGCGCACCAGGTGTTCCTGGTGCCGCTGGACGAGCATGGCCACTGGTTCCGCTATCACCACCTGTTCTCCGACCTGCTGCGCAGCCGCCAGGCCAGCGAGCCGCTGGCCGGCCTGCAGTTGCGTGCCTGCCGCTGGTTCGAAAGCCAGGGCCTGCTGGACGAAGCGGTGGAGCAGGCGCTGCGGGCCGGTCACCTCGATGTCGCCGCCGATCTGGTGCAGAGCCTGTCCGAGGAGCAACTGCTGGCCGAACAGAACGTCGGCATGTTGCTGCGCTGGAAGATGGACCTGCCCGACAGCCTGCTGATCAGCACGCCGCGGCTGATCGTGCTGTACAGCTGGGCGTTGGGCCTGGCGTGCCAGCTGGACGCGGCCGAAGAGCTGGCGGGTTATCTCAGCCGCTTCCTGCCCGCGCCTTCGGCGACCGCGCAAAAGTCCATGCTGGCCCAGTGGCTGGCGCTGAGTGGTGTGATCGCCCGTGGCCGTGGCGACCGCGAGCGCACCCTGGCCTATTGCGGCGAAGCGCTGCAGAGCCTGCCGAGCAAGCGTTATGGCCAACGCCTGGTGTGCCTGTCGACGCTGTCCAACCTGGCGATTGCCGATGGCGATTTCTGGCGGGCCCGCGGCTGGAACCGTGAGGCCCTGGAGCTGGCCCAGCGCGTTGGCAACCCATTGTTCGAGGCCCTGGCCCATTACGACCGGGCGCGGGTGCTGCATGCCCGTGGCGAGGTGTTGCGCGCACTGGACGAAGTGCGCGAGGGGCTGCAGCGCCTGCAAGGGCTGTCGGCACAGCGGCTGTATGCCGTGCGCGCCCGCCTGACGCTTTACGAAGGCTACCTGCTGGTATCGCGCCTGCAGCCGTCCCAGGGCCGTGCCCGCTTGCGTGCGGGGCTGGGCGAGGCGCGGGCCTGCCGCGATATCAGCGTGCTCATCGGCCACTGCGTGATCGCTACGCTCGATGGCCGGGAAGGGCACTTTGCCGAGGCTTTTGCCGAACTGGCCGAGGCCGAGCGGCTGATGCACATCTGGGATGTGCCGCCGGTCTACTACCTGGCCATGATCACCCTGGTCAAATGCGAGTTGTGGCTGGCACAGGGACGCATCGACCTGGCCGAGTCCTGGCTGCTGCGCCTGGGCCAGACCTATGGCGGCGAGCAACCGGCGGCGGCCCCGGAGTTCCACCCGTTGCTGCCGTTGCACATCGCCTTGCAGCAGGCATCGCTCGAGCGTATCCAGTCGCATAGCGACGACGCGGCGCAACGCCTGGCCAGCCTGGTCGAGCGCGGCCAGGCCAGTGGCGGCATGATGCTCAGCGTCAGTGCCCTGTGCCAGTGGCTTGGCTTGTTGCTGGGCGAAGGCCGGGACGAGCAGGCCGCCCAGTTGTTGCCACGGTTGCTGGAGGCAGCCGAAGGCGGCGTGCTGCAACCGTTCCAGCCTTTGCTGGAGCAGCACCCGCAGTGGCTTCTCGAACAGCTGCAGGCAGTTGCCGCCTGCTCGGTGCAGGCCGAGCTGCTCAAGCGCCTGCCACCGCTGCCGAGCGCCAGTACCGGCAGCGGTGAAGCCCTGAGTAGCCGCGAGCTGGCCGTGCTCGAGCTGATTGCCCAGGGTTGTTCCAACCAGCAGATCAGCGAGCGGCTGTTCATTTCCCTGCACACGGTGAAAACCCACGCCAGCCATATCAACAGCAAGCTGGGGGTGGAGCGGCGTACCCAGGCGGTGGCCAAGGCCAAGTCCCTGGGAATGCTGGCGTGACAATAGCCCTGCAGGGCTTAGCTCGCTAAAGTGATGGCGCCAGGCCGTGGTCCGTGGCCGCCAACGCTCTATCCTCATCTTTCCCGACCAGCTGCCGATACAGCTATCGGTGGCATCGCCTCGCGCGATTTTTCAATCATTCCAAGGCAGGTCGTGTTGATGCTGCAGTACGGGCAAAAGAGCTTTCTGATCGTCGACGACTTTACCGACTTTCGCACGTCGACCCGTTCCATGCTGCGCGAGCTGGGCGTACGTGACGTGGACACCGCCGACAGCGGCGAGCAGGCGCTGCGCATGTGCGCGCAAAAGCGCTATGACGTCATCCTGCAGGACTTCCACCTGGGTGACGGCAAGAAGAACGGCCAGCAGGTGCTCGAAGACCTGATCCTCGACAAGCACATCAGCCATGAGTGCATATTCATCATGGTCACGGCCGAGAGCAGCCAGGCCATTGTCCTCAGCGCCATCGAGCACGAGCCTGATGCCTACCTGACCAAGCCGTTCAACCGGGTTGGCCTGGCCCAGCGCGTGGAGAAGCTTTACCAGCGCAAGACCCTGCTCAAGCCGATCCTGCAGGCCCTGGACCGCAATCGCCCGGCCGAAGTGCTGGCGGCCTGCGCCGAGCTGTGCAAGCGCGACCCACGCCTGGCCCCGCTGTGCCTGCGCTATCGGGCCGATGCCTTGCGCAACCTCAACCGTTTCGAGGAGCTGGAGAAGTTCCTCAAGGCCATCCTGGCCAGCCGCCCGCAGCCGTGGGTGTACTCGGCGTTGGGCAGCCTGATGCACAAGCGCGGCCAGAATGCCCAGGCCCAGGGCGTGTACGAGCAGGCGCTCAAGGCCTTCCCGATCATGCCAGGCCTGTACGATGGCATGGCCGAGGTGCTGGTGGCCCAAGGCGAAACCAGGCGTGCGCAGAACATGCTTGAAGAAGCCGTGCGCCTGTCGCCGCTGTCGGTGCGCCGGCAGTCGACGCTGGGCAAGCTGGCGTTGGAAAACGAAGACTTCGAGAGTGCCTCGAAAGCGTTCCGCCATGCGGTGAACCAGGGCCAGAGCTCACGCTACAAGGACCCCGAGAACAACCTGGGCCTGGTGCAGGCGCTTATGAGCAGGAATGCCGGCTTTGGCCTGGATGCGCGCACCCGGGTCGAGATCAACAGCACGCTCAGCGAAGTAGCCAAGGAAAACCCCGAGGACCAGGGCCTGCAGGTGCGTGCCCGCATGATGAAGGCCGCCAGCCTGCAGCAGGCCGGCGATCCTGAAACGGCTGCCAAGCTGACCGAACAGGCGATCCAGCGCCTGGACAAGATGAACCAGTTCTTCTCGGTCGATTCGGCCCTGACCGTTGCCGCGCAGTTGCAGGCCATGGGGCAGGAAGCCGCCGCCATCGGCGTGCTGAGGAGCTGTGTGGAAAGTTATGGCGACGACCCCAAGGTCATGGAGAGGGTCGGCAAGCTGACGGACGACCCCAGCGTGCTCAACGCCATTACCGAAGCGGTCACCCTCAATCGCCAGGGTGTGCGCAGTTACCAGGGGGGGCAGCTCGGCGAGGCGTTGCAGCTGTTCCGCAAGGCGCTGGGTTTGCAGCCGAAGAACATCAGCATCGCCCTCAACACTGCCCAGGCGCTGCTGCGCATCGGCGGAGACAGCCCTCAGCCCGCGATCATGCAGGAGTGCCGCGACGCCCTGACCAGCGTGGCCGGCATCCCCGCCAGCGACAACCGCTACGACCGCTACCGCAAACTGCACATCCGAGTGTTCGGCGCATGAATCAAGACAACCAGGGGCTGGATTTTTCCACGGTGATCGCCTCCACCGTGCACGACCTGAAGAATTCCCTGTCGGCGTTGATCCAGTCCCACAACCAGTGGATGCAGCGCTTGCCCGAGGAACTGCGCGGTGGTGCCGAGCAGGGGGTGATGGAGCATGAGTTTCGCCACCTCAATGGCATGCTGGTGCAGTTGCTGGGGTTGTACAAACTGGGCGTGAACCAGTTGCCGGTGTGCCCGGACTACCACGAACTGGACGATTTCATCGAAGCCCAGCTGGCTGCGCACGAGGAAGTGCTCAAGCACAAGGACATCCTTGCCACCTGGCGCATCGACACCGACAACCCGCTGGGCTTCTTCGACCGCGAGCTGGTGGCCTCGGTGATCGCCAACGTGATCACCAACGCCACCCGCTTTGCCGCGCATGCCTTGTTGATCACCATCGAAGAGGCAGACAACCAGTTGGCCATCTGCGTCAACGATGACGGCCCGGGTTATCCACAGCGCATGCTCGAACGCCAGGAAGAATTCATTCAGGGTATCGACTCGACCAGCGGCAGTACCGGCCTGGGCCTGTATTTTGCCGCGCGGATCGCGGCACTGCATGAAAGCGGCGGGGTGCGCGGGCGGATCGAGATCTCCAATGGCGGGGCGCTTGGGGGTGGGTTGTTCAGGTTGTTCTTGCCTTGAGAGAAGCTTGCAGAGCACGGCCCGTATTGACACATCAAGCAACGCTTCCTGCTAGTACAGCGGCGACGCTTCGTCGTGAGTTGTAGGAGCAATCTGATCTAAACCAAACGGGCTTTTGAGCTCTTTTTCATCGGCGTTCACGCTGGTAATTATTCGGTTTTCGATGACTACCAGCAGAGCGGTTATGAAGAGATTTACCCAGAAGTTGAACCACTGCTCACCGATTGAAAGCTTCCGAGCGAATGAGCATCAGAGGAATGCGGGCTTCGGCGCAAACCGTTATGACCTTGCGTCGCTCCTCGGTCAGTGCGACTTCAATGCCCCGCAACCGAAAGACATGCGGGTGTGGGACCGCATGCAACCAGTAGGTCGTGAGTTCTAAATGGACGGAGGCTCCATTTCGAATGCGGGGCTTGCATGAGAAGGCGAATCAGCAAACTCCGATACCAAATATTTCGATCCCAAGCCAGAACCCTCACTCATGAATTGCTGTGTCGGCAGCCAGAACTACTGAGCCGAGATGTCGAGCTGGATCAAGTCCGGATAGAGCCCATAACGCACGAGGCCGTCAGTGCTAGCCTGGAATGGCTGACAAGTGGGTGTATGTTTCCTTGGGAGGAAATTGTCGACTGGAAGGATAGCGATCCCAAAGGGTTCGATCTTGCCATCTGGTTCGGAAGCGAACTCTGTGGTCTCTGCTATGCAAGCCCTAGAAAGAGTCGCTTATGTATCAAGGTCATTCTGCTCCAAGGTAATCCCAGCAGGTGGCATCCACTCCGGGGAGAGATCGCTGGTTTGGCGCTGACATCGATAGACTTCTACGCTCGCATGTTGGGTTGTCAAGAGATTGAAATACAAGACCCTATTGAGGGCGCAATGTCAGTTTATGAGGCGCTTGGCTTCACCTGGACCGCCGAGGGTCGGCTTGTGATCCAGGTTGATCCCTAATAACATCGATTGCGTCGATCAAGCTTTTGGGGGTAACCATGCGATCCAAAACGAGACAGGTAGAATTGCTTGCCATTGCAAGATTCGAAGCTGAAGCCAGACGTCTTGCTGGTCGAGTCTCCAGTAACCAGCTCCGGTTCCTGCAGGTCGCGAAGGCGAAGGGGGCAGAGCTTGAGCCCGCAGGCCCTCTGGCAGGAATCCCGTCCTGAACGACAGCACGTCAGGCCTGGGATATGCGCCTTGCTGCACACTCGTATTAGTCTGAAAACCGGCCTATTGGCCGGTTTTTCGTTTGCCTCAGGGGGCAGCTTGTAATCCCGGCGACCTGCCTGCGCTTGATTGAATAAATAGACTCGACGCTTTTAGCGCGCTGCGCTTTCCTCATGAGAACGTCAATGACCCAACCCCCGTCTTCACTCATCCGCGAAACCTTCCCTGTAGGTCCCCTGCAATGCAACTGCACCCTGATCGGCGACCCGCTTACCAAAAAGGCCATCGTCGTCGACCCGGGCGGTGACCCGGACAAGATCCTTGCTCGCCTGCTGGCCCACGGGCTGACGCTGGTGAGCATCATCCACACTCACGCTCACTTCGATCACTTCCTTGCCTCGGGCAAGCTCAAGGAACTGACCGGCGCAACGCTGCACCTGCACAAGGACGACCAAGCGCTGTGGGACAACCTGGAAATGCAGTGCCAGATGTTCGGCGTGCCCTACACCCCGGTACCTGCGCCAGACCGCTGGCTGGGGGATGACGAGGAGCTGGCCTGCGGTTGTGGCGTGGCCCTGCATACGCCAGGCCACACGCCTGGCTCGATGAGCTTCTGGTTTGCCGACGCCAAGCTGCTGATCGCCGGCGATACCCTGTTCCGCCGTGGCATTGGCCGTACCGATTTGTGGGGTGGCGACCAGCGGGCCATCGTCCGTTCGATCAAGGAGCGGCTGTATCGGCTGGACGAGGAGGCCATCGTGGTGACCGGCCACGGGCCTGATACCCGCCTGGGCGACGAAATGCGCGAAAACCCCTTCGTGCGTGCCTGATGGCACATGAAGGCACTTTCATGGAATTTTTTGTTGCCGATGCAATCCAAGGCTGGCATAGATCCCTTTATGATCTGCCGCATTCATGAATTCAGTAGGAGCTTGTCCATGTTCACCATGCGTCGTCTGATTATCGTCGCAACCGCCGCTGCCCTGATGACCGGCTGTGCCGGGCAGAACCCTTATGACAGCCAAGGGCAGGCGCAGGGCTCCACAGGGATGAGCAAGACCGCCAAGTACGGCGGCCTGGGCGCGCTGGCCGGTGCTATCGCCGGTGCCGCCATCGACCACAACAACCGTGGCAAGGGTGCACTGATCGGTGCCGCCGCCGTAGGTGCCGCCGCAGCCGGTTATGGCTACTACGCCGACAAGCAGGAAGCCGAGCTGCGCGCGCAGATGGCCAACACCGGCGTGGAAGTGCAGCGCCAGGGTGACCAGATCAAGCTGATCATGCCGGGCAACATCACCTTCGCCACCGACTCGGCCAACATCGCGCCAAGCTTCTACTCGCCGCTGAACAACCTGGCCGGCTCGTTCAAGCAGTTCAACCAGAACACCATCGAAGTGGTCGGCTTCACCGACAGCACTGGCAGCCGCCAGCACAACATGGACCTGTCCCAGCGCCGTGCGCAGGCGGTCAGCACCTACCTCACCTCGCAGGGTGTGGATGCCTCGCGTATCACCGTACGTGGCATGGGCCCGGACCAGCCGATCGCGAGCAACGCCGACGCCAATGGTCGCGCGCAGAACCGCCGGGTGGAAGTGAACCTGAAGCCGATTCCGGGTCAGCAGTATGACCAGGGGCAGGTTCAGCAGTAAGGCATCAATCCTGGGGCCGCTTTGCGGCCCATCGCCGGCAAGCCAGCTCCCACAGGTACTGCACGAGGCTCAAGGGCTATGCAAATCCTGTGGGAGCTGGCTTGCCGGCGATGGGCTGCTAAGCAGCCCAGCTTTTAGCCCACCACGCTCGCCTGAATCGCCGTCAGGGCAATGGTATGCACGATATCGTCAACCTGAGCCCCGCGCGGCAAGTCGTTCACCGGCTTGCGCAACCCTTGCAGCATCGGCCCCAGGCTGACCCCGTCAGTGCTGCGTTGCACCGCCTTGTGGGTCGTGTTGCCGGTATTCAGATCAGGGAACACGAACACCGTCGCCCGCCCGGCTACCGGGCTGCCCGGCGCCAGCTCCCGTGCAATCGCCGGGTTGGCCGCCGCGTCATACTGCAACGGCCCGTCGATCAGCAGCTCCTGCGTCGCGCCCTGTGCCAGGCGGGTCGCTTCGCGCACTTTCTCGACTTCCTCGTCGCTGGCCGAATCGCTTGAATAACTGATCATCGCCACCCGCGGCGCGATGCCGAAGGCCTGCGCCGATTCGGCACTCTGCCGGGCGATCTCGGCCAGTTCGACAGCACTCGGGTGCGGGTTCATCACGCAGTCGCCGTACACCAGCACCTGCTCGGGGAACAGCATGAAGAACACCGACGACACCAGGCTCGAACCCGGTGCGGTCTTGATCAGCTGCAGGGCCGGGCGGATGGTGTTGGCGGTGGAATGCACCAGGCCCGAGACCAGGCCGTCCACTTCGTCCAGGGCCAGCATCATGGTACCGATCACCACCGGGTCTTCCAGTTGCTGCTCGGCCATTGGTGCATTGAGGTTCTTGCTCTTGCGCAGCTCGACCATCGGCTCCACATAGCGCCCGCGAATCACCTCGGGGTCGAGGATTTCCAGGCCCGGCGGCAAGGTGATGCCCTGGGCGCGGGCCACGGCATCGACATCCTCGGGCTTGGCCAGAAGCACGCAGCGGGCAATGCCGCGGGCCTGGCAGATTGCCGCTGCCTGCACCAGCAGCGGCTCGGCGCCTTCCGGCAGGACGATGCGCTTGTTGGCCTGCTGCGCCCGCTGGATCAGCTGGTAGCGGAACACTGCAGGCGACAGGCGCAGTTCGCGCGGGGTGCCGCAACGCTGGTGCAGCCAGGCGGCGTCGAGGTGGCTGGCGACGAAGTCGGTGATGAATTCGGCGCGCTCGCGGTCGTCCACCGGGATTTCGCGGTTCAGCGAGTTGAGCTGGTTGGCGGTGTCGTACGAGCCGGTACTGACCGACAGGATCGGCAAGCCAGCCTGCAGGGCGCCGCGGCACAAGCCCAGGATGCGTGGGTCTGGCTTGCCGTCGCTGGTCAGCAGCAGGCCGGCCAGCGGTACGCCGTTGATTGCCGCCAGGCTGACGGCGAGGATGATGTCGTCGCGGTCGCCCGGGGTCACCACCAGGGTACCCGAGGTAAGCAGCGGTACCGTGTTGGCCACGGTGCGTGCGCAGATGATGATCTTGCTCATGCGCCGCTGCTCGTAGTCACCGGCATTGAGCACCTGGGCACCGAGCAGGTCGGCCACGTCGCGGGTGCGCGGGGCGTTCAGTTCGGGCTGGTAGGGGATGCAGCCCAGCAGGCGGAAGTCGTTGCCGCGCAGCAGCGGGGAGTGTTCGCGCAGGCGGGTGGAAAAGTCCGCCATGCTTTCGTCGGTGCGCACCTTGTTGAGGATTACCCCGAGCACCTTTGGGTCGCGCGGGCCGCCGAACAACTGGGCCTGCAGTTCGACCCGGCCGGACAACTCACTGAGCACTTCGTTTTCCGGTGCAGATACCAGTATCACCTCGGCATCCAGGCTCTTGGCCAGGTGCAGGTTGACCCGCGCCGCATAGCTGGCGTGGCGCGTGGGCACCATGCCCTCGACCACCACCACGTCGTTGCCGATGCAGGCTTGCTGGTACAGGCGGATGATTTCTTCGAGCAATTCGTCCAGCTGGCCATCGCCGAGCATGCGCTCGACGTGGGCCAGGCTCAGCGGCACCGGGGGCTTGATGCCGTGGGTGCGGGCGACCAGCTCGGTGGAGCGTTCGGGGCCGGTGTCACCCGGGTGGGGCTGGGCGATCGGCTTGAAGAAGCCGACCTTCAGCCCGGCGCGTTCCAGGGTGCGCACCAGGCCCAGGCTGATGGAGGTCAGGCCGACACCGAAATCGGTCGGCGCAATGAAAAATGTCTGCATGCGTGCTTCTCGAAATAAGCGGTGCAAGAAATTAACGGCCAAGGGTAGCGCTATCGGCCCCTTGTGCGCACCAGCCGCAAGCGAAAGGCTGGCCGATACGCTGCGCGCGCTGGGCCGGGTCGAGCACCCAGGGGCGTGCCTGCCACGGCGGCTGGTGGCGCAGGTGCTGGGTGTGGCCGCAGGACAGTTCGGCCACCCAGTGGCCCTCTTCGTCCTGGTGGAAGCCGGTGATCCGACTGATGGGCCGTTGCTCGTCCGCAGTGCGTTCGCAATCGGGCGATGGCTTGGTTACACTTGTCCGCTCTACATACTTTTGCAAAAGGTCTTGCCCCATGCTGATCGCCGCCAACAAGGCTGTCTCCATCGACTATACCCTGACCAACGACGCCGGGGAGACCATCGACAGCTCCGCCGGCGGTGCACCGCTGGTTTACCTGCACGGTGCCGGCAACATCATCCCGGGCCTGGAAAAAGCCCTGGAAGGCAAGCAAGCCGGTGACGAGCTGAACGTTTCCATCGAGCCGGAAGATGCCTACGGCGAGTACCTGGCCGAGCTGGTCAGCACCCTGAACCGCAGCCTGTTCGAAGGTGTCGACGAGCTGGAAGTGGGCATGCAGTTCCACGCTTCGGCGCCGGATGGCCAGATGCAGATCGTCACCATCCGCGACATCGACGGCGACGACGTGACCGTCGACGGCAACCACCCGCTGGCCGGCCAGCGCCTGACCTTCCAGGTCAAGGTAGTCAACGTCCGTGATGCCAGCGACGAAGAAATCGCTCACCGCCACATCCACGGTGAAGGTGGCCATCACCACTGATTTTCTGCGCTAAGCTCAGAAAGTCGCCAGGCGCTCGGGCAAGCCGATTTGCCTTCCTACGGGAGGTGGACGGTTTGGACGAGCGCCTTTTTAGTGGGCGGAATTCACCTGCGCGGCAACCGGGAACCTGAGAGGGGATTCATCATGAGTGCATTTCACGACCTGAAACTGGACGCGTTGAACGGCGGGGAGCTGCCCCTCGCACCGTTCAAGGGCCAAGTGGTGCTGGTGGTCAACGTTGCCTCCAAGTGTGGTCTCACGCCGCAATACAAGGCCCTGGAGAACCTCTACCAGGTTTACAAGGACAAGGGCTTCAACGTGCTTGGCCTGCCGTGCAACCAGTTTGCCGGCCAGGAGCCTGGCAGCGAAAAGGAAATCCAGGAGTTTTGCAGCCTCAACTACGGGGTGAGCTTCCCGCTGGGTGGCAAGCTGGAGGTCAACGGGCCGCAGCGCCACTCGCTGTACCGCCTGCTGGCGGGTGAGGGGGCGGAGTTCCCGGGGGACATTACCTGGAACTTCGAGAAGTTTCTGGTGGGCAAGGACGGGCGGGTACTGGCGCGTTTTTCGCCGCGCACGGCACCGGATGATCCGGCGGTGGTACAGGCTATCGAGAAAGCCTTGGCCTGAAGCGCCTAGCGCGGTTTCTCTGTAGGAGCGGCCTTGTGTCGCGATCGGGCCGCATAGCGGCCCCCGGATATCAGCATTGTCGCAACTATCGAGGGGCTGCTCTGCAGCCCGATCGCGACACAAGGCCGCTCCTACACAGATCGCGTAGCACCCAGCCTCGAAGCTGGTGAAGTCGCAGCCTGGTTCCGGGCTGCATGCAGATACCCCTCGAACTGCTCGACAATCGCCGGCCAGCCCTGGCGGCTGGCATGCTTTCGCGCATTCAGGCGCACCCGCCGTAACGTCTCTTCTTCCTCCAGCAACCAGCAGGCTGCATCGATGAAAGCCGCCTGGTCCCCCGGCATGGCCAGCGCACCGCTATGGCCATGGCGAATATGCTGCGCGGCGGCCGCCTCGTCATAGGCGACCACCGCCAACCCCGAGGCCATGGCTTCGAGCACCACATTGCCAAAGGTTTCGGTCAGGCTCGGAAACAGGAACAGGTCACCGCTGGCATAGTGTTCGGCCAGTAGCTCGCCTCGCTGGGCGCCGCAGAACACGGCATCCGGTACCTGCTGTTCGAGGGCGGCACGCTGCGGGCCGTCACCCACCATGATCAGGCGCAGGCGTTTGTGTGGATAAGTTTTCTGCAGGGCCTCCAGGCTTGGCCGCAGCAAACCCAGGTTCTTTTCTGCCGCCAGCCGCCCGACGTGCAGCACGGCGATGTCGTCCGGGCCGAGCCCCCAGCGTTCCCGTAACACGGGGCTGCGCCGGGCCGGGTTGAACAGGCAGGCATCGACCCCCCGGGCCAGTAGCTCCAGGCGTTCGAAACCGCGGCGTTCTAGCTCCAGGCGCTGACTGAGGCTGGGTACCAGGGTGGTCGCCGTGCGCCGATGGAACCAGCGCAGGTAGTTGGTGAGCAGGCGCGTCAGCAGGCCCAACCCGTACTGGCCGGAATACTGCGGGAAGTTGGTGTGGAAGCCGCTGACCACCGCTACCCCCAGGCGCCGGGCCGCGCGCAGTGCGCTGAGCCCAAGCGGCCCCTCGGTGGCGATGTACAGCACATCCGGGCGCTGCCGGCGCCAGCGGCGCAACAGCTTGTGCATCGACACTTCGCCCCATTGCAAGCCCGGGTAACCAGGCAGGGGCCAGCCACGGCACAGCATCAGGTTCGGGTCGTTGTGCAGGGGGGCTTCACCGGCCTGGCGCGGGCGCACCACTTCGATCTCATGGCCGCGTTGGCGCAACCCTTCGCTGAGCCGGCCAAGGGTATTGGCCACGCCGTTGATCTCGGGTGGGAAGGTTTCGCTGACCAGGGTAATGCGTAGGGCGGGTGTATTCATGACAAAAAGTGTCCGCCTGCTGGATTGCGCCAATGTGACTGCCATGTGACGTACAGATGACGCCTGATCGGCGACGCTTTTCGCCTTGTGAATTTTTCCTTGCAAGGATGCTCAAGAGGGGGCACCGGCAGCCGATGAAGATGCATTCGACGATGCGCTCCAGGAGAGCGGTGATGTTCAACAACAAGCTCAAGCAAGAAATCCGGCAATTGCGCGAAGACCTGATGTCCATCGAACAGGTCAAGAGTAGCCTCGACAGCGAGATGCTGGTACTGCAACTCGACCCCCAGGGGCGGATCGAGATGGTCAACGGCAACTTCGAGAGCGAGATGCTCTACCGTGCCGAACAATTGCTTGGGCGCAACATCGAGGACATCGTCCCCGCCCATGTGAAGACGCTGGATTTCTACCAGCGCATGAAAGGCGCGATCAGCCGCGGTGAACACCTGAACGGTGCATTCCGCCTGCTGCGCGGCAATGGCCAGGAGGCCTGGTTACGGTCGATCCTGCAGCCGGTCAAGAACAGCGAGGGGCGCATCAAGTATTTCACGCTGCACTCCAGCGACCTTACCCGCACCATCGAGACCTCCCGCGAGCACGAAAGCCTGATCAAGGCGCTGATGCGTTCCACCGCCGTGATCGAGTTCGATCTCGATGGCACCGTGCTTACCGCCAACGAACGCTTCCTGGCCACCGTCGGTTACCGCCTGGAGCAGATCCGTGGCAAGCATCACCGCATGTTCTGCGAGCCGGAGGAGGCCAACTCGGCCGGCTATCAGGCGTTCTGGGACAAGCTGCGCCGTGGCGAGTACGTTGCCGACCGCTTCAAACGTATCGATGCCCATGGCCGGGTGGTCTGGCTGGAGGCTTCGTACAACCCCATCTTCGATGCCCATGATGTGCTGTACAAGGTGGTCAAGTTCGCCACCGTCATCACCGAGCAGGTCAACCAGGAGCAGGCGGTGGCCGAGGCGGCGGATGTTGCCTACAACACCTCGCTGGGTACCGATGCCAGCGCCCGCAAGGCCACCGATGTGGTCACGCAGAGCGTCAGCGTGATGCGCGGGCTGGAAGCGTCGATGCAAGAGGCGGCAGAGGGCATCCAGGCGCTGGATACCCAGTCGCGGGTGATTGGCTCGATCATCAAGACCATCAGCGACATTGCCGGGCAGACCAACCTGCTGGCGCTGAACGCGGCCATCGAAGCGGCCCGCGCCGGCGAGCAGGGGCGGGGGTTTGCCGTGGTTGCGGATGAAGTGCGCCAGCTGGCCTCGCGCACCAGCACCGCCACCGAGGAAATCGCCCGGGTGGTGCAGCAGAACGAGCAACTGGCCCAGGCGGCAGTGGCGATCATCGACACCAGCAAGCGCCAGGCCGAGCAGGGGCTGGCACTGGCGGACGAGACAGGGAGCGTGATTGTCGAGATCCAGGACGGGGCCAAGCGGGTGGTGGATGTGGTGGGGCAGTTTTCCAGCCGGTTGGGGCAGTAAGAGCGTCACCCAGTTTTCAATGCCTGCGCGTTTCCTGTGGGAGCGGGCACGCCCGCGAAACAGGCGCCGCGGTGGATGGCACGGGCTTCGCCCGTGTTCGCGGGCACGCCCGCTCCCACAGGATCAGTTCCGTTCCCGCACCCAGAACAACGTGGCCCCGGCCACCGCCGCCGGCATCATCAGCACGTTCACCAGCGGGATCATCAACGCCAGGTAGGTAATGCCGCCAAAGCCCAGGCTCTGCCAGCGTTTCTGGCGCAGCCAGGCGAGCATGTCCTGCCAGCTCATCTTGTTGTTGTCCGCCGGGTAGTCGATGTACTGGATAGCCATCATCCACACCCCGAAGATCAGCCAAAGCGGCGCCGCCACCACGTTGACCACCGGGATCAGCGACAGGATGAACAGGCCGATTGCCCGTGGCAGGAAGTAGCCCAGCTTGCGCATTTCACGGCCGAAGGTCCGTGGCACCATGGCCACCAGTTCGCCCCAGCTGAACGCCGGGAAGTTGTCCTGCCCACGCACCACCACCTCGACCTTTTCTGCCAGGAAACCATTGAAAGGCGCGGCAATGATGTTGGCTACCAAGGTGAAGGTGAAGAACACCATCAGCACCAACAAGGCAACGAACAGCGGCCAGAGAATGTAGCTGAGGAAGCTCAACCAATCCGGCAGCGTCGGCATCAGGGCATCAAGCCAAAGGTCGAATTGATGCCCGGCGAAGTAGATCAGGCCGCCGAACAGCAGCAGGTTAACCGCCAGCGGCAGCAGCACGAACAACCGCAGGTTGGGGCTCAGCACC
Organism: Pseudomonas sp. B14(2017); assembly: GCF_002113255.1. Classification (NCBI taxonomy): domain Bacteria; kingdom Pseudomonadati; phylum Pseudomonadota; class Gammaproteobacteria; order Pseudomonadales; family Pseudomonadaceae; genus Pseudomonas; species Pseudomonas sp. B14(2017). Next base: position 48,959 of record NZ_NEJY01000001.1, read on the forward strand.
AGTTTCAGGCCTTCGCGCAGGTACTGGGGGCCAGAGAGGACAGGGGCTTGCATCGAGAGACTCCGCAGAGAAGGAAACGCGCTGACCTTACCGAGTTTGCCGCGCCGACGAAAGGCGGGCAGCGGGCGGGAAACGGGCTGTAACAAAAGCAGCAGGGCTTGGCTATCGATGAAATCGCTGAATAGACGATGCCTATGAGGTGGATTGTCGAAGGATATTTCCTTAATCTTTGCGACCTCGCTACAGTGCGCTCAACTTTCCGCTTTCTGGGCCTGCGCGTTGTAGCCTTCCCCAAGTGCTGCGTGGGTCCTTTTTAATTTTCCTGCTGGCGCAGCCGGTACACCGATGCCGGCCCTGCGGCCCGCTCGACAGGAGTTCGACATGTCTGAAGTACGTCATTCGCGCGTCATCATTCTCGGTTCCGGCCCTGCCGGTTACAGCGCCGCGGTGTATGCCGCCCGTGCCAACCTCAAGCCGCTGCTGATCACCGGCATGCAGGCCGGCGGCCAGCTGACCACCACCACCGAAGTCGACAACTGGCCGGGCGACCCCCATGGTCTGACCGGTCCGGCCCTGATGCAGCGCATGCAGGAGCACGCCGAGCGTTTCGAAACCGAAATTGTCTTCGACCATATCAACGCCGTCGACCTGGCCAACAAGCCCTTCACCCTGCAGGGTGACAGCGGCAAGTACACCTGCGACGCGCTGATCATCGCCACTGGCGCCAGCGCCCGCTACCTGGGCCTGCCGTCGGAAGAAACCTTCATGGGCAAGGGTGTTTCGGCCTGCGCCACCTGCGACGGCTTCTTCTACCGCAACAAGCCGGTAGCCGTGGTGGGCGGCGGCAACACTGCCGTGGAAGAGGCACTGTACCTGGCGAACATCGCCAGCAAGGTGACCCTGGTACACCGTCGCGATACCTTCCGCGCCGAGAAGATCCTGGTCGACAAGCTGCACGCCCGTGTGGCCGAAGGCAAGATCGAGCTCAAGCTCAACGCCACCCTGGACGAAGTGCTGGGTGACAACATGGGCGTGACCGGTGCGCGCCTGAAGAACAACGACGGCAGCAGCGACGAAATCAAGGTCGACGGCGTGTTCATCGCCATTGGCCACACCCCGAACACCTCGCTGTTCGAAGGCCAGCTGACCCTCAAGGACGGCTACCTGGTGGTCAACGGTGGCCGTGAAGGCAATGCCACCGCCACCAACGTCGAGGGCGTGTTCGCCGCCGGTGACGTGGCTGACCACGTTTACCGCCAGGCCATTACCTCGGCCGGTGCGGGCTGCATGGCGGCGCTGGATGTCGAGCGTTACCTGGACGGGCTGGCCAACGCTTCGTTCTGATTCTGAATCGCCGGGGCTGCTGCGCAGCCCATCGCGACACAAGGCCGCTCCTACAGGGATATGCGATCTCTGTAGGAGCGGCCTTGTGTCGCGAAAGGGGCGCAAAGCGCCCCCAAAGAAAAAACCGGCCGTGAGGCCGGTTTTTTCATGCCTGCGATCAGCTCACAGGCTCAACCGCATCGACAGGTCCACCGCTTTCACATCCTTGGTCATGGCACCAATCGAGATGTAGTCCACCCCAGTCTCGGCAATCACCCGCAAGGTCGTCTCGTTGACCCCGCCACTGGCTTCCAGCTTGGCCTTGCCCGCGGTAATGCGCACTGCTTCGCGCATCTCCTCCAGGTTCAGCTCGTCGAGCATGATGATGTCGGCACCTGCGGCCAGTGCCTGGCGCAGTTCGTCCAGGCTTTCCACTTCGATTTCCACCGGCTTGCCCGGCGCAATGCGGTGCGCCGCCGCCACGGCCTCGGCCACGCCGCCGCTGGCGGCGATGTGGTTTTCCTTGATCAGGAAGGCGTCGTACAGGCCGATGCGGTGGTTGTCGCAACCGCCGCAAGTCACTGCATACTTTTGCGCCAGGCGCAGGCCCGGCAGGGTCTTGCGGGTGTCCAGCAGGCGCACCTGGGTGCCTTCCACCAGGTCGGCCAGGAAGCGCGCACGGGTGGCAACCCCCGACAGCATCTGCAGGAAGTTCAGTGCACTGCGCTCACCGCTGAGCAGCGAACGCGCGGGGCCCTCCAGATGGAACAGTGGCTGGTTGGCCGTGGCGCGCTCGCCATCGGCCACCTGCCAGTGGACGGCCACGCGTGGGTCGAGTTGGCGGAACACGGCATCGACCCAGGCGGTGCCGGCGATCACGCAGTCTTCGCGGGTAATGATGGTCGCCTTGGCCAGGCGCTCCGCCGGGATCAGCTGCGCGGTGATATCGCCACTGCCGATGTCCTCCAACAGCGCACGGCGCACATTGGCTTCGATTTCAGCGGTCAGGTCGGCAAGGCGTAGGTTCGGCATGGTCGGCTCCACAAGCTAGATGCCGGCGATTATAGGGCAGGGGGCCGGTGTGTACAGTCGCCTTGGCGATGACCTTTGGTCGGCCGGTGTGAGCAAGCGGGGTAAATCAGGGTCATTAGCCAGCCAGTGAAACGGCGCTGGCAGCTGTGCGGGTTTTTACCGATAATGGTGACCAGTATTTGGCGTCATGACTTTGACGATCTTCAGCCCCTTCGGGCGAGACACCCTGCAAGGAGTACAGGATGCAAAAAGAAGGCAAGGTGGTGCCCTTGGCGGCAGCCATCGATCGAGGCGGGCGTGCGCCTCTGCCTTGCCTTCCGGTGTTGCTCCTGCAGGTGCGGGACAAGGCCGCCTTGCAGTTGCGTCAGGGCCTGCAGGACTTGTTCGACAACGCCGACGACACCCTCTTCGAGATGGCCGACAAGGCCTTCGACCGCAGTGACCAGAACCTGTACTTCGAGGCCATGCGCGACCTGCGCCTGAAGCGCAAGAGCATCGAGCGCGGTTTTCTCGACACGTTCTATGATGCCTTTGCCCGTATCGGCCAGGTCGACCTGCTGGCGCACCTGGTCGAGCCGGGCAACCTGCGCAGCAAGGCCCAGGTGGAGCGGGCCGCCGCGATCGAAGGCATGGTCGCGCGGGTGCTGTCACGCGACGGCATTGCCCTGCAGCAACTGGGCCTGCGCTTGCAGGTACTGCTCGACCGCCCCCTGCACGAGCAGCACAACCCGCTGGGGCCCGCAGCGCTGTGCGGCTACTTCCTCGACGCTGGCCGCAACCTGGGGGTTTGCCTGCGGGTCAAGCTGGTCCTGCTGAAACTGTTCGAGCGCTATGTGTTGCGCGATGCCGATGTGATCTATGGCGAAGCCAACCAGTTGCTGGCCGCTGCCGGTGTGTTGCCCGAGTTGCCAACGGCACCGCGCCGGCGCGCCGAAGACCGGCGCATGAACGCACGACGCGGGCCGGCGAACCTGGGGCACGAGGTGGGCGCGGACGCGGCAGGGCAGGCGTTCTTTGCCTCGTTGCAAACACTGCTGGCCCCGGCGCGCGGGCAGTTCGCGCCTCGTTTGCAGGCGGTGGCCGCCGCCCAGCCAATCAGCACCGCCGACCTGCTGCGCCTGCTTTCGCATTTGCAGCACTACGTGCCCGCTACCCACGAGGCCGATGATTTCGAGCTTGGCCAACAGCTTGAACAACTGCTGCTGCGGGTCAGCGTGCGCAGCGGCACACGCCGGCGCATCGACGTGGCCGACGAGGACATGATCAACCTGGTTGGGCTGCTGTTCGCCTTCATCCAGAACGACGACAACCTGCCGGCCAGCCTGCGTGCGCTGATCGGGCGCCTGCATATTCCGCTGCTGAAGGTAGCCCTGCTGGACAAGGGGCTGTTCAGTCGGGCCAGCCATCCGGCCCGCCGGCTGCTCAACGAGATCGCTGGCGCGGCAATCGGTTGGGAATGCGGCAGCGACGGCATGCGCGACAGCCTGCACCTGCGGGTGGAGCGTATCGTCCAGCGCCTGCTCAATGATTTTGCCGAAGATGCCAGCCTGTTCGCCGAACTGCTCGAAGACTTCCTCGCTTTCAACCAGGACGAGCGGCGGCGCAACGAGCTGCTTGAACAACGTACCCGCGACGCCGAAGAAGGGCGTGCACGAGCCCTGCAGGCCAGGCAGCAGGTGCAGCATGCACTCAACCAGCGGCTACGTGGCCGGTTATTGCCGCAGGTGGTGGTACAGATGTTGGTGCAGGCCTGGAGCCAGGTACTGCTGCTGGCCTGGCTCAAGCAGGGCGAGGCATCCCAGGCCTGGCGAGACGCCTTGCAGACGATGGACACGCTGCTGGCCAGCATCACCCCGCCGCATGAGCCACATGCCTTGCTGCAGCAGGTACCGGGCCTGCTCAAGGCACTGCGCGATGGCCTGTCCAGCGTGGCCCTGGATTCGGCAGCGACCCGCGAATTCTTCCTGCAACTGGAGCACTTGCACCTGCGTGCTTGCGCAGGTACCGCGATGCAGTCCGGTGGTGAGGGCCAACCCCTGAGCGAGGTGCTGGTGGACGAGGACATCGTCCTGGCGATTGCTGAAGAACCCGCTTGTGCTCCGTTGCAGTTTGCCGACGGGCAGGCTGTGGCGCTGCGCCAGGTGCAGCGCCTGCGTATCGGTACCTGGGTCGAGGTGCTGGACGAGGACGAACCGTTGCGTTGCAAACTGGTGGCACGCATCGACAGCAGCGACCGGCTGGTGTTCGCCAACCGCACCGGCATGAAAGTGCGCGAATGGAATGGTGCCAGCCTGGCCCAGGCACTGCACCGAGGCGACGTGCGAGTGCTGGATGACGGGCTGTTGTTCGAGCGGGCGCTGGAGGCGGTGCTCGACAGGCTGCGGCGGTAGGCACAACTGGCTTGCGCAATATCTGCAAGCTGGCACGACCTCTGTGGGAGCGGGCGTGCCCGCGAAACAAGCGCCGCGGTGGATGGCACCGGCTGCGCCGGTGTTCGCGAGCACGCCCGCTCCCACAGCATTACAATGATTCACATGCAAACGCCGTTGGTCGCAGGGCATACTGTTGACCTGTTCACGGCGTTTTCAGGATCTGCCCCATGCAATTGGACCGTGCCACTGGCTGGTTCCACGGAATCGGAATCACCCACTGCCCCTCGCCGAACTTCAATACCCGCCCCGAAGGCGAATCGATTTCCCTGCTGGTGATCCACAACATCAGCCTGCCGCCTGCCTGCTTCGGTACCGGCAAGGTCCAGCAATTCTTCCAGAACCGCCTGGACCCCGACGAACACCCGTACTTCGCCAGCATCAACCACCTGACCGTGTCGGCGCACCTGTTCGTCGAGCGTGACGGTGCGGTGACCCAGTTCGTGTCGTTGCTCGACCGCGCCTGGCACGCCGGTGTGTCGTGCTTCGACGGGCGTGAAGGCTGTAACGATTTCTCCATCGGCATCGAACTGGAAGGCACCGACGATCTGCCTTATACCGATGCCCAGTACACGGTGCTGGAGCAACTTACCCGGCACATCCGCGATGCCTGGCCGGCCATCGACCTGAGCCGCATCCAGGGCCACAGCGACATTGCCCCGCAGCGCAAGACCGACCCCGGCCCGGCCTTCGACTGGCCGCGCTACCGACAGGCGCTGCAGCAAAACGAGGACAAGGCATGAGTTTTCTGGTGTTGTTGCTGGCGCTGTGGGTCGAGAAGTTCTCGGCCCTGCGCCATCAGGTGCAGCGCGATGGGTTCTTCCTTGGCGAACTGGTGCGCCTGGAGCGCAGCGGCAAGGTGCACCCGTGGTGGACGCTGGCCATCCTGGTACTGGCACCGGTAGCGCTGCTGGTGTTGCTGCTGCATGTGCTGGACCCGGTGGCGTATGGCTTGCTGGCATTGCCGGTGCACCTGCTGGTGCTGATCTACAGCCTGGGCCGCGGCGATGCCAAGGCATCGTTGGGGCCGTTCCGCGATGCCTGGCGGCGCGGTGATGACCAGGCCGCTTTGCATGTGGCCGAGCGCGACCTGGGGCTGGCGGCCGACGAACCGCACAGCCTGTTGGTGCGGGTGCAGGGCAACCTGCTGTGGCAGGTGTACCAGGGCTTTTTCGCGGTGATCTTCTGGTACTTCGTGCTGGGCCCGGGTGCCGCGCTGGCCTACCGCCTGCTGGCGCTGTGTGGCGAACACAGCAAGCAACCGACGTTGAAGGCTCGTGCCGAGCAGCTCAGGCATATCATGGACTGGCTGCCGGTACGGGTGCTGGCCTTGAGTTTTGCCCTGGTCGGCAACTTCCTCGCGGTCACGCGAGTGATGCTGCACGAGGTGCTCAACTGGCATATCAGCGCCGCACACCTGGTGGCCCGGGTCGGGCGCATTGCTGATGACATTCCCGAGGAAGAAGACAGCCAGCGCGGGCTGGGGCGGCTGGACAGCCTGTGGGAGCTGCTGCTGCGCTGTGCGGTGCTGTGGTATGCCGGGTTTGCGCTGTGGACGGTGCTTGTCTGAACTGGCTCGCTGGCTTCTTCGCGGGCTTGCCCGCTCCCACAGGTACTGCGCCGGTCTACGATTTGCGCGGTCCCTGTGGGAGCGGGCAAGCCCGCGAAGAGGCCCATGCAGGTGCCAGCACTTCAGCTACCAGCCAAACAACTCGCAAGCATTGCGGGTGCTGGCTTCAGCCAGCTCCGCGACTTCCACACCCATCACCTGTGCCAGCGCCTCGGCGATCTCCGGCAGGTGCTCCGGGCTGTTCCTCACCCCGGGGAACATGACCGGCGCCATGTCCGGCGCATCGGTCTCCAGCACCACGCTGTCCAGCGGCAACCGCGCCAGGGTCTTGCGCAGCCGTAGGGCCTGCGGCCAGGTACCCGCACCGCCAAGCCCAAGCCGGAAGCCCAGCTTGATGTACTCGCGGGCCTCTTCGTAACTGCCGGCAAACGCGTGTATCACCCCCGCCCGCGCTGGCTTGTAGCGCTTGAGCGTGGCGATCACCTGGGCATGGCTGCGGCGCACGTGCAGCAGGGCGGGCAGTTCGAAGTCGCAGGCCATCTGCAGTTGCGCTTCGAACAGCTCCTGCTGGCGGGCCTTGTCCAGGTCTTCGAGGTAATAGTCCAGGCCAAACTCGCCCACGGCACATAGCCGTGGGTCGCCGTGCAGGCGCTCCAGCCACTCGCGCAGCTGCGTCAGGTGCTCCGGGCGATGCTGGTCAAGGTAGATCGGGTGCAGGCCGAGCGCGGCGAACAGGCGCTGGTCGGCACAGGCCAGGTCCCACACCCGCTGGAAATTCGCCTGGTACACCCCCAACACCACCATCCGCTCCACCCCGCGCGACGCCGCGTTGGCCAGCAGGCGCGGGCGGTCGGCGTCGAAGTCGGGGAAGTCCAGGTGGGTGTGGGTGTCGATCAGGCGCATGTTCAGGCCGCTGTAATGCGTTGCTTGAACGTTCGACCGACAGCATGCACGCCAGGTTCGTAGCGTTTGTCCTCGATCGCAGCCAGTGCCAGTTCCAGGGCGGTGGCGGCAATCAGGCCATGCTGCTGGGCCATGGCATTGACTGGCAGCGGCAGGAAGTCGAGCAACTGGTTGTCGCCAAAGGTACCCAGCTGCAGCTGGCGCGAGTCGGCAGGGCGCGCCTGCAGGGTGTCGAACACCCCTTGCAGCAGCACGTAGGAGGTAGTCACCAGGGCATCCGGCAGGCCGCCAAGGTCGTCGATCAACTGCTGCATCAGGCGTTGGCCGCACTCACGGCTGAACGCTTCGCCCTGATAGCGGCGAACTTCGCCGGCATAGCCTTGCAGGGCTTCGTCGAAGCCGCCGGCACGTGCCTGGCTGACCGACAGCTCGGGGCGTGCGCCGATCAGTGCGATGCTGCGCGGGGCTGCGCTCAGCAGGCTGGCGGCCAGTTGCCGGCTGGCGTCGCGGTCGTCGCTGATCACCGAGCAGAAGTGCGCAGGGTCCAGGCGGCGGTCGATGGCGATCACTGGCAGGCCTTTGTCCTGCAGTTCGCGGTAGCTGTCGTCCTCTGGCGGCAGGCAGCTGGCGACGAACAGTGCATCGCAACGGCGGGCGCGGAACAGCTGCTGCAACTGGCGCTCGCTGTCGGGCTGGTCGTCGCTGCTGGCGATCAGCAACTGGTAGCCGCGGGCGCGGGCACCTTGTTCGAGCTGCTTGGCGATGCGGGCGTAGCTGGGGTTCTCCAGATCCGGGAGAATGAAGCCCAGGGTGCGGGTATGCCGGCTGCGCAGGCCAGCGGCCTGCGGGTTGGGGGTGAAGCCGTGGGCCTCGACCACCGCGCGTACCCGCTCGACAGTGCTGTTGCTGATGCGCTGCTGTTCGGCCTTGCCATTGATGACGTAGCTGGCAGTGGTCACGGACACACCGGCCAGACGGGCGATATCGCTGAGTTTCACCGAATTTTCCTTGTTATTACCGGGGCTGGCTGTGAGCCCTGACCGGGTAGTTTGACCCGGCGAGGGCGCCACGCGCAGACGACCATTGTCGCAATTGTCCGACAGGATGGGGCTTTTTCCTCGGCAGATTATCGAGTAACGTGGCCGTCTGGTCAGATTAATCGTTTCAGCTGCCGAATTTTCTGCCTCGGCTGCCATCCGTGCAAGGCTGTTGAACTGGCCGTTCAAGTGAATTTCACAACAATACTCCAGTACCCGACCGGGAACTGCAAAAGGAGAAGGTCATGCTCGAGCTCGCCAAGGAGCAGATAGCCATGGGCCAGAAGGCCGCCGACAAGGCCGAGGCATTGCGCCTGCTGGCCGACCGGCTGGTCGCCGATGGCCTGGTCGCCGAGGGATACCTGCAAGGGCTGCAGGCCCGAGAGGCACAAGGCTCCACCTTCCTTGGGCAGGGCATTGCCATCCCCCATGGCACGCCGCAGACCCGTGACCTGGTGTACGCCACCGGCGTACGCCTGTTGCAGTTTCCCGAGGGCGTGGACTGGGGCGATGGCCAGATGGTCTACCTTGCCATCGGCATCGCCGCCCGTTCCGACGAGCACCTGCGCCTGCTGCAACTGCTGACCCGCGCCCTGGGCGAGACCGACCTGGCCGAAGCATTGCGCCGCGCCGGTTCCGCCGAGGCGTTGCTGAAACTGTTGCAGGGCGCGCCGCAGGAACTGGCGCTGGATGCACAACTGGTCGGCCTGAACCTGGCTGCCGAGGACTTCGATGAGTTGGCCTGGCGCGGTGCCCGCCTGTTGCAGCGCGCCGACTGCGTCGACAGCGGTTTTGCCGCCGTGCTGCAGCAGGCCGAGCCGCTACCGCTGGGCGAGGGCCTGTGGTGGCTGCACAGCGAGCGCCAGGTGCGCCAGCCGGGCCTGGCCTTCATCACCCCGCAGCAGCCGCTGCGTTACCGCGACCAGCCGCTCAACGGCCTGTTCTGCCTGGCCAGCCTCGGTGCTGCCCACCAGGCCTTGCTCGAACGCCTGTGCGAAGTGCTGATCGAAGGCCGCGGGCAGATGCTCTACCAGGCCACCAGCAGCCGCGCGGTGCTGGAAGTGCTGGGCGGTGAGGCGCCGGCGGACTGGCCCAGCGCGCGGGTCGTGCTGGCCAACCCGCACGGTTTGCACGCCCGCCCGGCAAAGGTATTGGCGCAACTGGCCAAAGGTTTCGAGGGGGAAATCCGTGTACGCCTGGTCGACAGTGCACAGCCAGCGGTGTCGGTGAAGAGCCTGAGCAAGCTGCTCAGCCTCGGCGCCCGACGTGGCCAGGCGCTGGAACTGGTGGCTGAGCCAGCCATCGCCGCCGATGCCTTGCCGGTGCTGCTGGCCGCCATCGAGCAAGGCCTGGGCGAAGAGGTGGAGCCACTGCCACAGAGCGCGGCGACTGCAGCCGGCGCAGCGGCTGAAGTGCTGCAAGCGCCCGCAGCTGGTAGCCGCATCCACGGCGTGGGTGCTGCGCCCGGCATTGCCAGTGGCCCGGCGCATGTGTGTGTCGAGCGTGAGTTCGACTACCCCCTGCGCGGCGAGTCCTGCGCCCTGGAGCGGCAGAAGCTGCGTGAAGCCGTTGCGACTGTCAATGGCGAGCTGCAGGCCTTGGTCCAGCGCAGCGACAAGGCCATTGGCGAAATCTTCGTCACCCATCAGGAGATGCTCGCCGACCCGGCCCTGACCGATGATGTGGAGCAGCGCCTGGGCCAGGGCGAAAGCGCCGCGGCAGCCTGGATGGCAGTGATCGAGGCGGCGGCGCGCCAGCAGGAGTCGCTGCACGATGCCTTGCTCGCCGAACGCGCTGCCGACCTGCGTGACATTGGCCGCCGCGTGCTGGCGCAGTTGTGTGGCGTTCAGGCCCAGGCTGAACCCGAGCAACCCTACGTGCTGGTGATGACCGAAGTCGGCCCGTCCGATGTCGCCCGGCTGGACCCGAGCCGCGTCGCCGGTATCGTCACCGCCCAGGGTGGCGCCACCGCCCACAGCGCCATCGTCGCCCGTGCCCTGGGCATTCCGGCGGTAGTGGGCGCGGGGGCGTCGATACTGCTGTTGGACAGTGGCACGCCATTGCTGCTCGATGGCCAGCGTGGCGTGGTCAGCGTGGCGCCGCCGGCGGATGAACTGCAACGGGCCCTGGCCGAACGCGACCTGCGCGAGCAGCGCTTGCAGGCCGCCTGGGCCAAGCGCTTCGAGCCGGCGGTCACGCGTGATGGTCACGCGGTCGAGGTGTTTGCCAACATCGGCGAGAGCAACGGCATTGCCAAGGTAGTGGAGCAGGGCGCCGAAGGCGTGGGCCTGCTGCGCACCGAGCTGATTTTCATGGCCCACACCCAGGCCCCGGACGTAGCGACCCAGGAAGCCGAGTACCGCCGCGTGCTCGATGGCCTCGGCGGGCGCCCGCTGGTGGTGCGCACCCTGGATGTCGGCGGTGACAAACCGCTGCCGTACTGGCCGATCGCTGCCGAGGAAAACCCGTTCCTCGGTGTGCGCGGCGTACGCCTGACCCTGCAGCGCCCGCAGGTGATGGAGGACCAGCTGCGCGCCTTGCTGCGCGCGGCCGATCAGCGCCCGCTGCGCATCATGTTCCCGATGGTCGGGCAGGTGCATGAATGGCGCGAGGCGCGTGCCATGGTCGAGCGCCTGCGCGCCGAGATCCCGGTAGCCGACCTGCAGCTGGGCATCATGGTCGAAGTGCCCTCGGCAGCGCTGCTGGCACCACAGCTGGCGCGCGAAGTGGACTTCTTCAGCATCGGCACCAACGACCTGACCCAGTACACCCTGGCCATCGACCGTGGTCACCCCAGCCTCTCGGCCCAGGCCGACGGCCTGCACCCGGCGGTGCTCAGCCTGATCGACATGACCGTGCGCGCCGCCCATGCCCGTGGCAAGTGGGTGGGCGTGTGCGGCGAGCTGGCGGCCGACCCGCAGGCGGTGGCCGTGCTGCTGGGCCTGGACGTGGACGAACTCAGCGTCGCCGCGCGCAGCATTGCCGAAGTCAAGGCCCTGGTCCGCCAGGCCGATCACCAGACGGCCCGCGCCCTGGCGCGCGAGGCCCTGCAACAGGACAGCGCCGCAGCGGTTCGCGCGCTGGTGGAGCGTTACTGAATGGCCAAGATCCTCACCCTCACCCTGAACCCGGCGCTGGATATCACCATCGGCCTGGATACCCTGCGCCCGGGGCAGGTCAACCGCAGCCAGGAGCAGCACAGCCACGCTGCGGGCAAGGGGCTGAACGTTGCCCAGGTACTGGCCGACCTGGGGCACAGCGTCACTGTTGGCGGCTTCCTCGGGCGTGACAACCTGCAGCCCTTCGAGGCGCTGATCGACTGGCGCGGCTTCGTCGATTGCTTTGTCCGCGTACCGGGCGAAACCCGCAGCAACATCAAGCTGGTCGAGTCTGATGGCCGTGTCACCGACATCAACGGCCAAGGCCCGGAAGTCGACGAAGCGGCACGCAGTGCATTGCTGCGCCGCCTGACGCAGATTGCCCCGGGCCACGACGCGGTGGTGGTGGCTGGTAGCCTGCCACGTGGGATCAGTGCCGACTGGTTCCGACAGTTGCTCGAACAGCTCAAGGCGCAAGGCCTCAAGGTGGCCCTGGACAGCAGCGGCGAAGCCCTGCGTGCCGGCCTGCAGAGCTCGCCCTGGCTGGTCAAGCCAAATACCGAAGAGCTGGGCGAGGTGCTTGGCCTGGCTGTGGATAACCCGGCGCAGCAGCGCGCTGCTGCCGAGCGCCTGCTGGCCAGTGGCGTCGAACACGTGGTGGTGTCGGCGGGCGAGCAGGGCGTCAGCTGGTTTACCCATGACCATGCCGTACATGCTTGCCCGCCCAAGGTGCAGGTCGCCAGCACGGTGGGCGCAGGTGATTCGCTGGTGGCCGGCATGGTCCACGGCCTGCTGCAGGGCGAAGCTCCGGCGCAGACCTTGACCCGTGCCACCGCGATCGCAGCACAGGCTGTTACCCAGGTTGGTTTCGGCATCCGTGACCGCGAGCAACTGGCGCGTCTGGAAGCCGCCGTGCAACTGACAGAACAACAAGAGGGTTGCCGATGAACATTGCCATTGTCACTGCCTGCCCCAACGGCCAGGTGTCGAGCGTGCTGAGCGCGCGCTTGCTGTCCGCCGCTGCCCAGCGGCGCGGCTGGAGCACCAGCGTCGAAGTGCAGGATGCCGGCCACCCTGAGCGGCAACTGAGCGCCGCGCAGATCGCCGAGGCCGACTGGGTGCTGGTGGTCAGCACCGGCCCGGTGGACCTGGCGCGTTTCGTCGGCAAGCGCGTGTACCAGAGCACGCCGTCCCAGGCTTTGGCCGACCGCGAAGGCTTCCTCGATGAGGCGGCGGCCAATGCCCGGCTGCTGGCCGCTGTGCCCGGCCTTGCGGCCGAAGCTGGCAACGCAGGCGCACGCATCGTCGCCGTCACGGCTTGCCCGACTGGCGTCGCGCATACATTCATGGCCGCAGAAGCCTTGCAGCAGGCCGCGCAGCAACTGGGCTACCAGCTCACCGTCGAGACCCAGGGTTCGGTCGGTGCGCGCAACCCCTTGTCCGCCGAAGCCATCGCCGCAGCCGATGTTGTGCTGCTGGCCGCCGACATCGAAGTGCCCACCGCGCGTTTCGCCGGCAAGCGCATCTACCGTTGTGGCACCGGTATCGCCCTCAAGCAGGCCCGTGCCACCCTGGACAAGGCCTTGGCCGAAGCCAAGGTGGAAAACAGCAGCGATGCTGCAGCGGCGAGCACGCCAGCGAAGGGCGAGAAGACCGGGGTATACAAGCACCTGCTCACCGGCGTGTCGTTCATGCTGCCGATGGTGGTGGCTGGCGGCTTGCTGATTGCCTTGTCGTTCGTGTTCGGTATCGAGGCCTATAAAGAACCGGGCACCTTGCCGGCGGCGTTGATGCAGATCGGCGGCGAGGCTGCATTCAAGCTGATGGTGCCGCTGCTGGCGGGCTATATCGCCTGGTCCATCGCTGACCGCCCGGGGCTGGCGCCCGGCATGATCGGCGGCCTGCTGGCCAGCACCCTGGGCGCCGGTTTCATCGGTGGTATCGTCGCCGGCTTCCTCGCCGGCTACAGCGCCAAGGCCATTGCCCGCTGGGCGCGCCTGCCCAGCAGCCTGGAGGCACTTAAGCCGATCCTGATCATTCCGCTGCTGGCCAGCCTGTTCACCGGCCTGGTGATGATCTACGTGGTCGGCCAGCCGGTGGCGGCGATGCTGGAAGGGCTCACGCATTTTCTCGACAGCATGGGTACCACCAATGCCATCCTCTTGGGCCTGTTGTTGGGCGGCATGATGTGTGTCGACCTGGGCGGGCCGATCAACAAGGCCGCCTATGCCTTCTCGGTGGGGCTGTTGGCCTCGTCGAGCTATGCGCCGATGGCCGCGACCATGGCCGCCGGCATGGTGCCGCCGATTGGCCTGGGTATCGCCACCTTCCTAGCCCGACGCAAGTTTGCCCAGAGCGAGCGTGAAGCGGGCAAGGCGGCCCTGGCGCTGGGGCTGTGCTTCATCTCCGAAGGGGCGATTCCGTTTGCCGCCAAGGACCCGCTGCGGGTGGTCCCGGCCAGCGTGGCCGGCGGGGCATTGACCGGGGCATTGTCGATGTACTTCGGCTGCAAGCTGATGGCGCCGCATGGCGGCCTGTTCGTGCTGCTGATCCCCAATGCGATCAACCATGCGCTGCTGTACTTGTTGGCGATCGTGGCGGGTAGCCTGCTGACGGCGGTGGTGTATGCGGTGATCAAGAAGAGCGAGCGGGTGGAGTTGGCGGTAGAGCCTGTAAAAGGCTAAAGATCTGGGGCGGCTCCACTGGCCTTATCGCCGGCAAGCCAGCTCCCACAGGTACAGCGCAGCTCCAGAGGCCAGCGCGATCCTGTGGGAGCTGGCTTGCCTGCGATAGGGCCAGTACAGGTCACCGCCGATGCTTCTGCCGCAACGGCACAAGCAGATCACCCAGCCCGTTGTGATCGATCTCGTGCATCAGCGCCAGCAACCCACCCAATTCCCCCGCCGGGAAACCCTTGCGCGCAAACCAGGCCAGATAATCCCCCGGCAGGTCGGCAATGATTCGCCCCTGGTACTTGCCAAACGGCATGGTGCGGGTCACCAGCAGTTCGAGGGTTTCCGGCTTCATCATCGGCGCACCTGGCTGTTGAAAAGCGCCGACCATACTGCAATCTGCACGAAGGCCCAAGCGGCAATCATGCAGAACGCCGTTTTCAGGTTGTGCTCTGATATTTGTATCTAATTGATTTGGAAGGATTTTATTGAGATTAAAGGCTTGGCACGAACGCTGCTCCATTACAGATGACTATCACCTGCCAAGGAGTTTGTGCCATGAGCAATCCCAACAAAGACGTGATCGACGTGCTGAACGACCTGATCGAGTACAGCAAGGATGGCGAGAAAGGCTTCAAGGCCTCGGCCGATGATGTGAAGAACCCCGAACTGAAAGCGTTCTTCGTCCAACGTGCCGGTGAGTGTGCCAATGCAGCCGGCGAACTGCAGAGCGAGGTGCGTCGCCTGGGTGGCGACCCGGAAACCTCCACCAGCATCAGCGGTGACCTGCACCGGGGTTGGGTCAACCTCAAGGCGATGGTCACCGGCAAGGATGAGGAAGCGGTGCTGAACGAGGTGGAGCGGGGCGAGGACCATGCCCTCAAGGCCTACAAGGAAGCCCGCGAGAAACTGGTGAAGCTGGGCCGCACCGCCAGCGACCAGACCTACACCCTGGTGGAAAAACAGCTGCAAGGTGTACAGCGCAACCATGACCAGGTCAGGGCCCTGCGCAACGCCGCCCGCGCCCGCGCCTAGTCGGCAGGCCCCTCTACCCGGTTGCGGCCTTTGGCCTTGGCCCGGTAGAGCGCTTCGTCCGCAGCACCCAGCACCCTCGCCAGATCGTGCTGGGTGCCTGACAGGCCGATGCCGATGCTCACCGTGACCGAGTGGGCATCATCGGCAAACGGCGCCAGCGCCTCGACACTGGCGCGGATGCGCTCGGCCAGCAGCTGCGCACCGGCCAGGTCGGTTTCCGGCAGCACCACCTGAAATTCCTCCCCACCGTAACGCGCTGCCAGATCGGCCGGGCGGCGGATGCATTCCTCGATGGTCCTGGCCACTTCGCGCAAGGCATGGTCGCCACCGGCATGGCCGTGGCGCTGGTTGAACGCCTTGAAATGGTCGACGTCCACCATCAGCACCGCCAACGGCTTGCGGTTGCGCTGGGCGCGGGCCCACTCCTGGCGCAGTACCTGGTCCAGGCGGCGGCGGTTGGCCAGGCCGGTCAGGCTGTCGGTGGCAGCCAGGGTCGCCAGGCCCTGTTCGGCCTCTTGGCGGCGGCGCAGTTCGCGGCCCAGCAGCAGGGTCAGCGAGAGGATACCCACACAGAGCACCCCGGTGGCCACGCTGACCAGGATCGCAGTACGGCGCCAGGACTCGAACACGTCTTCGGCCGAATGCACCACCAGTACGATCAGCGGCAGCTGCGCGACCCGGGCGAAGGTGTACATGCGTGGTTTGCCGTTGCGGCTGGAGCGGGCGGTGAAGCTGCCGCTCTGCTCGCTGAGAATGCGTTTGAAATTGGGCCGCTCGGCATAGTTGCTGCCGATCCCTGGGTCTTGCGTGCGGCTGGGCTGGCGAGCCAGCAGTTGGCCGTCGGTGTTGAGCAGGTTGATGCTGCTGTCATCACCAATGTCCAGGCGCTGGAACAGCTCACTGAAGTACGACAGGCGCAGTGCACCCGCTGCCAGGCCGGTGAACTCGCCATTGGCGTCGGAGATACGCCGGCTGAAACTGATGCACCAGTCCAGGTCGCCCAGCTTGGCCTTGAATGGCGGGCCCACCAGCAGGCCGAGGTTGGGGTTGTGCAGGTGCGCCTGGAATACCCCGGTGTCGCCGAAGTTGGCCTTGCGTGGCACGCTGCTGGTGGAATCGCCCACCACGTTGCCTTGCTTGTCCAGCCACAGTACGTCACCGCGCTTGCGGTCGACGAAGGCTTCATTGAATAGCAGGCGTTGGCGCACCGGGCCGGGGATTTCCGGCAGCTCCTTGCGCCCGACCGCCCAGATCAGGCCCTGCAGCGACTGGTCGTAGAGTTCGACGTTGCGCAGGATGTCGCTTTCGATCAACTGGACGATATTGTTGGACGAGCGAATTGCCGACAGCTCGACATTGTCGCGCTCGCGCGCCAGCAGGTAGCTGACGATGGCCACGATGGCGAGCACGGCAAGGCAACTGCCCAGATTGAGGATCAGCTCGGGGTGCGACCTGTAGTGTGCGAAACGCGGTAATCGGGTGGTCATGCTCGCTACTGCGTGGGCAGGGCCATTCGCGGCGGCGACATTCTAGGGAAGCGGGGATTGTCGGACAAGATTTGTCCGACGGAATCACGCCGAGGCTGCTGCGCAGCCCATCGCCGGCTCCCACAAGTACCGCACAAGGCTTTAGGTCAATGCGGTCAAGGTGGGAGCTGGCTTGCCGGCGAAACGAGGGCGAAGCCCTCGCATCCAAGCCTGGATCAGAACACGTTCAACGGGTAATCCACGATCACCCGCAGTTCATCGTTGTCGCTGTTGCTGTCGATCGACGCATAACCCTGGCTGCCACGGTGGGTGGCGTAGCGCACCAGCACCGACAGGTCCTTCAGGTCACCCTCCTGGAACACATACTTCACGTCCAGGTCGCGCTCCCAGTGCATGGCGTTCTTGCCATCGGCACGGTAGTAGTCGTAGTGGGTGGTGTCCTGGACGGCCTTGGTCAGGTCGGCTTCACCGCGCGAGTACGACAGCACCGTGGTCAGGCCAGGGATGCCCACACCAGCGAAGTCATAGTTGTACTGCAGCTTCCACGAGCGCTCGTTCGGTGCGTTGAAGTCCGAGTACATGCGCGAGTTGTCCAGGTAGATGCTGTCGCCCAGGTTGATGTAGTCGAACGGCGTGTTGCCGTTGACCCGCTGGTAGGCGGCGGTGACGCTGTGGAACCCGGCGTTGACGGTGAAATGCACGCTATAGGTGTTGTTGTCGATCTTGCCCAGCAGGGCCTGGCCGGTGTCCTGGGTGTGATAGAAGTGCACGCCCGGGTTCAGGCTGACGAGGTCGTTGACCACGTAGGTGTAGTCGAAATCGGCGTAGTACTGGTTCCAGATGTCCTTCAGCTCGGCCGCATACAGGTTGGCGGTGATGTTCGGGGTACCGCTCCACGACGCGCCGGCCCAGTTCAGGTGCTTGCTCTTGTCGTGCTCGCCCAGCGAACCGTAGTAGGTGTCGATGCGGCGGTGGCCGCTCTGGTTGTACGGCTTGGTGAAGCTCACCTGGCCGCCTTCGAGCAGCAGGCCGTCGATGCTGGTGTTGGTCAGGCTCACACCACGGAAGGTCTGCGGCAGCATGCGGGTTTCGCCGCCGGCGATCACCGGGTTGGTGAGGAACAGGTCACCGGCTTTCAGCTCGGTGTCGAACGCCTTGAGCTTGACTGCGGCACCGGCGGTGGAGAACGAGTGCGGGGCAGCACCCAGTTCGTCCTCGTTTTTTTGGTGGGTCGGCAGGATGCTGGTGCCAGCATGGCCGCCGCCACCGTCGAGTTTCAGGCCCAGCATGGCGTGGGCGTCCAGGCCGAAGCCGACCACACCTGGGGTGTAGCCCGATTCGAAGCGTGCAACCGCGCCCTGGCCCCACTCGCGGGTGTCGCGCACGCCGGCGTTGTGGTTGTCGCGGTTGAAGTAGGCATTACGGAAATGCAGGTTGAAGGACGAGCCTTCGATGAAGCCATCAGCCTTGTCTTCATCTGCCTGGGCGGCGAAAGGGATCGTTGCAGTCAACGCAATGAACAGCGGGGTAAAACGAAACGCGGAAGGCACCGGTACTAGCTCCTTGGGTCTGGCGGTGGGGCAGTTTTTATTTTCGAATGTGCGTCTTTTTTATTGGTGGACGTTACAGCTTGGCTGATAGTTGAAGCACATAAAAAAAGCCGCTGATCGGCAGCGGCTTTAAAAGGCTAACATATCGGCACCGGTGGTGCCCATGGCGTAGCCAAGGGAAAACGGGAGCAGCAACAGCGCTTGATCAGCTGTCGGCATTGGCATCGACAGAAACCTTGGAAGCTGTCTGGTTTGCGTCTTTGGCGGCGTCTGCCTGCTGTGCGGCTACGGCTTCGCGGGCCTCTTGGTGGACCGCGGCGAACTCAGCATTACGGGTGACGAAAGCATTGGATTCTTCGGCCATGGCCAGGGGCGACAACAACAGGGAAGACAGGACGAAGACGCTGGCAATACCCATACTGTTGGACATTTGAAACTACCTTCTTGCGGTGCAAGTGCTAATGAGGACGGGGGTAAAGTTAGTCCTTTCAATGCACTTGAAACAGAGCGAAGTGCGATAAGCACTGTTGCGCAAAAGGTAACTATCGCAGGAAAAGCAATTGGACTTTCGCCGCAAACCCCCATGCTAGACGCGCTACGCGTTCATTGTGGGAGCGGGCGAGCCCGCGAAGCAGGCACCGCGGTGGATGGCACGGGCTTCGCCCGTGTTCGCGGGCTTGCCCGCTCCCACAAAGATTGCGGCTGTTTTCAGACTCTGAGCAAGGCAATTGTTCCCACAAGGACGGCGTTGGATGGTCAGATATGGGCCGGCAGCCTGATCCCAAAGGTATTGGCCCCAGCGGCACTACGCACGAACACCTCCCCACCATGCATAAGCGCAATCGCCTTGACGATCGCCAACCCCAACCCATGGTTACCCCCACCACTGTTGCTACGTGCCGCATCCACCCGGTAGAAGCGTTCGAACAGCAACGGCAGGTGCTCATCGTCGATCGCCGGCCCCGGGTTGCTCACGGCGATGCTGACCTGCTGCGGCCCGGCATCTATCTGCACCTTGATCACCTGGTGGGGTGCGGTGTGCTGCACGGCGTTGTTCAGCAGGTTGATCAGCGCCCGGCGCAGCTGGGCCTTTTCGATGGGCGCCCGGGCATCGCCGCTCACGCTCACGCTGACCTGTGCGTCTTCGAGAATGTAGTCCAGGTAATCGAGGGTGGTCGCCACTTCCTCGGCCAGCGAGGCCTGGGTCAGGGCCGTGGCCTTGCTGCCCTGGTCGGCACTGGCCAGGAACAGCATGTCGTTGATGATGCTGCGCAAGCGCTCCAGCTCCTCAAGGTTCGATTGCAGCACTTCGAAGTAATGCTCGGCGCTGCGCCCGCGGGTCAGCGCCACCTGGGTCTGGCCGATCAGGTTGGTCAGCGGCGAGCGCAGTTCGTGGGCGACGTCGGCATTGAACGCCTCCAGCCGCGAGTAGGCCTGGCTTACCCGGTCGAGCGCCGCATTGAAGGCGCCGGCGAACTGCGCCAGCTCCGGGGCCAGGGCGTGGGTCTGCAGGCGCCCGTCCAGGCGCGGAGGGGCCAGGGCCTGGGCCTCAACGGACAATGCCAGCAGCGGGCGCAGGCCGATACGCGCCACCCAGTAGCCCAGTAGCGAGGCCAGCAGCACGCCGAGCACCGCCAGCCCGACAATCGCCACCAGCAGGCTGTGCTGCGCCTGCCAGAATGTTTCGGTGTCGATGCCGATCAGAAAGCGCAGCGGCGGCCGCTCGCCCAGGGCCGGCAGTTCGCTGACCAGCACCTTGTAAGGGTAGGGCCGGTCGGGCAGGCGCAGGTCGCGCATGCCCTGCGCGCCTTCGGCGAAGGCGCGGACCAGCTCGCTGGGGTGGCCGTATTCGTAGGCCGGGTTGCTGCTGACCACCCAGAAGCGAATGCGCTTGTCCTCTTCACTGAGCAGGTTGAGCTTGTTGTTGATCTTGACCCAGTGCTCCGGTGTGCCGAAGCGGTTGAGGGTGGACTCGAGCACGCTGAAACGCGCATCCAGCTCGGCCTGCGGCAGCAGGTCGAGGCTGCGGTCGACCTGGCGGTACAGCGCCGAACCGATCAGCAGGAACACGCCCAGCGCCACCAGGATGAACAGCGCCGACAGGCGCAGTGCGATGGAATTACCCCGCACGGTTTTCCAGGACATAGCCCATGCCTCGGATGGTGTGCAGCAACTTGTTGTCGAAAGGCCCGTCGAGCTTGGCGCGCAGGCGCTTGATCGCCACTTCGACGACGTTGGCGTCGCTGTCGAAATTGATGTCCCAGACCAGCTCGGCAATCGCCGTCTTCGACAGGATTTCACCTTGTCGGCGGGCCAGCACGCTGAGCAGCGAGAACTCCTTGGCCGTCAGCTCCAGGCGTTGGCCGGCGCGCGTGGCCTTGCGCGCCATCAGGTCGATCCACAGGTCACCCACCTGCACCTGCAGCGGTTCATGGTTGCTGCTACGGCGGGTCAGGGCTTGCAGGCGGGCGACCAGTTCGAGGAAGGAAAACGGCTTGCCCAGATAGTCGTCGGCACCCTCGCGCAGGCCATGGATACGGTCTTCGACCCGTTCACGGGCGGTCAGCATGATGACCGGTGTCTGCTTGCGCGCGCGCAGGGCGCGCAGCACGCCATACCCGTCCAGGCCAGGCAGCATCACATCCAGCACGATCACCGCGTAGTCGCCTTCCAGGGCCAGGTGCAGGCCATCGATGCCGTCCCGCGCCAGGTCGACGGTAAACCCCTGCTCGCTGAGGCCGCGATGCAGGTAGTCGGCGGTTTTTTCTTCGTCTTCGATGATCAGCACACGCATGGTCTTGTCCTAACTGGCACTGGGCGCCGCCGCACGGGCGGCCTGGCGGCGGTGGAACAGGCGCTCCAGGGCCAAGTATATGACCGGGGTGGTGAACAGCGTCAGCGCCTGGCTCACCAGCAGGCCGCCAACCACGGCGATGCCCAGTGGCTGGCGCAGTTCGGAACCGGTGCCGAAGCCGAACATCAGCGGCACCGCGCCGAGCAAGGCGGCCAGGGTGGTCATGATGATCGGCCGGAAGCGCGTCAGGCAGGCCTGGTGGATCGCCTGCTCCGGGGTCAGGCCCTGGCGGCGTTGGGCTTCGAGGGCGAAGTCGATCAGCAGGATGCCGTTTTTCTTGACGATACCGATCAGCAGCACCACGCCGATCAACCCCATGATGCTGAAGTCCTGGCCCATGGCCCACAGCAGGATCAGTGCGCCGAGGCCGGCCGAGGGCAGGGTGGAGATGATCGTCAGCGGGTGGACGAAGCTTTCGTACAGCACGCCGAGGATGATGTACACCGCCACCAGCGCAGCCAGGATCAGCCACGGCTGGCTCGACAGCGAACTCTGGAAGGCCTGGGCCGCGCCCTGGAAGTTGCCGCTGATGGAGTCGGGCATGCCCAGTTCGCGCTGGGTGCGCTCGAGGATCGTCACCGCATCGCCCAGGGCCACGCCCGGGGCCAGGTTGAACGACAGGTTGGCTGCCGGGAACAGGCCATCGTGGCTGATCGACAGCGGCCCGGTGCCGGGCGGCGCCACATGGGCCACTGCCGACAGCGGCACCATCTCGTTGGTCAGCGGCGAGCGCAGGTAGAAGTAGTTGAGGCTTTCGGCCTTGCCGCGCTGGCGGGCATCCAGTTCGAGGATCACCTTGTACTGGTTGGTCTCGGTCTGGAATTCACTGATCTGCCGCTGGCCGAAGGCGTCGTACAACGCCTGGTCGACGTCGGTGGTGGTCAGGCCGAAACGTGCCGCGGCCTGGCGGTCGATATCGATGCGGGTGACGCTGGCGCCCAGTTGCAGGTCGTTGGACAGGTCGCGGAACGCCGGGTTTTCCCGCAGGCGCTCGGTCAGGCGCTGGGTCCACAGGTTCAGTGCCATGCCGTCGTTGCTCTTGAGCACGTACTGGTACTGGGTGCGCGACGGGCCGGAGCTCAGGTTGATGTCCTGGCCGGCACGCATGTACAGGACGATGCCTGGTACCTGGGCCAGCTTGGGCCGCAGCCGGTCGATCAGTTCGCTGGCCGATACATCGCGTTCGCCACGCGGCTTGAGGGCGATCCAGAAGCGGCCGTTGGCGATGGTCTGGTTGCTGCCGGTGACGCCCACCGAGTGGGAGAACGCGCGCACCGCCGGGTCGGCCTCGATGATTTTGGCCAGCGCCTGGTGCTTCTCGATCATCGACGGGTACGACACATCCGCCGCCGCCTCGCTGGTGCCGAGGATGAAGCCAGTGTCCTGCAGCGGGAAAAAGCCCTTTGGGATACCCACGTAACCGGCCACTGCCAGGGCCAGGGTCAGGCCGAACATGCCGAGGGTCAGGCGCTGGTGGGCGAGGGCGCGGTCCAGGCCCTTTTCGTACCACCTGACCAGCCGCTCGCCGAAACCGCCCTTGTGCTCTCCGGGCGGGCGGCGCATGAACAGTGCGCACAGGGTTGGCGCCAGGGTCAGCGAAACCACCACCGAAATCAGGATGGTGGCGGTGGCGGTAAGGGCGAACTCCTTGAACAGCCGGCCGACCACGCCGCCCATGAACAGCAGCGGGATGAACGCGGCGACCAGCGAGAAACTGATCGACACCACGGTGAAGCCGATTTCCCCGGCGCCCTTGAGCGCCGCCGTGCGGCTGTCGTCGCCGGCCTCCAGGTGGCGGTGGATGTTCTCCACCACGACGATGGCATCGTCGACCACGAAGCCCACCGAGATGACGATGGCCACCAGGGTCAGGTTGTTCAGGCTGAAGCCGAAGATGTACATCAGCGCGCAACTGGCGATCAGCGATACGCCGAGCACGCTGGACACCACCATGGTCGCCGACCACTGGCGCAGGAACAGTGCCATCACCCCGATCACCAGGGCCACGGCGATCATCAGGGTCAGCTCCACTTCATGCAGCGAGGCACGGATGGTCTGGGTGCGGTCCTGCAGCACCGACACTTCGACCGAGGCTGGCAGCATCTCCTGCAGCTTGGGCAGGGCAGCCAGTACCCGGTCCACGGTATCGACGATGTTGGCGCCAGGTTGGCGGAAAATCACCAGGTTCAGCCCGGGCTGGTCGCCGGACCAGGCTTTGACATAGGCGTTCTCGGCGCCATTGATCACCTTGGCCACGTCCTTCAGGTGCACCGGTGCACCGTCACGGTAGGAGACGATCAGCTGGGCGTAGTCGTCGGGGTGGAACAACTGGTCGTTGGCGGCGATGGTCGACACGCTGTGTTCGCCGTACAGCGCACCCTTGGCCAGGTTCAGGCTGGTCTGCTGGATGGCCTGGCGCAAGTCGGCCAGGGTCAGGCCGATGGCGGCCAGTTTCTCGGGTTGCGCCTGCACACGGATCGCCGGGCGCAGTTGCCCGGTGATGTTGATCAGGCCGACCCCGTCGATCTGGCTCAGCTGGCGCGCGAGCAGGGTTTCGGCGTAGTCGCTGAGGTCGTTGCCAGGCATCTGGCTGGAGCTGACCGTCAGCACCAGCACCGGGCTGTCGGCCGGGTTGACCTTGCGCCAGGTCGGCGGGTTGGGCAGGTCTTGCGGCAAGCGCGCGGTGGCGGTGTTGATGGCCGCCTGCACTTCCTGGGCGGCGGTGTCGATGTTCTTGTCGAGCGTGAACTGCAGGATCAGGTTGGTCGAGCCCAGTGCGCTGCTGCTGGTCATCTGGGTCATGCCGGGGATGGCGCTGAACTGCACTTCCAGCGGCGTGGCCACCGACGAGGCCATGGTTTCCGGGCTGGCGCCGGGCAGCTGGGCGGTGACCTGGATGGTCGGGAAGTCGGCTTCCGGCAGTGGTGCCACCGGCAGGCGCGGGAAGGCGATGGCCCCCAGCAGCACCAGGGCGAAGGTCAGCAGCAGGGTGGCGATGGGGTGGTCGATGCACCAGGCCGAAACACCGTTGCGCGTGTTCATGGCTGGCTCCGGCGGTCGGCCATTTCCGACGGCGCGGGGGCGTCGGGGGCCACCTCGACCCGCGAACCGGGCTTGAGCCGCGACTGGCCATCGAGCACCAGGCGCTCGCCCGGCTTGACCCCGGCAATGATGTTCAGCCCGCTGTCCTGGTACAGCACCTTGACCGGCACACTGGTGACCTTGTCACCGTCCAGGCGGTAGACAAAGTGCCCGTCGACGCCGCGCTGTACCACAGGCGGCGGTACCACCAGGGCGCTTTCTTCCACGGCGGTGCGCAGGCGGATGGTGACCAGCTGGCCCGGCCACAGGCGGCCGTCCTTGTTGTCGAACTCGGCTTTTACCCGCACGGTGCCGGTGGTGGCGGAGATCTGGTTGTCGATCAGTGCCAGGTGGCCTTCACCGAGCAGGCTGCGTTCGCCGTCGGCATCCATGTAGGCCTGCACCAGTGCCGGGGTGGGCGCCTTCAGCAGGCTTTGCAGGGTTGGCAGCATTTGCTGCGGCAGGGCGAATTCGACGGCGATCGGGTCGATCTGGGTGACGCTGAACAGGCTGCGGGTATCGCTGGTGCGCACCAGGTTGCCGGGGTCGACGTTGCGAATACCCACCCGGCCGGTCACTGGCGAGCGGATCTGCGTGTACGACAGCTGCACCTCGGCATTGGCGATGGCCGCCTGGTTGCCCTTGACCGTGGCTTGCAGGCGATTGACCAGGGCCTGCTGCTGGTCGAGGGTCTGCTTCGAAACGCCGTTGTCGGTACTCAGCAGGCGGTAGCGCTGCAGGTCGACGTTGGCTACCTGGATCTGCGCCTGGCTCTGGCCAAGTTCGGCACGGGCCTGGTCGAGGTTGGCGCGGATGGCGCGGTCGTCGAGGGTGGCCAGCAGGTCGCCTTCCTTCACCCACTGGCCTTCCTTGACCAGCACCTGGGTCAGTACCCCCTCCACTTGCGGGCGCACCTCGACGCTGTGCAGCGACAGCACCGAGCCGATGGCGCTGGCATAGCGCGGCACGTTCTGCTGGACGACACTGACCACGCGCACCGGGATGGCGGTTTGCGCACGGGCGGCAGGTGCTGGCTGGCGCTGGCCGAACCAGATACCCGCTACCGCCAGGACCAGGAGTGCCAGGGCGGCGAGGATGACAGGGCGGGACGGACGTCGCATCGGTGCGGGCACCTTGGCCAGAGGGGAGGGGAATGGTTGTCTGTATTCAAGCTTATAGCCCCCGAACCGGGTCGGCAGCGTGACCGCTGGCTGACAGCGCTGTCAGTTTTGCGCCCTTTGGTCATGCGCGGATTTCTTTTGTGGGAGCGGCCTTGCGTCGCGAAAGGGCTGCAGAGCAGCCCCAGCAATATCAGCACCATGGCCAAAATCCCGGGGCTGCTTCGCAGCCCATCGCGACACAAGGCCGCTCCCACCCTGACCGCGTCGACCTGAAGCCATGTGCTATCCCTGTGGGGCTTGCCGGCGATAGGGTCGGTACTGCTTACCTAGAAACCGATGAAGGCGTAATACACCGGGGGCTCGTTGGTGGTGCGCAAACCATGTTCCTGCAAGATCGCCACCAGCGTCGCGTCCTCCACATGCAAGGCCCACTGTGCCCGGCCAGCCTCCGGTACCTGGGCCAGGGCCGCGCTGAATGCGCCCATGTCAGGTAAGTAGGCAGTAAACCCGTTGCCCTTGAGCGCACTGGTGGTCATGCCCAGCGCCTGGCACACCGCCACCTTGGCGGCGATGTCATCGCGGTCGGCCTGGCGCGAGGCCTGCACCAGCGCCTCCAGCCCGGCATCGACCAGTTGCTTGCCGTGAATCAGCTCCGGCCCCTGTTGCCAGGCTTCCGGCGGGCAGTCCTTGCTGCCTGGCCGCAGCGGGATATGCGGGTTTATTTCCACCGGGTAGATGCGACAGACCAGCGGCCGCTGGTCATAGATGGTGCACAGGTCGTTGTCGTCGAGGTTGCGGCAGCGCCCGGGGTTGAAGGCGGCGAAGGTCACCGAAACGCGCGCCTCGCCGTCGCCGCAGGGCACGGGATGGGAACGACGCAGCACATGATCACGCTGTTCTACCGGCATGCCAGGGCCGTCTGCCACGAAGGCTTCGATCAGCACCACCACCTGACCGCCGTTGTCCGCCCAGCGGCGCGCTTCGGCCAGGGTCAAGGGCACGTGGTGGCCGGTACAGCACTTGCCGCAGCCGGTACAGGCGAAACGCAGGCTGTCGGTCACTTGGCTTCCGGGCTCCACTCGCTGACGAAGGCGCGCTGGTGCTGGCGGTCGTACAGGCAAAGTTCGGTGCCGGTGCGCTGCTGCATGTGCTTTTGGGGGTAGACGCCTTCGATCAGCAGCGCGCTCATGCCGACCTGGTCATCGAACTCGGCGGGCTTGCTGCGGGCGTGGGCATCCTTGAACTGGCTGGCGGCCAGGCAGGCCTTGAGCATCTGCTGGCGCTGCTCGTTCCAGGCCTGGCTGCTGGAGGCCTGGGCGATACCGCTGAAGAGGGCGCAACTGATCAGGATAGAGCTGAGAAACTTCATACGCGATTCCGGCAAGTTACTTGCGAGGGGCGCGAATTATGCCCGACTCGACCCCGGCGGCAAGCCGGGGAGTTTGTCTCCGAATATATCAGCGCTCGGCGAACACCACGGCGCGCGCCGCCACCACCAGACAATCGGTCAGCTCCGGCGAGGAGAACTTGGTGAGGATGGCATTGGCCCCGGCCTGGGTCGCCTTTTCGCTGCTCATGGCGCTGTCCAGCGAGGTGTGCAGCAATATGTACAGGTGCTGGAAATCGGGGGTTTCGCGCAGGGTGCGAGTGAAGGCGTAGCCGTCCATTTCGCTCATTTCGATGTCGGAGACGATCACGTTGATTTCCTGCGCGGTGCCTTGCAGTTCAAGCAGCACGTTGATGGCGTCCTTGGCGCTGCGCGCGGTGTGGCATTCGATGCCGAGGTTGCGCAGGGTGTGCACCGACTGCTGCAGGGCCACCTGGCTGTCGTCCACCACCAGGATGTTGGCGGCGGCCAGCAGGCTGGCGTCTTCCTCGCTCAAGTTGCCGTGAGGCTGCTCGGGCACCGGCGGGGCGATGGCGTGGATGACTTTTTCGATGTCCAGCACCTGCACCAGGGTGTTGTCGACCCGGGTCACGCCGGTGATGAACGAGCGGCT
Source organism: Pseudomonas sp. B14(2017) (assembly GCF_002113255.1). Classification (NCBI taxonomy): domain Bacteria; kingdom Pseudomonadati; phylum Pseudomonadota; class Gammaproteobacteria; order Pseudomonadales; family Pseudomonadaceae; genus Pseudomonas; species Pseudomonas sp. B14(2017). The sequence goes on from NZ_NEJY01000001.1 coordinate 76,151, forward strand.
GCCCGAGCCGTAGGGTGGTGGTTTGATGTCGGTGCTCAGGCAATGCACGATGCGGCTGACCGCCTGCACATGCAGACCCTGGCGCGAGCGGCTGATCTCGGTGACGATCAGGCAGCCGCCGTCCGGGTCGGCCAGCGGCCGTTCGCCGATGGCGCGGGACAGGTCGATGACCGACAGCGGATTACCGCGCAGGGTCGCCACGCCTTTCACGTGGGGGTGCGATTCGGGCAGCTTGGTCAGCGGCGGGCAGGGAATTATCTCGCTGACCTTGAGCAGGTTGATTGCCATCAACTTGCCGCTGCGCAGGGTGAACAGCAGCAGGGACAGCGAATCCGCGCGGGCATTTTGCGTGGCCATGGTGACCTTCGTGGGGAACAGGGGATAACCGGTTATCGGCCTGTTCGGGCTTGGCTTTAGTCATTTTGCACCGAGCCAAGGAATGCTCTGGACCCTGTGGGAGCGGCTTTAGCCGCGAACACCGGCGCAGCCGGTGCCGTGCACCGCGTTGGATTCTTCGCGGCTAAAGCCGCTCCCACAGGTACCGCGCTGGTGTCAATCAGCGCAGCCCCAGCCTACGGGCCAGGCGGCTAAGGTTGGCGCGGTCCAGGCCGAGTTCCCGGGCAGCCGCTGCCCAGTTTTCTTCGTGCCGCTGCAGGCAGGCCTCGATCACCTGGCGCTGGTAGTCGTCGACGGCTTCGCGCAGGCCCCCCTCGGGTAGCGGTGCCGCCGGCAAGGGCACAGCAGGGGAGGGCGGGGTGCCGGGCGTTGCCGTTGCGCGCAGGTCCAGGTCGATGGCTTCCAGGGTGAGGATGCGTGGCCTGTCGGAATGCTGGCCCAGCGCCTTGAGCGCCGAGCGGCCGATCAGGTGTTCCAGTTCACGCACGTTGCCTGGCCAGTCGTAGGCCAGCAGCGCGGCCTGGGCCTCGCTGCTAAGGCGCAGGCTGTTCAGGCCCAGGCGCGAACGGTTCTGTTCGAGGAAGTAGCCGGCCAGTAGCAGCACATCACGCCCACGTTCGCGCAACGGCGGCACATGCAGCGGGTATACGCTGAGGCGGTGGTAGAAGTCGGCGCGGAAGTTGCCAGTGCGCACTTCTGCTGCCAGGTCGCGGTTGGTGGCTGCGATCAGGCGCACATCCACCCGGTGTTCGCGGTCCGAACCCAGGCGCTGCAACTGGCCGCTCTGCAGCACGCGCAACAGCTTGGCTTGCACGGTCAGTGGCAGCTCACCGACTTCGTCGAGGAACAGTGTGCCGCCATTGGCGAGCTCGAACTTGCCGCGGCGCTCGCCATGGGCGCCGGTGAAGGCGCCACGCACATGGCCGAACAGTTCGCTTTCCACCAGGGTGTCGGGCAGGGCGGCGCAGTTGAGGCTGACCAGCGGTTTGTCGGCGCGGTTGCTGGCCTGGTGCAGGGCCTGGGCCACCAACTCCTTGCCGACGCCGGTCTCACCGGTGATCAGCACGGTCAGGTCGCTGCCACCGACCAGGCGGATTTCCTCCACCAGGCGCTTGTGCGCGGGGCTCTGGCCAATCAGCTCTTTGTCCTGGCCGCTGGCCTGGCGATAGATCTCCGCGCGGTGGTGTTCGTCTTCCGCGCGCAGGGCCAGGTGCTCGATGCGCTCGGCCACGGTGACCGTGGCGGCGGCCAGGCTGGCGAAGGCCTGCAGGGCGCCCAGCTCCAGGCTCTGGAACTGCCCGGGGGTGAGGGCATCGAGGGTAACCAGGCCCCAAGGGCGTTCGTCGACCATCAACGGGCAGCCCATGCAGTCATGTACTTCCAGATTGGCATCGGGGGCGTTGACCAGGCCGTCGTAAGGGTCGGGCAGCTCGGAGTCGCTGGCAAAGCGGGTGGGTTCCGCGCTGCTGAGCAGGATCTGGAAGCGAGGGTGCTCGCTGACCCGGAAGCGCCGGCCCAGGGTATCGGGGCTCAGGCCGTCCACTGCCAGCGGCACCAGCCACTCGCCGTCCAGGCGCAGCAGCGCGGCGGCATCGCAGGGCAGCAACCCACGCATGGCCTGCAGCAGGCGGCGATAGCGTTCCTGGTCGGGCAGGTCGCGGGAAAGGTCGCTGACCAGGGGCAGCAGGGTGGTGAGCAGGGGCTTCGTGGTCATATGGACTCCTGTGGGTCGATATGACTATACGTCGAGGTGGGTCGTTTTGACATGACCTGCGTCAAACCCCTGATTTTGCTGGAGATAAAAGTTGGCATGATTGATGTAATAGCTCGGGCAGTCATTTGAAGCCACAGGCTCAGGAGTTGTTGCAATGCTCAATGCCGAACAACGTGCAATCATCAAGGCCACTGTCCCCCTGCTGGAAAGCGGCGGCGAAGCGCTGACCACCCACTTCTACAAGATGATGCTCAGCGAGTACCCGCAAGTGCGCCCGCTGTTCAACCAGGCCCACCAGGCCAGCGGTGACCAACCGCGAGCCCTGGCCAACGGCGTGCTGATGTATGCCCGCCACATCGACCAGCTTGAGCAGCTTGGCGGCCTGGTCGGCCAGATCATCAACAAGCACGTTGCCCTGCAGATTCTGCCGGAGCACTACCCGATCGTCGGCAGCTGCCTGCTGCGCGCCATCGAAGAAGTGCTGGGCAAGGAAATCGCCACCCCCGCCGTGATCGACGCCTGGGGCGCGGCCTATGGCCAGCTGGCCGACATCCTGATCGGCGCGGAAGAGAACCTCTATAAACAGAAGGAAGAAGCCGAAGGCGGCTGGCGCGGTACCCGCGAATTCCGCCTGGTGCGCCGTGAGCAGGAAAGCAGCGAAATCGTTTCGTTCTACTTTGCCCCTGTGGATGGCAAGCCGGTGCTCAAGGCCGAGCCTGGCCAGTACATCGGCCTGAAGCTGGACATCGACGGCGCCGAGCAGCGCCGCAACTACTCCCTGTCGGCACTGTGCGACGGCAAGGAATACCGCATCAGCGTCAAGCGCGAGGCGGGTGGCAAGGTCTCCAACTATCTGCACGATGTGCTGGCGGTGGGCGATACCCTGCAGCTGTTCCCGCCGGCTGGCGATTTCACCCTGGCAGCGAGCGACAAGCCGCTGGTGCTGATCAGCGGTGGCGTGGGTATTACCCCGACCCTGCCAATGCTGCAGGCGGCACTGCAAACCCAGCGTGAGGTGCATTTCATTCACTGCGCCCGTAACGGCGCCGTGCATGCCTTCCGCGACTGGATCGACGAGCTGGCCGAGCGTCACCCGCAGCTCAAGCGCTTCTACTGCTATGCAGAACCGCAGGGTGGTGCCGCGGCTGATGCGGTAGGTCTGCTGAGCGAGGACCTGCTGGCCGAGTGGCTGCCGCAAGAGCGAGACGTGGATGCCTACTTCCTCGGGCCCAAGGGCTTCATGGCGGCGGTCAAGCGCCAGCTGAAAGGCCTGGGTGTGCCAGAGCAGCAGAGCCGCTACGAGTTCTTCGGGCCGGCGGCTGCGCTGGAGTGATGTAGCGCCTGTACTGGCCTCTTCGCGGGTAAACCCGCTCCCACAGGGATCGCGTAGGCTTTGAAATCTGCGCGATCCCTGTGGAAGCGGGTTTACCCGCGAAGAGGCCGGTACAGGCTTACAGCGTATTCATCCCAGCCGCTGGCAAGCCAGCTCCCTTGCAGCACTGCTCCCGCCCGTGGGTAATCGAGAACGAAACGGTCGATCGCATTCGCCGCCTGGGGGCTGGCTGCCAGCGGCTGGGCCGCACTTCACCTTCCTGCCTATATATAAAGGAGAGATGAAAGCGGCTGTGCAGCTTTCATCTTTAATCCTCCTTTAATCACGGTATCCTTCACTCCCGGGTGTCGAGGGGCTTGCCCCTGCGCGGCACCCGGGCAGCCGCTTTTTTGCCGCCCGGCGTTGAACCGACGTCGTTGCGGCCGGTCTCAGCCACACCGGATAGCCCTGCGCAGCGCTATCACGCCGCTTCCTCGGCACGCTCAAAGGCCCTGCCCAGCGTGTAGACTTGCGCCAGGCAGGCGGATCACGCTGCCACTATCCATCGAAGGAACCGGCAATGAACGAACAAACATCGCGCCTGAATCGGGAACGGCGCTTTCTGGTACTGTTGGGCCTGATCTGCCTTTCGCTGATCGGTGGCGCCCTCTACATGCAGATAGTCCTGGGCGAGGCACCATGCCCGCTGTGCATCCTGCAACGTTATGCACTGTTGTTCATCGCCGTGTTCGCCTTCATCGCCGCAGCGATGCCCGGGCGCCGCAGCCTGACCTTCTTCGAGGCACTGGTGGTACTCAGCGCCATTGGCGGAATCGTTGCGGCCGGCAACCATGTGTATATACTCGCCAACCCCATGGTCAGTTGCGGCATCGACACCCTGCAGCCGATCGTGGACGACTTGCCGCTGGCCAAGCTCTGGCCGCTGGTGTTCCAGGTCGACGGCTTCTGCAGCACGCCGTACCCGCCGATCCTCGGTCTGTCGCTGGCGCAATGGGCGCTGGTGGCGTTCGTCCTGACGGCCGTCCTGGTTCCGCTCGGGATCTATCGCAACCGACGCCAGGCTTAGACAAAAGTCCCGAACGGCATGGGGTCTTTTACGCCGCATGAGAAGAGGGAAAATTCGCTCACCGCTTGATCCAGATCAACCCAGAGGCCTTGCAGAATGCGGCTTTGGGGCCTATCAAGCGGGGTGCGACAAACTGTCGCGAAGTTGAATTTTTGAGCAGTATTGTTGCAAATTCTGTAAAGGACTGTTGCTCAATAAGTCATAGTCAAGGGTTGGCGACCTATCTACAATCGCCCCCAATTTCCGTTCGGCACTGCTTGCAAGTCGCAGGATTGAAGGAAGCCCCAGCGCTCCTTTTTGCTGACTTCGTCAAGTTTCGCCCAACGGCGATACCGGGCGGACCCCCCTCCGCGTTTTCCCGCACCAAATGGACTTGGTCTGAAGTACAGGCCTGTTGCCTACGAAACCATAAGCACCGCTAACCCGCTTGACGCCAAGGTCCTGCAGTCGGACCCCAGGCAGGAGCGAGTACGGGCGCGAAATGCCGCACTTGGCAGGACGAAGTGTTGGCTACCAAAACACAAATTGCATTGAAGCAAGCTGATCTAGAGGTCGTGAGATGAGTAAAAAGCGTTACCCCAGACTGTTTGGCATATTGCCCTTTTTAGGCATGCTTTTACTCAGTGGGTGCAACTGGACCCTGCTCGACCCGAAAGGTCAGGTCGGCATTGAGCAAAAGAACCTGATCCTGATCGCTACCGGCCTGATGCTGCTGGTGGTGATTCCTGTCATTATCATGACCGTGGTTTTCGCCTGGAAGTACCGTGCTTCCAACAAGGCTGCCACCTACACCCCTGACTGGTCGCACTCGACCAAGATCGAAGCCGCGGTGTGGATCATCCCGATCCTGATCATCATCGCCCTGGGCTACGTCACCTACCACTCCACCCACAAGCTGGACCCGTACCGTCCGCTGGATTCCGATGTGAAGCCGGTGCAGATCGACGTGGTCGCGCTGGACTGGAAGTGGTTGTTCATCTACCCGGAGCAGGGCATTGCCACGGTCAACAAGATCGTCTTCCCGGCTAACACTCCGGTCAACTTCCGCGTCACTTCCGACGCCGTGATGAACTCGTTCTTCATCCCGGGCCTGGGCGGCCAGATCTACGCCATGGCCGGCATGACCACCAAGCTGCACCTGATCGCCAACGAAAACGGCGAGTTCGACGGTATCAGCGCCAACTACAGCGGTGCTGGCTTCACCGGCATGAAATTCAAGGCTACTGCCACCTCTCAGGAAGACTTCGACAAGTGGGTCGCCGAGGTCAAGCAGTCGCCGAAGAAGCTGGACAAGGCTGAATACGACGCCTTGGCCAAACCAAGCGAAAACAACCCAGTCGCGCTGTATAGCGAGGCTTCGCCTGACCAGTTCCAGCTGATCGTCGACAAGTACGAAGGCATGAACCGCGGTCGTCCGAGCCACGAAGAAGCAGGCAGCAAAGATCTGGCCACTACCAAGGGTGTGGAATCGAGTATGCAACCAGCTGCCGGTGCAGAGGAGTAAGAGATGTTCGGTAAACTAAGCCTGGAGGCGATACCCTATCACGAGCCGATAGTCATGGTGACGCTTGCCATGATCGCGCTCGGTGGTATCGCTGTCGTCGGTGCTATCACCTATTTCCGCAAGTGGACCTACTTGTGGAGCGAGTGGTTGACGACTGTCGACCACAAGAAAATCGGGGTGATGTACATCATCGTCGCGATGGTCATGCTGCTGCGCGGCTTTGCCGACGCCATCATGATGCGTACCCAGCTGGCTGCCGCTACCGGTGGCTCCGAAGGCTACCTGCCGCCTGAACACTATGACCAGATCTTCACCGCTCACGGTGTGATCATGATCATCTTCATGGCGATGCCGTTCTTCACCGGCCTGATGAACCTGGCGGTTCCTCTGCAGATCGGTGCACGTGACGTTGCCTTCCCGTTCCTGAACTCCCTGAGCTTCTACCTGCTGCTGGCAGGCGTGCTGCTGGTCAACATCTCGCTGGGCGTTGGTGAATTCGCCAAGACCGGCTGGGTTGCCTATCCGCCGCTCGCGGGCATTCAGTACAGCCCTGGGGTGGGTGTCGACTACTACATCTGGGCGCTACAGCTCTCAGGCCTGGGTACGACGCTTACCGGCGTGAACTTCCTCGTCACCGTGATGAAGATGCGCGCACCTGGCATGAAGCTGATGGACATGCCGATCTTCACCTGGACCTGCACCTGGGCCAACGTGCTGATCGTGGCTTCCTTCCCGATCCTGACCGCTGCACTCGCTCTGCTGACTGTTGACCGTTATCTGGACTTCCACATCTTCACCAACGAGCTTGGTGGGAACCCGATGATGTACGTCAACCTGTTCTGGGCGTGGGGTCACCCTGAGGTCTACATCCTGATCCTGCCGGCCTTCGGTGTGTTCTCGGAAGTTACCTCCACCTTCTCCGGCAAGCGTCTGTTCGGCCACCACTCGATGATCTACGCATCGGGCGCCATCGCCGTGCTGGGCTTCGCCGTATGGCTGCACCACTTCTTCACCATGGGTGCCGGCGCCAGCGTCAACACCTTCTTCGGCCTGGCGACGATGCTGATCTCCATTCCGACCGGTGTGAAGCTGTTCAACTGGCTGTTCACCATGTACCAGGGCCGTGTGCGTTTCACCGCACCGATGCTGTGGACCCTGGGCTTCATGATCACCTTCTCCATCGGTGGTATGACTGGCGTTCTGCTGGCTGTTCCAGGTGCTGACTTCGTACTGCACAACAGCCTGTTCGTAATCGCTCACTTCCACAACGTGATCATTGGTGGTGCGGTATTCGGCTACATCGCCGGCTTCGCCTACTGGTGGCCGAAAGCGTTCGGCTTCAAGCTGAACGAGAAGTGGGGCAAAGCTGCCTTCTGGTTCTGGATCTCGGGCTTCTACGTAGCGTTCATGCCGCTGTACGCCCTGGGCTTCATGGGCATGACCCGTCGTCTGAACCACTCCGACAACCCACTGTGGGAACCCTACCTGTACGTAGCCGTTGCCGGCGCCGTGCTGATCCTGTTCGGTATCGCCTGCCAGCTGATCCAGATCGTCGTTTCGATCCGCGATCGCAACCAGAACCTGGACGTGACCGGCGACCCATGGGGCGGCCGTACCCTGGAATGGTCGACTTCTTCGCCACCTCCGTTCTACAACTTCGCTCACATGCCTGAGAAAGTTGGCCTGGACTGCTGGCACGAAGCCAAGGAAGCCGGCGTTGCATACAAGGCTCCGGCCAAGTACGAAGCCATCCACATGCCGAGCAACACCGCTACCGGTCTGTTCATGGGCCTGTTCCTGACCGTCTTCGGCTTCGCCTTCATCTGGCACATCTGGTGGCTGGTTGGCGCGAGCCTGTTCGCAACCATCGCTGTCTTCGTTCGCCACGCTGCGCGTGACGACCAGGGCTACATGGTTCCGGCCGAAGAAGTGGCGCGCATCGAAGGCGAGCGTATGAAAGCGCTGGCCAAAGCAGGTGCTCTGCCTGCCGGCGCACGTGTCGAATCGTTTGAGCGGGTGTAATCAATGTCCAGTCAAGTAATGCACGGTGCTGCTCATGGTCACGACCATGGGCATGACGACCACCACCACGACTCGGGCCAGATGACCGTACTCGGTTTCTGGCTGTACCTGATGACCGACTGCATCCTGTTTGCGTCGCTCTTCGCCACCTACGCGGTGCTGTCCGGCAGTTTTGCCGGCGGCCCGTCGGGTCATGACATCTTCCAGCTCGATTTCGTAGCTGTTGAAACGCTGTTCCTGCTGCTGTCCTCGATCACCTTCGGCTTCGCCATGCTGAAGATGTTCGATGGCAAGAAAGCTGGCGTACTGGGCTGGTTGGCTGTGACCTTCCTGTTCGGTGCAGGCTTCATCGCGATGGAAATCTACGAATTCCATCACCTGATCGCCGAGGGCTTCGGCCCGCAGCGCAGTGGCTTCCTGTCGGGCTTCTTCGCCCTGGTAGGTACCCACGGTCTGCACGTGACCGCCGGCCTGATCTGGATGGCAATCATGATGTACCAGATCAACAAGCACGGCATCACGCCGACCGCCAAGACCCGCATGAGCTGCCTGAGCCTGTTCTGGCACTTCCTGGACGTGGTCTGGATCTGCGTATTCACCGTCGTCTACCTGCTGGGAGTTCTGTAATGGCTAACGCACACGACACTCATCACGAAGGTAACCACGGCAGCGTCAAGTCGTACATGATCGGCTTCATCCTGTCGATCATCCTGACTGCGATCCCGTTCGGCCTGGCCATGTCGCCAAGCCTGCCGAAGAACCTGACCGTTCTGATCATTGTTGCCATGGCCGTGATCCAGGTAGTAGTGCACCTCGTGTACTTCCTGCACATGGACCGCTCGAAAGAGCAACGCAACAACGTTTCGACGTTCCTGTTCACCACCCTGGTGATCGCTCTGCTTGTCGGCCTGTCGCTGTGGATCATGTTCAGCATCCACTTCGAAATGTTGGCCAAGTGAGGTAAGACTGCATGTCCGTTAAGCACTTTATCCAAATCACCAAACCGGGGATCATTTTCGGTAACGTGCTTTCCGTGGCAGGCGGTTTCTTCCTTGCCTCGAAGGGCCATGTGGATTTCGCCCTGTTCCTGGCGGTGGTGATCGGTACTTCGCTGGTGGTTGCGTCCGGATGCGTGTTCAACAACTGCATCGACCGTGACATCGACCACAAGATGGAGCGCACCAAGAACCGCGTCATGGTCCAGGGCGGCATGTCGCTGCCCCTCGCGCTGATCTACGCCACCCTGCTCGGGGTGGCGGGTTTCAGCCTGCTGTATGTCCAGGCCAACCCGCTGTCGGCGTTCTGTGCGCTGATCGGCTTCATCGTCTACGTCGGTTTCTACAGCCTGTGGCTGAAGCGTAAATCGGTGCACGGCACCCTGGTCGGCAGCCTGTCTGGTGCCATGCCTCCGGTGATCGGCTATTGCGCCGTGAGCAACAGCTTCGACCTGGCTGCGGTTACCCTGCTGGTGATGTTCAGCCTGTGGCAGATGCCGCACAGCTTCGCCATCGCGATCTTCCGCTTCAAGGATTACAGCGCTGCCAACATTCCGGTCCTGCCGGTGGCACGTGGCATCCTCGCGGCGAAGAAGCAGATCGTGCTGTACGTGCTGGCCTTCGTGCTCGCGACCTTGATGCTTACCCTCGGCGGTTACGCCGGCCTCGGCTACCTGGCCGTGGCAGCAGCCATGGGCCTGTACTGGCTGTACATGGCCTGGGGTGGCTACAAGGCCGAGGACGACAGCAAGTGGGCCCGCAAGGTGTTCGGCTTCTCCATCCTCACCGTCACTGCCCTGAGCGTGATGATGGGTGTGGACAGCCAGACCGCTGCGGACGTGCTGATGACATACGCACGCTGATACTGCTGCCTGTTTCACGAAAACCCCGGCCACTGTGCCGGGGTTTTTTTATGGGCTTTTTCTGTGCTGGCCTCGTTCGCGGGCTCGCCCGCTCCCACAGGTACGGCGCAGGTCTCGGGGCAGGTGAGTAATCCTGTGGGAGCGGGCAAGTCCGCGAAGAGGCCGGCACAGCAGAATTTAAATTTCTTATTTTCAAAAAATACATCTGAAAAGATCTATGAAAACAGGAAATTGTCCTTTACAAGCATCCGGTGTCGGCACTATCTTCTGATTCAGGCCGCTACATCGGCCAGCGTCGCTCGGACGGTTCCGGGCGCTTACGTACTCAGAGGAAGCCATGGCCAACCCAGGTTCGCCGCGCCGCTTTGCGCGCATCGATCGTCTCCCCCCTTACGTCTTCAACATCACTGCCGAGCTCAAGATGGCTGCCCGCCGCCGTGGCGAGGACATCATCGACCTGAGCATGGGCAACCCCGATGGCGCCACCCCGCCGCACATCGTCGAGAAGCTGGTGCAGGTCGCCCAGCGTGAAGACACCCACGGCTACTCCACCTCCCGTGGCATCCCGCGCCTGCGTCGGGCCATCTCCAACTGGTACAAGGAACGCTACGAGGTCGACATCGACCCGGAAAGCGAAGCCATCGTCACCATCGGCTCGAAGGAAGGCCTGGCACACCTGATGCTGGCCACCCTCGACCAGGGCGACACGGTGCTGGTGCCCAACCCCAGCTACCCGATCCATATCTACGGGGCGGTGATTGCCGGTGCCCAGGTGCGTTCGGTGCCGCTGGTACCGGGTGTGGACTTCTTCAACGAACTCGAGCGGGCCATCCGCGAGTCGATCCCCAAGCCGAAGATGATGATCCTCGGCTTCCCGTCCAACCCCACCGCTCAGTGCGTGGAACTGGACTTCTTCGAGCGCGTGGTGGCATTGGCCAAGCAGTACAACGTGCTGGTGGTGCATGACCTGGCCTACGCCGACATCGTCTACGACGGCTGGAAAGCCCCGTCGATCATGCAGGTGCCGGGGGCCAAGGACATCGCGGTGGAGTTCTTCACCCTGTCCAAGAGCTACAACATGGCCGGCTGGCGGATCGGTTTCATGGTCGGCAACCCCGAGTTGGTCAGTGCCCTGGCGCGGATCAAGAGCTACCACGACTACGGTACCTTCACTCCGCTGCAGGTGGCTGCCATTGCAGCACTGGAAGGCGACCAGCAGTGCGTGCGCGACATCGCCGAGCAATACCGCCAGCGCCGCAACCTGCTGGTGAAAGGGTTGCACGAGCTGGGCTGGATGGTCGAGAACCCCAAGGCCTCGATGTACGTGTGGGCGAAGATCCCGCCGGAGTACGCGCACCTGGGCTCGCTGGAGTTCTCCAAGAAGCTGCTGGCCGAGGCCAAGGTATGCGTGTCGCCGGGGATCGGCTTTGGTGATTATGGTGATGACCATGTGCGCTTTGCCCTGATCGAGAACCAGGACCGTATTCGCCAGGCGATTCGCGGGATCCGGCAGATGTTCCGGGCTGATGGGGTGGCCCGCAAATAAGCTGTTGGGGCTGCAAAGCAGCCCCGACTGACTCAAGGGCGAGTTTTCCACCTGCATCCCACCGATTGAGCTACCTATTTTTCTGCACTCATTTCTCACCACAGAGATCCACAAATGAGTGTTTTCACCGCCTATTTCTGCGGCACCGGTTCCCACCGCTTCGACGACGCCAACCCCAACTTCTGGAATGGCGAGCTGGTCTCTACCCTGGCCAGCAATGACCAGGGCCGCGAGTTTGCCCACTGGATCGCCGTTGACGGCCCCGGCAGCGGCAACCTCCAGGACGACAACCTGTTCGTCGAGCCCGGCGGCTACTTCAACTGGACCGGTCAGTTGTTCGGCCGCGGGTGGGAAGAGAACGTCAACCATGTGCTGCAGGTGATCAAGGGTGAAAGCAGCTGGCAGCGCACCAAGCTGAGCGAGGAGGAGTACGAGCGCCTCAAGGATGCTGGCGTACCCATTCCGGATGTTTCCTCCACAGCCTCCTGGTTCTGGCGCACCTACGACTACGGCGAGCGCCATCCAACACCGCAGGAGTTGCAGGAGCGCATCATCAGCTTGTTCCGCAAGCCTCGCTTGCCGACCCAGGTGAACCTTGTGGGCTGGAGCAGGGGAGGGATCAGTTGCCACATGCTGGCCAACGCCATGGCGCAGGACCCTGTATTACGGGACATACCCGTCAATATCTTCGTCATCGACCCGGTGCCTGGCATCGGTAACCTGCAAAGCCAGCGGGTAACCCTGGCGGGCAATGTCCGCGAGTACGTGGGTTTCTATTCGCGGGACGAACGATCAAAAGGTTTCGCCTGTGTGATCCCCTCGGTCGAACCGGATACGCGGATGTGCATCTACCCCATGCCAGGCCGGCATGCCACGCTGGTGGGCAACGCCTCCGTCGACGGTGCGGGTGACGGCAAGGTACTGGCGGAGCCGGGGTTGATCGTTCGCCATTTTGCCGAGGTCTGCCTGACCCGCTGGGGTGTGCAACTGGACAAGCGCCTGTCCCTGAGCGACCGCCAGTTGATGCGATATCACATGGTCATGGCCGCTGCCGAAGGGCAGTACAAGGCCATGCGCAGCGAGTCGTATACCGTGCTTACCGAGGGCGAAGATGACGACCGCTTGGTGTATTGCGGCGAGGCCTGCATTCCCTTCAGCAAGGTGTGCGGTAATGGCTATGAGCCGACCGAAGGCCTTGGCCTGCAGCATTGGGATGTCACTTCCTACAAGGCATTACGCTAACTTGAACGGGTGGCCGGGAAAGACGTTGGTCGCCTATATTGAATCGTCGGATCAGCGGCAAATATTTTTGCATTCCCCCTCTATCCAGCCGCCCCGGCTTGGATTGAAAATGGCGCCGCGGGCCAGCCCCGATAACAACAACCTTCCCTTCGTGCCATCATGTCCGAATACAACCCTTGCCTTGATTGCGGCGCCTGCTGCGGGTACTTCCGTGTGTCCTTTTTCTGGGGCGAATGCCAGTCTGCCGGGGGCCTTGTACCGGACGACCTGGTGGTACAGATCAACCCCACCCGTGTTGCCATGATCGGCACCGATGCCAAACCCTGCCGCTGCATCAGCCTGCAGGGCGAGATCGGCCAGGAGGTGGCGTGCACCATCTACGCCAACCGTTCCAGCCCCTGCCGCGAGTTCGAGGCGTCGTGGGAGGGTGGGGTGCATAACCCCAGCTGCGACGATGCGCGGGCAGCGTATGGCCTGCCACCGCTGACCCCGCCCGGGGCCAACGAGCCGCATTGGCCGGATGATGGGGCTGAGGTGGCCTGATTCATCCTGGTTGCCTTTGTCGGCCTCTTCGCGGGCACGCCCGCTCCCACAGGTACTGCACAGGACTCAAACACTGTGCGGTCCCTGTGGGAGCGGGCGTGCCCGCGAAGAGGCCATCAGCTGTAAGAAGATTCTGAAACTGAAACCAAATGCTTCAGGTGGCCGGGCATTGGGAATTATCCTACGAGCTCAGTCGGTTGCCGTCTGATAGGCAGGGAAATACCACAGCGTTAACTTCACCGTTCGCCCAGAAGGCGAGCGAGTGTGAGAACTCGTTGTTGGTAGTCCTCTTGTCAGCTTATGGCAGCTGTGCGCGTGCAGGCTTCGGCTTGACCGTGGTGACTCCAACACGGGCTTCTCACCTCGCGCACGGCTGCCGCCCAAATCTGTGAGAAGGATCGAGGTGGTTGCCTTCAGCACACATTTGGAGTTCATCATGAGCAATTACCTCAAATCCCGCACCACCGCAGGCGTGGAGAAGTTCCTCGAGCTTTACCGGGTAGAACCGGGCGTACCGCTTGACCTGGCATTCGATGAATTGTCGGTCCTGATCGGCTGCATCAAGCATTTGAACGAAGAGGCCGAGATGGAGGGCGACAAGATCGCTGGCAGCGCGGCGCGCATTCTCAGCGCCATGGCCAAGGCGCTGATCAATGACATGGAAATGGGCTTGAATCGGGGCGCCTGAACGATTTTTGGGGCCGCTTTGCGGCCCATCGACGCGGTTCGTCGCCACGACAAGCCAGGCTCCCACAGGTACACCACAGGCCCGGAGCCTTGCACTATACCTGTGGGAGCCTGGCTTGCCGGCGATGGGCTGCGCAGCAGCCCCGGGATGCTTGAACCGATCGCTTGACGTTAAACTGTCATCTCCTCAGCAATGGACAGGAGATCCGGCGTGACCCCACCCCGCAGTTTCCCCAGTGACCTCTGCCTCGACAGCCCGCGTCTGCAATTGCGCCCCATGCGCCATGCCGATGCCGCGCAATGGTTGGCGATCATGGCCGACCCCGAGGTCATGCGCTATTGGCACCATGCACCTTGGCAAAACCTGGCCGAAGCCGAAAGCGCCCTGGCCGCCGACCGCGAAGCCTATGCCAATGGCGACCAGCTCAAGCTTGGCATGTACCGCCGTGACAACGGCGAACTGATCGGCATGGTCCAGCTGTTCAACATCGACGATGTATCCCGCCGTGGTGAAATCGGCTACTGCCTCGCCAGCGCGGTGCAGGGCAGGGGCTACATGGACGAAGCACTGACCTGCTTCATCGACTACCTCGCCCACACCCTGCACATGCGCCGCCTGGAAGGCGAGATCGACCCGCGCAACCAAGGTTCGGCACGCACTCTGGAGCGCCAGGGCTTCGTGCTGGAAGGCACATTGCGTGCGCGTTGGTGCGTTGCCGGCGAGTTGTCCGATTCGGGTATTTATGGCCTTCTGCTAGAGCCCCCGGTTGCATAGGAAGTAGATCTCTTGCCAGTTTTTTACCTGAGCGCCAGCCTGCTGCTGTATCTGCTCGCATTGTTCTTCGATGGCGCGCTGATGAGTGGCGACCGCCATATGCCGGCCCTGCAGATGCTGTTGTATGGGCCCTGGGGCATGCCCTTCGGTCTGTACCAGTGGTTTGCCAACCCGTTGCTGGCCCTGGCGGTCCTTGCTCATCGACGCTTTCGCCGGCTGTCATTGCTGGTCGGGCTGGTGGCTGTGTATCTGGCGGCCAGCAGCTTTGGAATTGACCGCCTGCCGGACAATCAGAGCTATGAATTTCATGACTTGGCTGGTTTCGGTGCCGGTTTCTACCTGTGGCTGGCGGCGATGGTGGTGTTTTGCGTGGGCCAGGCCTGGCATTGCTGGAGGGCTCGCAGCGCCGACGACATGCCGGGCTGGAGCTGGCTGGATGTGGTGTTGATCGCGGCGCTTGGCGTGGCGTCGTATGCGGCAACGCAGATGCCATCGCTGCGCTTCGAACCGGGCAAGGTACTGATGCCGCCGGAACAGCCACAGACGCTGTGATACCCACAAGGAGGGGTTGATGACCAAGCATTACCTGACGGGCCTGGCAGTGGCCTGTGTGCTGCCGCTGGCCTTGGCGGATGATTACACGCCGGGTTACGGGCAGTGCATGGACAAGGCGTCCAGTACCGTGGCCATGAGCGACTGCATTCGGGCCGAGACGCAGTTGCAGGACCAGCGATTGAACCGGGTGTACAAGCAATTGATGGGTAAGCTGGATGCTGGGCAGCAGAAGAGCCTGCGTGATGTGCAGCGCAAGTGGCTTGCCTACCGCGATGGCAATTGCGGGTTCCATGTGCAGGCCAGTGGCGGGACCATGGCGCAGCTGGAAGGTGGGACCTGTGTGATGGACATGACCCGCGACCGCGCGGCGGAGCTGGAGCGGGTGCTCAGCCCTGGGCAGTGAGGTTGTCTGTACTGGCCCTATCGCCGGCAAGCCAGCTCCCACAGGGAACGCGTGCCCTGTCAGGCAGTGCAATACCTGTGGGAGCTGGCTTGCCGGCGATAGGGCGCGAAGCGGCCCCGTTTTACTTGCGCGGTTCGCGCAGCGCCCGGGCCTTGAGGTACTCGCGCACTTCCACCGCATCACCGGCAAACTCGATACGCTCTGCTTTCGCTGCACGCTGGTAGGCATACATCGGGTCGTAATACTCGCTCAGCAAGCTTTCGATGAAGACCCGGTGCAACTCCACCGAACCACTGCGCTGCTGTTCTTCCAGCGCCTGGCGCAGGATTTCCGACAGCCGCTGATGGCGCTCGCCGCCGAGGCGCTTGTGAATCCTGGCCATGCTCTGCAGAAGCGTCTCGGCAAACAGTCGAAGGCCATCTTCTTCACCATGCAGGCTGACGAACTCGGCGCTCAGGTCGATCACGTAGTCGCGCAGGATACGCTCCACGCGGTTGGCCAAACTGTCTTCCAGCCACACCAGCGGGTATTGCTGCATGCCCTGGTACAACTCCAGCGGTACGGTGCAGCTGCCCACGATTCGGCCTTCGTCTTCCAGCACGAACTGCTCGATACCCCGGGCGCGTTTTTTCAACACGTCTATGGCCAGCCTGTTCTCGAAGTCGATCTGCGCTGGCTGTGCAGTGGCGCGCTTGCCAAAGCTGGAACCGCGATGGTTGGCGTAGCCCTCCAGGTCCAACTCGTTGTCCAGCAGGTGCAGCACGTCGGTCTTGCCGGTGCCGGTCAGGCCGCCCACGAGCACGAAATCACATTGCGCGACCGCCTGTTGGGTAGTCTCCAGCAGGAAGTGGCGCATGGCCTTGTAGCCGCCCTCCACGAGGGGGTAGTGGATGCCCTTCTCATCGCGCAGTACTTTCTGCACAAGATGCGAGCGCAGGCCGCCACGGAAGCAGTACAGGTAGCCTTCCGGGTGTTCCTTGGCGAACTTTGCCCAGGCTTCCAGACGTGCCTGCTTGATCTCACCGCTGACCAACTTGTGGCCCAGAACGATGGCTTCAGCCTGGCCCTTCTGCTTGTAGCAGGTGCCGACCTTTTGCCGCTCCTGGTCATTCATCAGCGGCAGGTTTACGGCACCGGGGAAGGCGCCCTTGGCAAATTCGACAGGTGCACGCATGTCCATCATCGGCACATCGTCGAGGAACAACTGGCGGAAGTCGGTGCAGTCGGGGCGCATCAGATCACCTCGACCGCGTGGCTCTGTCGCTCGACCAGCTTGCCGATCGGTGCCAGCTGCAGGCCCAGTTCGGCGGCCACCGCCAGGAACTCGGCTTCACCTTCCGGGGTAACCGCCACCAGCAGGCCGCCGCTGGTCTGCGGGTCGCACAGCAGGTGCTTCTGGTCGTCGCTCAGGGCGCCGATCTTGTGGCCGTAGCTGTCGAAGTTGCGCAGGGTACCGCCGGGGATGCAGCCCTCGGCCAGGTAGTGGTCGACGCTGGGCAGGCGCGGGACGGCGGCATAGTCCAGGTGTGCGGTAACGCCACTGCCTTCGGCCAGTTCCACCAGGTGGCCGAGCAGGCCGAAACCGGTGACGTCGGTCATGGCCTTGACCCCGTCAAGCTTGCCGAAGCGGCTGCCGGGGGTATTTAGGGTGCACATCCAGTCGCGAGCCAGGCCCTGGTCCTGGGTGCGCAGCTTGGCCTTTTTCTCGGCGGTGGTGAGGATGCCGATACCCAGCGGCTTGGTCAGGTACAGGCGGCAGCCTGCGCTGGCGGTGTCGTTGCGCTTGAGGTGACGCTTGCTGACCACGCCGGTGACGGCCAGGCCGAAGATCGGCTCGGGGGCGTCGATGGAGTGGCCGCCGGCCAGCGGGATGCCGGCTTCGGCACATACCGCACGGCCACCGCGGATCACTTCGCGGGCCACTTCCGGCGGCAGCACGTTGACCGGCCAGCCGAGGATGGCAATGGCCATCAGCGGGTCGCCGCCCATGGCGTAGATGTCGCTGATGGCGTTGGTGGCGGCGATGCGGCCGAAGTCGTACGGGTCATCGACGATCGGCATGAAGAAGTCGGTGGTCGAGACCACGCCGCGCTCGTCATCCAGCGCGTACACGGCAGCGTCGTCGCGCGAGGCGTTGCCCACCCACAGTTTCGGGTCCAGGGCCTGGGCGCCGCTTTCAGCGAGGATCACATCCAGCACCTTGGGGGATATCTTGCAGCCACAGCCGGCACCATGGCTGTACTGGGTCAGGCGAATCGGCTCGCTCATGTGCACCTCAGGAGGTCAATTTGATGCGCGATTGTAGCAAAGCTGGCCTTTGCGCCTGCGCCTCTTATAATTCCCGTCGTCGGCGCATAAGCCGGCCTTTCCCCGCTATTGAACCGGAGAACACCCATGCTCAAACGCCCTCTGGCGCTCGCCGCCGGCCTCGTGCTGTCTTGCTGTGCCGTTGTCGCCCAGGCTGCCGACACCCTGCGGGTCAGCGCCATCCCTGACGAAGCACCGACCGAACTGCAGCGCAAGTTCAAGCCTTTGGGCGAGTACCTGGCCAAGCAGCTGGGCATGGAGGTGAAGTTCGTGCCGGTGGCTGATTACCCGGCGGTAGTCGAATCGTTGGCTTCCAACCGCCTGGACCTGGCCTGGCTGGGGGGCTTCACTTTCGTGCAGGTGCACCTGAAGGACCCTGCCGCCACGCCGCTGGTGCAGCGTGAACAGGATGCGCAGTTCACTTCCAAGTTCATTACCGCCAACCCTGATGTGAAGAGCCTGGCCGACCTCAAGGGCAAGTCGTTTGCCTTCGGTTCCATCTCGTCTACCTCGGGTAGCCTGATGCCGCGTTACTTCATGCTCAAGCAGGACAACATCAAGCCTGAAGACTACTTCGGCCGCGTCGCCTACTCCGGCGCCCACGATGCCACCGTGGCCTGGGTGCAGGCCGGCAAGGTCGATGGCGGCGTGCTCAACGCCAGCGTGTGGCAGAAGCTGGTGGATGCCGGCAAGGTTGATACCGCCAAGGTGAAGGTGTTCGCCACCACCCCGACCTACTTCGACTACAACTGGACCGTGCGCGGCAACATGGACCCGGCGCTGAAAGAGAAGATCAAGAAAGCCTTCCTCGGCCTCGACCCGGCCAACCCGGAGCACAAGGCGATCCTCGACCTGCAGGCCGCCAGCCGCTTCATCGAGACCAAACCTGAGAACTACGTGGGCACCGAACAGGCTGCACGCGAGGCCGGCCTGCTCAAGTGACATCGACAGTGGCTTCCAACGTGGCTATTCATCTGCACGGAGCCGGGCTGCGCCATGGCCAGGTGCGTGCGCTTGATGCCGTGAGCCTGAGCATCGGCCAGGGCGAGCGCGTCGCCATCATCGGGCCTTCGGGGGCGGGCAAGTCCAGCTTGCTGCACCTGATGGCGACCGCCGTCCAGCCCAGCAGCGGGCGCCTGGAGCTGCTCGGCGAACAGCCCTGGGCGCTGTCCGCCAGGGCCCGCCAGCGCCTGCGTGCTCGGGTAGGCCTGGTGCACCAGGCACCGCCCTTGCCACCGCGCCAGCGGGTGGTGACGGCGGTGCTGGCCGGCCGCCTGGGGCAGTGGGGTGTGTTGCGCGGGCTGCTCAACCTGCTATACCCCAGTGATGTGCCGGGGGCGCGCCAAGCCCTGGCCGAGCTGGGCCTGGCCGACAAACTGTTCGTGCAGTGCGGGCAATTGTCCGGTGGCCAGTTGCAGCGGGTGGGTATTGCCCGGGCGCTGTACCAGCGGCCGCAGGTGTTGCTGACCGATGAGCCGGTGTCGGCCATGGACCCGGTGCTGGCCGACCACAGCCTGGCCTTGCTCAACCGCCACGCCCAGGCCAATGGCGTGACCCTGGTGGCGAGCCTGCATGCCGTGGATCTGGCGCTGGCGCACTTCCCGCGGGTGATTGGTATCCGCGAAGGGCAGGTGGCGTTCGACTGCCCGGCGCAAGCGGTGACCGAGCAGTTGCTGGATGCGCTGTACGCCAACGAACAACTGGCTTCACCGCCAAGCCAGGGGCCGACCCTGACCGTGCAGATTCCGCGATGCTGAAGCTTGATGCCCGCGACCCGGCGCTGCTGCCGCGGTTGCTGCTGACCCTGCTGGCGGTGGCGGTGCTATGGCCTGGCATCCGATTGAGCGAACTGAACCCCGGGGTGCTGCTGCAGGCAGAGAACCGCCAGCAGATCGCCAGTTTCACCAGTGCCTTCTGGCCACCGGCACACGATGCCGATTTCCTTTCGCTGCTGTATGAAGCCACCCTGCAGACCCTGGCCGTGGCCACGGCCGGCATGGCGTTGGCGTTGCTGCTGGCGGTCCCTGCCGGGTTGCTGGCCAGCCGTGCCCTGTCGCTGCGCGCAGCCTCCCGTGGCGGTCGCGCCGGGTTATGGTCGCGGTTGCTGCGCCTGCCGGTGCGCTGGTTGCTGATTTTTCTGCGCAGTGTGCCGGAAATCGTCTGGGCGTTGCTGTTCGTGCGGGCCGTGGGGCTGGGGCCGACGGCGGGCGTACTGGCCATTGCCATCACCTACAGTGGCATGCTCGGCAAGGTCTATGCCGAGATCTTCGAGTCGGTCGACCAGCGCCCGGCGCATGCCTTGCTGCAGGCGGGCAGTGGCCGCCTGGCTGCGTTTTTCTACGGCATCCTGCCCAGTGCGGTGTCCGAAGTGGTGTCCTACACCGTGTACCGCTGGGAGTGCGCGGTACGCGCCTCGGTGGTGATGGGCTTTGTCGGTGCTGGTGGGCTGGGGCAGCAGATCGACCTGTCGATGCGCATGTTCGCTGGAGCGGAAGTGGCAAGCATGCTGCTGACGTTCCTGGTCCTGGTGATGCTGGCCGACCTGCTCAGCCGCTTCCTGCGTTGGAGGCTGGCATGAACCGGGTCATCAATTGGCTGGTGCTAGGCGCCATCGTGGCTGCGGTGATGGCCTCGTTCGCATACCTGGAGCTGGACTTGCAGGCGCTGATCGGCAACGGCGGGCTGGGGCAGATGGGCGAATATGCCGGGCGTTTCCTGCACCCGGACCTGTCTGCCGGGCACCTGCGCGCGGTTGCGCACGGGGCGCTGGAAACCCTGGCCATGTCGGGCTTGGGCACCTTGTTGGCCATGCTGCTGGGCATGCTGTTGGCGCTGCCGGCCGCTGGCCGGTTCGGTTGGACGCTGCAGGCCTGTGCGCGGTTGTTGCTGAATGCCCTGCGGGCCATCCCGGAACTGGTGTGGGCCGCGCTGACGGTGCTGGCGGCCGGGCTTGGGCCGAATGCCGGTACGCTGGCGTTGGCGCTGCATACCGCTGGCGTGCTGGGGCGGCTGTTTGCCGAGGCGCTGGAGAACGCACCGCCGGAGCCGGCCGCGGCTATCCGCTTGCAGGGCGGTAGCCAGGTGGCGGCATTCTGCTTTGGCACCTTGCCCAATCTGTGGCCGCAGTTGCTGGCTTATAGCCTGTACCGGTGGGAGAACAATATCCGCATGGCCAGCGTGCTGGGGTTTGTCGGTGCGGGTGGGTTGGGGCAGATGCTGTACACCACCTTGAGCCTGTTCCAGGAGGCTCAGGCCAGCACGGTGATCATGGGGATGCTGGTGCTGGTGTTACTGGTGGATGCGTTGAGTGATGTGTTGCGCCAGCGCTATGTGCGGGCCTGATGGATAGCCGGGGCAGCGTTGCGGCCCTATCGCCGGCAAGCCAGCTCCCACAGGTACGGTGCAAGGTCACAGGATTCCACGGCCCCTGTGGGAGCTGGCTTGCCGGCGATAGGGCAGTTGAGGTCTGGCACTAAGCCAACTCCCCACACTGCGCCTCCCGCTGCATCGACTCCAGATTCCGCTCGATCGTCTCGCAAATGCTGTCCATCTGGATCTGATGCTCACTGAACCTGAACGGGCTCTGCAAATCCGTCCCGATCCGCTCGATGGCCAGCAGCATGAAGCCCACCACCGTCGAAGCCAGCGGCGTGAACCAGCCCAGCGATTCCACCAGCCCCACCGGTACGATCAGGCAGAACAGGGTGATGAACAGCCGCGGAAAGTACACGTAAGGGTAGGGCAGAGGCGTATTGGCGATCCGTTCCATGCCACCTTGGGCGTTGGACAGGTCCACCAGCGTCGACTCCAGCCTTGCCAGGCGAATGCTGTCCAGCCGCCCGGCCTGGTATTCCCGCGCCAGCAACGCCGCCGAACCACTCAGGATGTCGTTGGCGAAATTGTTCGAACGATTGCGCCGCTCGAATTCCGCAGGCGGTATGAATGCCATCAGTTCATCCGGGCAGCGCTCGCCCTTCAAGTGTGCCGCCAGGCAGTTCACATAGGCGATATGCCGACGCAGCAGGGTAGCCTTGATCGGGTTCAGGCCATCATCCGGGTCATCGATCAGGGTCAGCGCCTGCCGCGCGAAGCTGCGTGAACTGTTCACCAACGCCCCCCACAATGTGCGCGCCTCCCACCAGCGGTTGTAGGCGCTGCTGTTGCGAAAGCTCACCAGCACCACCAGCGCCGAGCCCAGCAAGGTCAACGGGATTAGCGGCAGGGTGAACTTGCTGTTGAAGAACAGCATGAAATCGATGGTGACCAGCACATCCCAGATCAGCAGCCAGAACAGCGACCAGCCGATGTAGCCGACGGTCTTCACGACCAGGCGGTACTTGCGGGTGATGATGTCTTTCACGCGGGGTACCTCGAAACGCGGGTGATGCAGGATCGGACGTCGAGGCTCGGCGAAGGTTCGGGTGTTGAATGTTGCAAGGTTTTTTGTGACCGTGAAGAGAAAAGTCTGACCCCGTTATGGGAAATGCCTGAGTTCCCATATAAGGGGTAAGGCGACAGAGTGGGCCGCTTCAACACTTGAATGGGTGTATCCGTACGGATACGATTGGGTGACCACTTGATGTATCTCGTTGAACAGACGGAGAGCTTTGCAGTTTGGCTATCCAGCTTGAGAGATTTGAGGGCCCAGCTTGCGATAGGTCGTAGATTGGAGCGAGCAGCAATGGGGAATCTTGGAGATGTCAAATGGCTTGGAGGCGGTATCGGTGAGCTTCGCATCGATGTAGCTGCTGGATATCGTGTCTATTTTGCGCAAAAGGGCCAGAGGCTGGTTCTGCTGTTGGTC
The DNA here is from genome assembly GCF_002113255.1 of Pseudomonas sp. B14(2017). Taxonomy (NCBI): domain Bacteria; kingdom Pseudomonadati; phylum Pseudomonadota; class Gammaproteobacteria; order Pseudomonadales; family Pseudomonadaceae; genus Pseudomonas; species Pseudomonas sp. B14(2017). The sequence goes on from NZ_NEJY01000001.1 coordinate 98,906, forward strand.
GGCGGAGACAAGTCCACCCAGGCCACCGATATCCTCAAAGCCAGAAAACTGCTGAAGGAGATGAAATGAGCGAAAAGTTGATCCCGTTTGATATGGCGGCCTTGTTGAGTAGTGATGAGGCCATCACTGAGTACCTTAGTCAGGTCCTCGCAGATGGCGATACCGAGGAAATAATTCGGGCACTTAGCCATATCGCTCGCGCACGGGGAATGACGCAGATCGCCACCGAGAGTGGGTTGGGAAGGGAAAGTCTGTACAAGGCACTCACTCCAGGCGCAAAACCACGCTTTGACACTGTGCTGAAAGTCATTCGTGCCTTGGGTGTCGACCTCCTCGTTCAGCCCCATGTAGTTCCCCGCTAGCAGAACAGGGATTTCGGAGGGCTGAACGGGGCGGTTGGTCAGCTTCATGGCAGGTCATTCCTGCGCTGGCAACGGGGCGCGGTCGGAGCGGCCGAGGCCATTGCCTCCAGTACTTTGCGAGGCCGTGAGCCAGAGGGGCTGGTCGTCTGGATGCTACTCCACCGGGTCACTCACCGGCTTGGCAAAGATGGCCTTGAGTTCGCTGGTCATCGGGAACTCCAGGTTCAAGCCTTTAGGCGGAATCGGCTGTTCGAACCAGCGCTGGTAGATCCCGTTGATTTCCCCTGAGCTGTACAGCTCGCCCAGCGACGCGTTCACCAGCGCGAGGAACTGCGGGTCATCCTTGCGCACCATGCAGCTGTAGATTTCCCGCGACTGCTCTTCCCCGACCACCACCCAGTTGTGCGGATCGCGAGCCTTGGCGCGTTCTCCGTAGAGCAGCGCATCGTCCATGTAGAACGCCGCCGCTCGGCCGGACTGCAACATCTGGAAGGCTTCACCGTGGTCCTTGGCGCTGATCACGTACATGTCCATCTTGTTATCGACGTTGTAGCTTTTCAGATAGCGTTCGTTGGTGGTGCCGGCGGTGGTCACCACATTCTTGCCGCGCAGGTCGGCGAAACTCTTGATCCCGCTGTCTTTGGCCGTCAGCAACTGGCCTTTGACATAGATGAACCCATAGGAAAACGCCACCTGTTTCTGACGCTCTGCGGTGACGCCGGTCGAGCCGCACTCCAGGTCAACGGTACCGTTCTGTACCAGCGGAATGCGGGTTTGCGATGTCACCAGGTTGTATTTCACCTTGAGCTGGGGCAATGCCAGCTTCTGCTGTACCCGCTCGACGACCTTGTTCGCCAGGTCTACCGAGTAGCCCATGGGTTGCCCCGAATGGTCGCCCACATAAGAGAACGGTACCGAAGCATCGCGATAGCCCAAGGTAATGCTGTTGGCTCTGGCAATCTTGCTCAGGGTAGGCCCCAGCGCTGCTTCGTCAGCATGGGCCTGGGTGCCTAGCAACAGGCCAAGGGTGCAGCCGATCAACGTGATTTTTCGCATTGTTATTCTCCGTTGTAGGTGAGGGGATCAGAGACATGCTGCAGTACGGTTATTTCCACCAGCCGCACGGGCGGTGAAACCCTGCAGGTCGATGGAGGGGCGGCGCTGGCCGATCAGTTCACTCAGCAAACGTGCGCTGGCGCAGGCCAGGGTAAAGCCCAGCGCACCATGGCCGAGGTTCAGCCACAGGTTGCGATACGCCGTTGCGCCCAGCAGCGGCACGCCGCTAGGCGTGGCCGGACGCATGCCGGCCCATTCGATGGCGTAGTCATAATTACCGGCGTTGGCGAAAGTCTCGCGGGCCTGGCGCTTGAGCAAGGCCAGGCGCTTGGGATCCAGCGACGGGTCGAAACCGACAATGTCGACCATCGCCGCCACACGCAACTGTTCACCGATCCGGGCGTAGACGATCTTGCGGTCGTAGTCGGTGATGCTCAGGTCCGGCGCCCGATGCTGGGCGCCGATCGGTACTGTCAGGCTATAACCCTTCAGCGGATACAGCGGCAGGTCAATGCCCGGCAGCGCCAGCAACGCACTGCGATGGCCGGCTGCAACCACCAGGTGCTCCACCGGCAGCACTTCGTCGTCCAGTTCAATCGCATTCACTACGCCATGCGCATGGCGAATTCCGGACACCGCCTGGCCCAGGCGGAACTTGCAGCGTCCCGACGCCTGCAAGCGCGCCGCCAGTTGCTGGCAAAAGCTGTGGCAATCGCCGACCTCTTCATCCGGGGTATAGATGGCGCCGACAAAGGGCGCCTCTGTCAGCGCTGGGTCCAGACGGGCACAGTCGGCTTGTGACAACACGTGTTGTTGCTGGGGCGCGGCAAGATTCTTGCGCGCATGTTCAAAGCTACTGGCCTTGCGGAAGGTGACCAGCTTGCCGTTGCGTCGCCAGTTGAAACCACCCAGGCCGTCCTCCTCACGCCAGGCTTGCAAGGTCGACTGGCTCAGCAGCGCGAGGCGCAGCAGATGGCCGGCGTTGGCGCGGTTGACCGAGGAGCGGCAAGCACCCAGGAATGCTGCCATCCAGCGCCACTGCGCACGATCGAAGCGCGGGCGCAATCGCAGCGGCGATTCACCGCGCAGCATCCAGCCAAGGGCCTGCAATGGCACACCTGCGTCGGCCAGGGGCGCCACGTAGCGATAGGACAGCTGGCCGCCGTTGGCGAAGCTGGTTTCACTGCCCAACGAATCGCGAGCCTCGATCAGCGTCACATCAAAGCCGTCGCGTACCAGTGCGTAAGCGGTTGACAGGCCAATGACGCCACCGCCGATGATGCATACATGCTGAGCCATGTCAGTCCTTGTTCTTTGTTGGAGCGAGGCTGAGGTTAGGGCCAGGTGACAGGTGGCGAAAAATGAATAAAGATCGCTGAGCCATAAACAAAGGTTATGGACTTGCCATGCGCCTTCGTCATATCGAAATTTTCCAGGCCATCCGCCAGACCGGCTCGGTCAGCGGTGCCGCGCAGTTGCTGCACGTTTCCCAACCTGCCGTGACCAAGGTGCTGCAGCACGCCGAGCAGCAACTGGGCTTTCCGTTGTTCCTGCGGGTGCGCGGCAAGCTGCAGCCCACACCCGAAGCGCTGGAGCTGGAGCGTGAGGTCGACAAGGTCACGGAGAGCCTGCAAGGGGTGCGACGCCTGGCGCAAAGCCTGCGTCGCGCGCCGGGCCACAGCCTGCGGATCGGTGCGACCCCGGCGCTGGCCCTGTCACTGCTGCCGCCGGCCATTCATGAGTGGACCCAGCGGTACCCGGACATCGCCTGCGAGCTGTCCAGCGCCCACAGTCGCGAACTGGTGCAGAACCTGTTGATGCGGGAGATCGATGTCGCCCTGACCCTGCAACAGCCAGATCACCCAGCGCTCAAGGCGCAGGCGCTGGCCAGCGGAGTTTTGGTGGCATTGGCACCGGCAGGTTATTGGCCGCTGGAAGATGAAGGCAAGCCGCTGCCGTTGGCGGCACTGGCCGGTGCGCCCATGATCGGGCTGTCCAGCGCCGACCCGCTGTCGGTGCGCCTCGAAAGCTACCTCAAGGCGGTGGAGCCGCCGCCACAGGTGAGCATCGCGGTGCAAACCTATTCCCTGGCCAGGGCGATGGTCGAATCCGGTGCTGGGCTGGCGGTGATCGATCCCTTCACCGCACTTGGCGCGGCGCCTGGGGCGACCGCGATCAGGCCGCTGACCCCGGCGCTGCCGATTACCTTGCATGCGGTGACCCGCACTGCCGAACCGTCACCGCATACATTGAGCGAGCTGCTGACGATTTTCAGCAGCCGTGCCCAGGGGCAGCTGGATCGCTGGCGCTGACCGGACGGGCAAAAAAACCGACCATAAGGTCGGTTTTTCTGAAATATGTTCAGCGACATATAACGCCGAACCACCGTTTCTCTTGGTATCTCGACTCTGACACCTTGCACTCTGAACCTCCACTGTTCAAACCTAGCATGGGTAGAGGAATCCTGGTCCGCCTCGTTGCGTCTCGTCAAGGAAAACCAAAATCAAAACGAGTGCCTAGGATCGCTTACCCCTCTCGGCGGCCCGCTTTTCATCTCAATAAAGTGCAAAGGGGGAGAGAGCCATTGAACACAGCCCCTGAATATGAATCTCCAGAAAATTCACATCAGGAATGTCAAGTCGCCTCCATCGCGACCTTTGTGGCCGAGATGCGTCCGCAACTCGCTGAAATGGTCCCTTACCGTCTGTACGACGTACTCCCAGAACGCCCGATTATCGACAGTCTGCGTTACAACCTGCAGCGGCAGAAACCTGCGCATCTCTTTCTGAAAATCTCGCTGTGTCTGCTCCTGCCCCAAACTGGCCACCCGCTCCTCACCCTGCTGAAGGAATACTTCAACAGTGGTCGCATGATCACCAAGCTTTCTTTCGGCAAGTTCATAAGCGGGCGTCACCGCCCGCTGCCTGAGCCAGGCGATATCCCAAAGATCTCGATTCTTGATACGGCCCCGTCGCAGCGCAAATGCCAGCAACTTATCAACGAAGATTTCCTCAAGACTTTGCGCGTTGACGATCAATCCTTCGGTTCCCATGTCGACCCCATAAGGGTTTAACAAGGTCATCGGCTTAGGCTGGTAGGAAGGGATTGCACAGATATCTATATGGATTTTCTGCGCTGGCAGGCTTCGTGCCTCGGGACGTGTTTGCACGCGTAGCTTCCATGTGTCCACATTGCCTTCCTCCCGCGTAGGTTCGCTTACATCCACCTGTAGCCCGTACTTGTCGTTCAGGCTTGCAATGAGGTTCTCCTTCAGCGCAGCAAAATCCTCCCGTTTGAAATCCGCACCGCCCGTAAAGTCGAGGTCTTCACTGAGCCGTCGGGAGCCATAGCAAGTCCGCAAACATGTTCCCCCAATGAAGCAGAGGTCCTGCAACAGACCTGTTTCGCTCAGGATCCGCATGATGTCGTGATGCAGCAGTTCCTTTTCCACGACCACCTGCAACGGGGCCAGGTCGGGCGTGTTGGTGAGGGCCTGCTGGACGAGCTGGTCAAACAAGTTCATTGGCTATTTCCCAATCAATCAGGTCCAGACTGCGCTTGGCGCGTTTCATGTCTGCGAGGGCAAGGGCAGGCTTGGCGCGCCACAGTCGGCAGCGCTCGTCATAGTCAACCTGGCCCTGAAGGTCGGTGGCCTTGCGCCTGGTGTGGATGAACTCAAGTGTGCCGAATGTTCCGCAACGTATGGTCTGAGTGCGTCCGGATGACATGAGGGTTAGCCAATTCAGGGGGACCTGCGAGATCACGCCGGCGTCGCTGAGGGCGGACTCCAGGCTGATGTAGTTCAGGTTGTTCGCTCGCAGGCGTGCGGCAGCGTGGTACAGGACCAGCCCTTGGTTGGGTTTGGCCGGGGTGTAGAGGTAAAGGCCACGGCAGAGTCGGATCAAGGTGCTGTCGTTGGCGGCACGGCTCAGTACGGTGCGGTAGGCACTGTCGGAGAGGTCTGGTAGCAGGGCCCGCATATCGGCGGGGGTGAACAGGTAGCGTTGCGCAGTAGCTAGCTGCTGCAGGCCCCTATGGAGGCGACGTAAGGGTTGGAGGTCGCGCATGGTGGTGGTTCTACCAAAAGTCACGGTTATTGAAATAAAGTGTAGAACCATAAATTGTTCGATGCACAGAAAGTTGCACATTGTGAAACTTTCTGTCGAGTCTTTAGTGATCTGCGCTCTAGTGATGGGGGTTACTGGATCGCCTGTCAAAGCCGGTCCTTGAAATGGCAACGACAGGCCGAGACTAGGATGCGATCCAGAGCACCGCAATGGCTTGAAAGGGGCAGGGAGTATGTTTGGGAAATGGACTACGGGAAGGTGGGGAAATCTTAAAGATTTGCTACGGAATTGAGGTGACTGTCAGGACCTTGGGGGCGCTGTGCGGTCCTTCGCGACACAAGGCCGCTTCTACAGGGAGTGGCGCTGCTTGAGGAAATCGCAGGCACAAAAAAACCGACCATAAGGTCGGTTTTTTCCGGATCTTGGTGCCCCGAGGGAGACTCGAACTCCCACTCCTTTCGAAAACGGATTTTGAATCCGCCGCGTCTACCAATTCCGCCATCAGGGCATGTGGCGCGCAGTATAGAGAGCCACCGCTGGTCGGTCAATCGGCTTTCATGGTCAATTTTCACACATTGGGCTAAACTTCCCGGCCCTGCCGAACCGAACATCATCATGCGCGTCGCCGATTTTTCCTTCGAACTCCCCGATTCCCTGATCGCCCGCCACCCACTGGCCGAGCGCCATGGCAGCCGTCTGCTGGTCCTCGATGGACCGAGCGGCGCGCTGGCGCACCGGCAATTCCCCGATTTGCTCGAGTACCTGCGCCCCGGTGACCTGATGGTGTTCAACAACACCCGGGTCATCCCGGCGCGGTTGTTCGGCCAGAAAGCTTCCGGCGGCAAGCTGGAAGTGCTGGTCGAGCGCGTGCTCGACAGCCGTCGGGTGCTGGCCCATGTGCGCGCCAGCAAGGCGCCCAAGGTAGGCGCGGTCATTCTCATCGATGGCGGCGGCGAGGCCGAAATGGTCGCGCGCCATGACACGCTGTTCGAGCTGCGCTTCACCGAAGAAGTGCTGCCGCTGCTCGACCGCGTCGGCCACATGCCGCTGCCGCCCTACATCGACCGCCCGGACGAGGGCGCCGACCGTGAGCGCTACCAGACCGTGTACGCCGAACGTGCCGGTGCGGTCGCCGCGCCGACCGCAGGCTTGCACTTCGATGAGGCGCTGCTGGAAAAGATCGCCGCCAAGGGCGTCGAGCGGGCTTTCGTCACCTTGCACGTGGGCGCGGGCACCTTCCAGCCGGTGCGGGTCGACAAGATCGAAGACCACCACATGCATAAAGAGTGGCTCGAAGTGGGCCAGGATGTGGTCGATGCCATCGAGGCCTGCCGCGCCCGTGGCGGCCGGGTGGTCGCGGTCGGCACCACCAGCGTGCGTTCGCTGGAGAGCGCCGCGCGCGATGGCGTGCTCAAGGCCTTCAGCGGCGACACCGACATCTTCATCTACCCGGGCCGGCCGTTCCATGTGGTCGACGCGCTGGTCACCAATTTCCACCTGCCGGAGTCCACGCTGCTGATGCTGGTCTCGGCCTTCGCCGGCTACCCCGAGACCATGGCCGCCTACGCGGCGGCGGTCGAGCAGGGGTACCGCTTCTTCAGTTACGGTGATGCCATGTTCATCACCCGCAATCCGGCGCCACGCGGGCCCGAGGATCAAGCATGAGTCGCACCTGTCGAATGTCCTTCGAACTGCTGGCCACCGACGGCAAGGCCCGTCGTGGCCGCATCACCTTCCCACGCGGCACCGTGGAAACCCCGGCGTTCATGCCGGTGGGTACCTATGGCACGGTCAAGGGCATGCTGCCGCGCGACATCGAGGCCATCGGCGCCGAGATGATCCTGGGCAACACCTTCCACCTGTGGCTGCGCCCGGGCACCGAGGTGATCAAGAAGCACAACGGCCTGCACGACTTCATGCAGTGGAAAGGCCCGATCCTCACCGACTCCGGTGGCTTCCAGGTGTTCAGCCTGGGCGCCATGCGCAAGATCAAGGAAGAGGGCGTGACCTTCGCCTCGCCGGTCGATGGCGCCAAGGTGTTCATGGGCCCGGAAGAGTCGATGCAGGTGCAGCGTGACCTGGGCTCGGACGTGGTGATGATCTTCGACGAGTGCACCCCGTACCCGGCCGAGCACGATGTGGCGCGCGCGTCCATGGAGCTGTCGCTGCGCTGGGCCCAGCGCTCGAAGAACGCCCACGCCGACAACACCGCGGCGCTGTTCGGTATCGTCCAGGGTGGCATGTACCAGGACCTGCGCATGCGCTCGCTGGAAGGCCTGGAAAACATCGGCTTCGACGGCCTGGCCATCGGTGGCCTGTCGGTGGGCGAGCCCAAGCACGAAATGATCAAGGTGCTGGATTACCTGCCGGGCCAGATGCCTGCTGACAAACCTCGTTACCTTATGGGGGTAGGCAAACCGGAAGATCTCGTTGAGGGTGTGCGCCGCGGCGTCGACATGTTCGACTGCGTGATGCCGACGCGTAACGCGCGCAACGGTCATCTGTTCGTCGATACAGGGGTGATCAAGATCCGCAATGCGTTCCATCGCCACGATGATTCGCCGCTGGATCCGACCTGTGACTGCTACACCTGCACCAACTTCTCCCGCGCCTATCTCCATCACCTGGACAAGTGCGGCGAAATGCTGAGCAGCATGCTGAATACCATCCACAACTTGCGCCATTACCAGCGCTTGATGGCCGGTTTACGCGAGGCTATTCAACAGGGTAAATTGGCCGCCTTTGTCGACGCCTTCTACGCCAAGCGCGGGCTTCCTGTGCCGCCTTTGGACTGACTGTCCGCATCCATTATTAGAAAATTACATTAGGAGTGCCCAATGAGCTTCTTGATCCCCGCCGCATACGCGGACGCCGCAGCACCTGCCGCCGGCCCAGCCGGTACCGGCTTCGAGTGGATTTTCCTGGTCGGTTTCCTGGTCATCTTCTACCTGATGATCTGGCGCCCGCAGGCCAAGCGTGCAAAAGAGCAGAAGAACCTGCTGAGCAACTTGCAGAAGGGTGACGAAGTTGTCACCAACGGCGGCATCGCCGGCAAGATCATCAAGGTTTCCGATGATTTCGTGGTACTGGAAGTTTCCGACAACGTCGAGCTGAAGTTCCAGAAGGGTGCCATCGCGGCCACCCTGCCAAAAGGTACGCTCAAGGCTATCTGAGTTACCGGTTTTTCTTTCCAGTCGGGGCGCGCAACGCGCCCCGCGTCTTGAACGGGCGGCGTGATGCTGAACAAATACCCTCTGTGGAAATATGCACTGATCGTGCTGGTACTGGTGGTCGGTTTCATTTATTCCGCTCCCAACCTCTACCCGGATGATCCGGCGGTACAGATCAGTGGTGCCAGCTCGGCGCTGCAGGTGAACCAGGCCGACCTCGACCGCGTCAGCAAGGCGCTGGGCGATGCCAAGATCGCCGTCAAGGGCGCTAGCCTGGGTGAGAAGGGCAGCGGGCTGATCCGCCTGACCAATCAGGAAGACCAGCTGCCAGCCAAGGATGTAGTGCGCAAGGCACTGGGCGATGATTACGTCGTGGCCCTGAACCTGGCCCAGACTACCCCGCAATGGCTGCGCAACCTGGGCGCAAGCCCGATGAAGCTGGGCCTGGACCTGTCCGGTGGTGTGCACTTCCTGCTGGAAGTGGACATGGACAAGGCCATGAACGCCCGCATGAAAGTCTACGAAGGCGAGGTCAAGACCTTGCTGCGCAAAGAGCGCGTCCGCTACCGCAGCCTGCCTCAGCAGGATGGCGGCATCATGCTGGGCTTCGCCGACGATGCTACCCGCGAACAGGCTCGTGCCCTGATCCGCAAGAATTTCAATGACTTCGACCTGACCACCACCGAGCGCAACGAGCTCGCCGTGCTGCGTCTGGCGCTGACCCAGGCGAAAGTCGCCGAGATCCGCGAATACTCGATCAAGCAGAACCTCACCACCGTCCGCAACCGGGTCAACGAGCTGGGTGTGGCCGAGCCGCTGGTACAGCGCCAGGGCGCCAACCGCATCGTGGTCGAGCTGCCAGGCGTGCAGGACACTGCCGAAGCCAAGCGTATCCTGGGTAAAACCGCCAACCTGGAGTTCCGCTTCGGTGCCGAGCCGGGCGCGTCCAAGGCCACTACCGAGGTGTTCGAGTTCCGTGAGGGCGGCCGTTCCGCTGCGGTCGAGCGCGGCCTGATCATCACCGGTGACCAGGTAACCGACGCCCAGGCCAGCTTCGACGAACAAGGTCGCCCGCAAGTGAACATCCGCCTGGATGGCCACGGTGGCGAGCTGATGACCCGCGCTACCCGCAGCAACGTCGGCCGCAGCATGGCGGTGATCTTCATCGAGCAGAAGCCGGTCACCCGCTATGTCAAGCAGACCGTCGACGGCGTCGAGAAGGACGTTGCCGTACAGAGCTTCCAGGAAGAGAAGAAGATCATCAGCCTGGCGACCATCCAGTCGCCGCTGGGCAGCCAGTTCCGCATCACCGGCCTGAACGGCCAGGGCGAATCGTCCGAACTGGCCCTGCTGCTGCGTGCCGGTGGCCTGGCCGCGCCGATGTACTTCGCTGAAGAACGTACCATCGGCCCAAGCCTGGGTGCCGACAACATCACCAAGGGTATCGATGCGTCGCTGTGGGGCATGCTGTTCGTCTCGCTGTTCATCATCGCCATCTACCGCGCCTTCGGTGTGATCGCCACCATTGCCCTGGCGGGCAACATGGTCCTGCTGCTGGCGCTGATGTCGCTGCTGGGTGCCACCCTGACCCTGCCGGGTATTGCCGGTATCGTGTTGACCATGGGTATGGCGGTGGACGCCAACGTGCTGATCTTCTCGCGTATCCGCGAAGAGCTGAACGCCGGCATGTCGGTGCAGCGCGCCATTCACGAAGGCTTCAACCGCGCCTACACCGCGATCATCGACGCCAACCTGACCAGCCTGCTGGTCGGCGGCATCCTGTTCGCCATGGGTACCGGCCCGGTCAAGGGCTTTGCGGTCACCATGTCCCTCGGGATTTTCACCTCGATGTTCACCGCCGTCATGGTGACCCGTGCAATGGTCAACCTGACCTGCGGCGGGCGTGACATCAAGAAGCTGTGGGTTTGAGGGAGCTGCGATGAAAACCATCAACTTCATGGGCGTGCGCAATGTCGCGTTCGCCGTTACCGTGCTCCTCACCGTGCTGGCGCTGTTCAGCTGGTGGCAGAAGGGCCTGAACTTCGGCCTGGACTTCACCGGCGGTACGCTGATCGAGCTGACCTACGAGCGCCCGGCCGACCTCAAGGCGGTGCGTGGCGAGCTGGTCAATTCCGGCTTCCACGAGGCGGTGGTGCAGAGCTTCGGCGCCACCACCGACCTGCTGGTGCGCATGCCGGGCGATGACCCGCAGCTGGGCAACAAGGTAGCTGAAGCCCTGCAGAAGGCCGGCGGCGACAACCCGGCCAAGGTCAAGCGTGTCGAGTTCGTAGGCCCGCAGGTGGGTGAGGAACTGCGCGACCAGGGTGGCATGGGCATGCTCCTGGCGCTGGGCGGCATTCTCATCTACCTGGCATTCCGCTTCCAGTGGAAGTTCGCCGTGGGCGCGATCGTTTCGCTGATCCACGACGTGGTGGTGACCCTGGGTATCCTGTCGTTCTTCCAGATCACCTTCGACCTGACGGTGCTGGCGGCGGTACTGGCGATCATCGGCTACTCGCTGAACGACACCATCGTCGTGTTCGACCGGGTGCGCGAGAACTTCCGCGTCATGCGCAAGGCCTCGCTGATCGAGAACATCAACGTTTCCACCACCCAGACCCTGCTGCGGACCATCGCCACCTCGGTTTCGACCTTGCTGGCCATTGCCGCGCTGCTGTTCTTCGGTGGCGACAACCTGTTCGGCTTCTCGCTGGCCCTGTTCATCGGCGTCATGGCCGGTACCTATTCGTCGATCTATATCGCCAACGTGGTACTGATCTGGCTGAACCTGAGCAGTGAAGACCTGATCCCGCCGGCCAAGACCGATGGTGTGGACGACCGTCCGTAAGGCGTTTTCCACGCCGTTTGGCGGCCCAAAAGGCGCGAGTGTTGAACTCGCGCCTTTTTTTTTACTCCAAGGCTGGGAGAAGGCGGGTCGGACCCGCGGGTTATGATCAGGAGGTTCATGTGAACAAATCAATGCTTGTGGGTGCGGTACTGGGTGCTGTCGGTGTGACTGCCGGAGGTGCTGTCGCGACCTACAGCTTGGTCAACAAGGGGCCTGAGTATGCGCAGGTCACCGACGTGCAACCGATCAAACAACAGGTAAAAACCCCCCGTGAGGTCTGCAAGGACGTCGCCGTGACGCGTCAGGCGCCGGTCAAGGACCAACACCAGATCGCAGGTACCGTGGTGGGCGCCATTGCCGGTGGCCTGCTGGGTAACCAGATTGGTGGTGGTAGCGGCAAGAAGATCGCCACCGTGGCCGGTGCGGTCGGTGGTGGTTATGCCGGTAACAAGGTGCAGGAAGGCATGCAGGAGCGTGACACCTACACCACCACGCAAACCCGCTGCAATACGGTCAACGACATCAGTGAGAAAGTGGTGGGCTACAACGTGAAGTACACCATTGGCGACAAGGTGGGGCAGGTGAAGATGGATCACGAGCCCGGGTCGACCATTCCGCTCGACAAGAATGGCAAGCTGATCCTGAGCGAAGCCGGGCAGTGATTTGTGTTGCCTGAGCCGGCCTCTTCGCGGGCTTGCCCGCTCCCACAGGTATAGCGCTGCCCTCTAGGCTGGTGCCATCTCTGTGGGAGCGGGCAAGCCCGCGAAGAGGCCGGCACAGATAATGCAAAGCCACAGGCATAAAAAAAAGCACCCCGAGGGGTGCTTTTTTGTTTGCCGGCAATCCGCGCTTAGCGCTTCATGTTCTCTGGCAGGTGCGGCTGGATAGCAGTCAGCACGGCCTTGAAGCACTTGATGTTGCCCGCAACGATATGGCCCTTGTCGAGGAAGTCGTGGCCACCGTTGAAGTCGCTCACCAGGCCGCCCGCTTCCTGGATCAGCAGCACGCCGGCCGCCATGTCCCATTCGGACAGGCCCGACTCCCAGAAGGCGTCGAAACGGCCGGCGGCCACGTAGGCCAGGTCCAGGCTGGCGGAGCCGGCGCGGCGGATGCCGGCGGTCTGGCCAGTCAGGGCGCGGAACATGCCCAGGTAGTTGTCCAGGTCAGCCATCTGGCTGTCACGGAACGGGAAGCCGGTACCCAGCAGGGCGCCTTCCAGGCTGGTGCGCGAGCTGACACGCAGGCGGCGACCGTTTAGCTGGGCGCCACGGCCACGGCTGGCGGTGAATTCTTCCTGGCGAACCGGGTCGACGATCACGGCGTGCTCAAGGCGGCCACGGTATTTGCAGGCGATGCTGACCGCGAAGTGCGGGATGCCACGCAGGAAGTTGGTGGTGCCATCCAGCGGGTCGATGATCCACAGGTAATCCTTGCCTTCTTCGCCGCTACCCGCGTGCAGGCCGGTTTCCTCGCCCTGGATGGAGTGGTTCGGGTAGGCCTTGCGCAGGGCGTTGACGATGCTCTGCTCGGCGGCGCGATCGACTTCGGAGACGTAGTCCTTGGCCTCTTTCTCATCGACCTTGATGCTATCCAGGCGTTCGATGGAGCGGAAAATCAGTTCACTGGCGCTGCGAGCGGCGCGCAGGGCGATATTCAGCATAGGCTGCATGGGCGGGTCACCTGGAGATGTTAAAGAAGAAAGCCGATCATTCTAGCAGAAAACTTTGGCGGCAGAAGTGTCACATTTGCTTTCATGGCGTTACGTCTGTCGGTTCTGTAAGATCGAAGGCCCTGATTCCTGCATCTGTGAGCACAACACCTTGCTGCAAAATATTCGTGTTGTTCTGGTCAATACCAGCCACCCCGGCAACATCGGCGGCGCTGCGCGTGCCATGAAAAACATGGGCTTGTCGCGTCTGGTGCTGGTGCAGCCGAAAGAGTTCCCCGCCGTGGATGCCAGTGCCCGAGCCTCGGGTGCCGACGATGTGCTGGACAACGCCCAGGTGGTCGACAGCCTCGAGCAGGCGCTGGTCGGCTGCAACTTGGTGATGGGCACCAGCGCCCGCGAGCGGAGCATCCCCTGGCCGCTGATCGGCCCGCGCGAGTGCGGGGCAAAGGCGGTGGAGCATGCCAACGGTGGCGAGGAAATCGCCCTGGTGTTCGGGCGTGAACACGCCGGCCTGACCAACGAAGAACTGCAGCGATGTCACTTCCACGTGCACATTCCCTCCAACCCCGACTTCAGCTCGCTGAACCTGGCCGCCGCTGTCCAGGTGCTCTCCTACGAGGTGCGCATGGCCTGGCTGGCCGCCGGTGCAGCGCCGGGCAAGGTCGAGAAGGTTGACGCCAGCGAGCTGGCGACCATGGACGAAATGGAGCTGTTCTACGACCACCTGGAAAAGACCCTGGTCGGTATCGGCTTTCTCGACCCCGAAAAGCCCAAGCACCTGATGCCGCGCCTGCGCCGGCTGTATGGGCGGGTGGCGGTCGAACGTTCGGAAATGAGCATTTTGCGCGGCATCCTCACCGAGACCCAGAAAGTGGTCCGGGGCGAGCCGCATAAACGGAAGGACTGACAGATGTTCGAACGCCTGCGTGAAGATATTCAAAGCGTATTCCACCGTGACCCGGCTGCACGCAACGCCTTCGAGGTGCTGACCTGCTACCCGGGCATGCACGCCATCTGGCTGCACCGTCTGGGCAATGCCCTGTGGAAGCGTGATTTCAAGTGGCTGGCCCGCCTGGTGTCGAACTTCGGCCGCTGGCTGACCGGCATCGAGATCCATCCCGGCGCCACCATCGGCCGGCGCTTCTTCATCGACCACGGCATGGGCATCGTCATCGGCGAAACCGCCGAGATCGGCGACGATGTCACCCTTTACCAGGGCGTGACCCTGGGCGGCACCAGCTGGAACAAAGGCAAGCGCCACCCCACCCTGGAAAACGGCGTGGTGGTAGGGGCGGGGGCCAAGGTGCTGGGCCCGTTCACCGTCGGTGCCGGGGCCAAGATCGGTTCCAATGCGGTGGTGACCAAGGCAGTGCCGCCCGGCGCCACCGCGGTCGGCATCCCTGGGCGAATCATCGTCAAGAGCGAAGACAATGAGGTCGAGGCCAAGCGCAAGGCCATGGCCGAGAAGATCGGCTTCGATGCCTATGGTGTCAGTGGCGACATGCCCGACCCGGTGGCCCGTGCCATCGGCCAGATGCTCGACCACCTGCAGGCAGTCGACGAGCGGCTGGAGGGCATGTGCGGCGCCCTGACCAAGATGGGCAGCGATTACTGCGCCAAGGAACTGCCAGCACTGCCGGAAGATGACTTCACGGAAGTTGCCCAGGTGGCTCAGCGCGACACTCAGTCGCATTGATTGCGCCGCGCTGAAATCATGGTGACATACGGGGCGTGTGCTCACGCCCCCTGTCTGCTACAATCGCGCCCGCCTCCCCGATGCAAACCCGACTAAAGCACTAGGTCTAATAGTTGACTTAAATGCTCGGGAATCGCATACTCGCTCACATCCTGTAACTCCCGTGGTACCCAATAGCCATGCGACTGACTACCAAAGGCCGATACGCCGTGACCGCCATGCTCGACCTGGCGTTGCACGCGCAGCATGGGCCGGTGTCTTTGGCCGACATTTCCGAGCGCCAGGGCATTTCCCTCTCTTATCTGGAACAGCTGTTCGCCAAGCTGCGCCGCAGCAGCCTGGTCTCCAGCGTGCGTGGTCCAGGCGGTGGCTACCAGCTGTCGCGGGGCATGGAAACCATCCAGGTGGCCCAGGTCATCGATGCGGTCAACGAATCGGTCGATGCCACCCGTTGCCAGGGCCTCGGGGACTGCCATGCCGGTGACACCTGCCTGACCCACCACCTGTGGTGCGACCTCAGCCAGCAGATCCATGAATTCCTCAGCGGTATAAGCCTGGCCGACCTCGTCATGCGCCGTGAGGTGCAGGAAGTCGCCCAGCGCCAGGACCTGCGTCGTGTCGCAGGCCGAACCGCCCAGCTGGACAAGATTGAGACGTCCGCCGTCGATTGATCCCACCGGGACGACGAGCGACGCCACCGCCTGATAGGAGAGACAAATGAAGTTGCCGATCTACCTCGATTACTCCGCGACCACTCCGGTCGACCCACGCGTGGCCCAGAAGATGGCCGACTGCCTGCTGGTCGACGGGAACTTCGGTAACCCGGCTTCGCGCTCCCACGTCTTTGGCTGGAAAGCCGAGGAAGCGGTCGAGAACGGTCGTCGCCAGGTTGCCGAACTGATCAACGCCGATCCGCGCGAAATCGTCTGGACCAGCGGTGCCACCGAGTCCGACAACCTCGCACTCAAGGGCGTCGCGCACTTCTATCAGACCAAGGGCAAGCACATCATCACCTCCAAGATCGAGCACAAGGCGGTCCTGGATACCGCTCGCCAGCTGGAGCGTGAAGGTTTCGAAGTCACCTACCTCGAGCCAGGCGAAGACGGCATCGTCACCCCGGCCATGGTCGAGGCGGCGCTGCGCGACGACACCATCCTGGTTTCGCTGATGCACGTGAACAACGAAGTCGGCTCGATCAACGATATCGCCGCCATCGGTGAACTGACCCGCTCGCGCGGTGTGCTGTTCCACGTTGACGCCGCGCAGTCGGCCGGCAAGGTCGAAATCGACCTGCAAAAGCTGAAGGTCGACCTGATGTCGTTCTCGGCGCACAAGGTCTACGGCCCGAAAGGCATCGGCGCGCTGTACGTCAGCCGCAAGCCGCGTGTACGCCTGGAAGCCATCATTCACGGCGGTGGCCATGAGCGCGGCATGCGTTCGGGCACCCTGCCAACCCACCAGATCGTCGGCATGGGCGAAGCCTTCGCCATCGCCAAGCAGGAAATGGCCGCGGAAAACGTACGCATCAAGGCCCTGAGCGACCGCTTCTTCAAGCAGGTCTCGGACCTCGAAGAGCTGTACGTCAACGGCAGCAAGACTGCCCGCGTACCACACAACCTGAACCTGAGCTTCAACTACGTCGAAGGCGAATCGCTGCTGATGTCGCTGAAGGACATCGCCGTATCGTCCGGTTCGGCCTGCACCTCCGCGTCGCTCGAGCCGTCCTACGTATTGCGCGCCCTGGGCCGCAACGACGAGCTGGCGCACAGCTCGATCCGCTTCTCCTTCGGCCGCTTCACCACCGAAGAAGAAGTCGACTACGCCGCGCAGAAAGTCTGCGAGGCGGTGAACAAACTGCGTGAGCTGTCGCCGCTGTGGGACATGTACAAAGACGGCGTTGACATCTCCAAGATCGAGTGGGCCGCCCACTAAGCAGTCGCCGGCAAGAGCGGCTCCCTGATGAGGAAGGAATTGCACCATGGCATACAGTGAAAAGGTCATCGACCACTACGAAAACCCGCGCAACGTCGGCAAGATGAACGCCGAAGACCCGGACGTCGGTACCGGCATGGTCGGCGCGCCGGCCTGCGGTGACGTGATGCGCCTGCAGATCAAGGTCAACGAGCAGGGCGTGATCGAAGACGCCAAGTTCAAGACCTACGGCTGCGGTTCGGCCATCGCTTCCAGCTCCCTCGCCACCGAGTGGATGAAGGGCAAGACCCTGGACGAAGCCGAAACCATCAAGAACACCCAGCTGGCCGAAGAACTGGCGTTGCCGCCGGTCAAGATCCACTGCTCGGTACTCGCCGAAGATGCCATCAAGGCAGCCGTACGCGATTACAAGCAGAAGAAAGGCTTGATCTAAGTCGCCTGTTGCGAGGTAAGGAGTCCTGATGGCTATCAGCATGACAGAAGCCGCCGCCAACCACGTGCGGCGTTCCCTGGAAGGGCGCGGCAAGGGCGAAGGCATTCGCCTGGGCGTGCGCACCACCGGTTGCTCGGGCCTGGCCTACGTGCTGGAGTTCGTCGACGAGCTGGCAGACGAAGACCAGGTGTTCGAGAACCATGGCGTCAAGGTGATCATCGATCCCAAGAGCCTGGTCTACCTCGATGGCACGGAACTGGACTTCGTCAAGGAAGGGTTGAACGAAGGCTTCAAGTTCAATAACCCCAACGTGCGCGGTGAGTGTGGCTGCGGCGAAAGCTTCAACGTTTGAGGCTGGCTGTGGGTACTCCTTGTCATTTCGCATTGTTTGACCTCCAGCCAAGCTTCCGCCTGGATCTCGACAAGCTGGCCACTCGCTATCGCGAGCTGGCCCGCGAAGTCCATCCCGACCGCTTTGCCGACGCCTCCGAGCGCGAGCAGCGCGTGGCGCTGGAAAAGTCCGCGGCCCTCAACGACGCCTACCAGACACTGCGCAGTGCGCCGCGTCGCGCCCGCTACCTGCTGGCCATCGGCGGCCACGAAGTGCCTCAGGAAGTCACGGTCCACGACCCTGACTTCCTGTTGCAGCAGATGCAGTGGCGTGAAGAGCTCGAAGAACTGCAGGACGAAGCCGACCTCGATGGCGTGGCCGTGTTCAAGAAGCGCCTGAAGGTCGCCCAGGACACGCTGAACGAGGACTTTGCCGCCTGCTGGGACGCCCCAGGCGAGCGCGACAAGGCCGAACGCCTGATGCGCCGCATGCAGTTCCTCGACAAGCTCGCCCAAGAAGTGCGCCAACTGGAAGAGCGCCTCGACGATTAACCCGGTGCTGCCCGTGATGGCACCTAAGGTATTCAGATAAGCATGGCCCTACTGCAGATTGCCGAACCCGGTCAAAGCCCTCAGCCGCATCAGCGCCGCCTGGCGGTGGGGATCGACCTGGGTACCACCAACTCCCTGGTCGCCGCACTGCGCAGCGGCCGTAGCGAGCCCCTGCCCGACGCGCAGGGCAATGTCATTCTGCCGTCCGCGGTGCGCTACCTCGAAAGGCGCAACGAAGTGGGGCAGGCTGCACGCGATGCCGCTTCCAGCGACCCGCTGAACACCGTGCTGTCGGTCAAGCGCCTGATGGGGCGCGGCCTGGCCGACGTCAAGCAACTGGGCGAGCAGCTGCCGTACCGCTTCGTTGGCGGTGAGTCGCACATGCCGTTCATCGACACCGTGCAGGGGCCGAAAAGCCCGGTGGAAGTGTCCGCCGATATCCTCAAGGTGCTGCGCGAGCGTGCCGAAGCCACCCTCGGTGGTGAGCTGGTGGGTGCGGTGATCACCGTGCCGGCCTATTTCGACGATGCCCAGCGCCAGGCCACCAAGGACGCTGCGCGCCTGGCCGGCCTGAACGTGCTGCGTCTGCTCAACGAGCCGACCGCCGCTGCCGTGGCCTATGGCCTCGACCAGAACGCCGAAGGCGTGGTGGCCATCTATGACCTGGGCGGCGGTACCTTCGACATTTCCATCCTGCGCCTGACTGCCGGCGTATTCGAAGTGCTGGCCACCGGTGGCGATACCGCCCTGGGTGGTGACGACTTCGACCACGCCATCGCTGGCTGGATCATCGAGCAGGCCGGGCTGTCGTCCGACCTGGACCCGGCCACCCAGCGCGCGCTGTTGCAGGCCGCCTGCGCCGCCAAGGAAGCCCTGACCGACGCCGACGTGGTCAGCGTCAGCCATGGCACCTGGCAGGGCGAGCTGAGCCGCGCCGGCTTCGAAGCCATGATCGAGCCCATGGTTGCCCGCAGCCTCAAGGCCTGCCGTCGCGCCGTGCGTGACAGCGGTATCGAGCTGGAAGAAGTCAGCGCCGTGGTCATGGTCGGTGGTTCGACCCGCGTACCGCGTGTGCGTGAAGCCGTCGGAGCACTGTTCGGCCGCACCCCGCTGACCTCGATCGACCCTGACCAGGTGGTGGCCATCGGTGCCGCCATCCAGGCCGATACCTTGGCCGGCAACCGCCGCGAAGGTGGCGAACTGCTGCTGTTGGATGTCATCCCGCTGTCGCTTGGCCTCGAGACCATGGGCGGGCTGATGGAGAAGGTGATCCCGCGCAACACCACCATCCCGGTGGCGCGTGCCCAGGAATTCACCACCTATAAAGATGGCCAGTCGGCCATGATGATCCATGTGCTGCAGGGCGAGCGCGAGCTGATCAGCGATTGCCGCTCGCTGGCGCGCTTCGAGCTGCGTGGCATCCCGGCCATGGTCGCCGGTGCGGCAAAAATCCGCGTCACCTTCCAGGTCGACGCCGACGGCCTGCTCAGCGTCGCCGCCCGCGAACTGGGCTCGGGCGTGGAAGCCAGCATCCAGGTCAAGCCGTCCTACGGCCTGACCGACGGCGAAATCGCCCGCATGCTCAAGGATTCCTTCGAACACGCAGGTTCCGACAAGCAGGCCCGCCAGCTGCGCGAGCACCAGGTGGACGGCGAGCGCCTGCTCGAAGCGGTACAGGGCGCCCTGGACGCCGACGGCGAGCGCCTGCTCAGCAGTGACGAGCGCGACGCCATCGAATTCCAGATGCAAGAACTACGTGATTTGCTGGCCGGCACCGATGGCGCAGCCATCGAGCAACAGACCAAGCGTCTGTCGCAGGTGACCGACGCATTTGCCGCCCGTCGCCTTGATTCGACGGTCAAAGCCGCACTGGCCGGGCGCAACCTGAATGAGATCGAGGAGTAACCGATGCCGCTGGTGACATTCCTGCCGCACGAGAAGTTCTGCCCCGAGGGGCTGACCGTGGAAGTCGAGCCCGGGACCAACATCCTGGAGCTGGCCCACGACCATCACATCGAGATGGAAAGCGCCTGCGGCGGCGTCAAGGCCTGCACCACTTGCCACTGCATCGTGCGCAAGGGCTTCGACTCGCTCGAAGAAGCCGACGAGCTGGAAGAGGACATGCTGGACAAGGCCTGGGGCCTGGAGGCTCAATCGCGCCTCGGCTGCCAGGTGGTCGTCGCTGACCAGGACCTGGTCATCGAGATCCCCAAGTATTCGCTCAACCACGCCGCCGAAGCGCCGCACTGAGGTTTGCCCCATGAGCCTGAAATGGATTGATGTACTTGAGATCGCCATCCAGCTTGCAGAAAGCAAGCCGGAAGTCGATCCTCGTTATGTGAATTTCGTCGACCTGCACAGCTGGGTGCTGGCATTGCCAGAATTCAGCGACGATCCGTCACGCGGCGGTGAGAAGGTGCTCGAGGCAATCCAGGCCGCCTGGATCGACGAAGCCGACTAAGCGTCATCTGCAGGTTAGGCAATCCCCCGGAACCCGCGTATAATTCGCGGGTTTAATTTTTCGTAACACTCATATTCTGGAGTTTTCCATGGCTGTTCAACGTACTTTCTCGATCATCAAGCCTGACGCCGTTGCCAAAAACGTCATCGGCAAGATCACCACTCGCTTCGAAGAAGCCGGCCTGAAAATCGTTGCCTCGAAAATCAAGCAACTGTCCAAAGCCGAAGCCGAAGGCTTCTACGCCGAGCACAGCGCTCGTGGCTTCTTCGGTGACCTGGTTGCCTTCATGACTTCCGGCCCGGTCGTTGTTCAGGTTCTGGAAGGCGAAAACGCCATCGCTCTGAACCGTGAGCTGATGGGCGCTACCAACCCTAAAGAAGCTGCTCCAGGCACCATCCGTGCTGACTTCGCCGAGTCGATCGACGCCAACGCCGTTCACGGTTCGGACTCCGAAGCTGCTGCTGCTCGCGAAATCGCTTACTTCTTCGCTGCTACCGAGGTAACCACTCGCTAAGCGAAAGCTTACGGGTGAGGGTGAATCCATGACGACATCTACTGGCAAAATCAACCTGCTGGGTCTGACCCTGCCGGAAATGGAACAATTCTTCGACTCTATCGGGGAGAAGCGCTTCCGCGCCGGTCAGGTGATGAAATGGATTCACCATTTTGGCGTCGATGATTTCGCCGCCATGACGAACGTCGGCAAAGTCTTGCGCGAAAAGCTCGAGGCCGTTGCCGAGATTCGGGGCCCGGAAGTGGTCAGTGAAGACATTTCCGCCGACGGTACCCGCAAGTGGGTGGTCCGCGTTGCCTCCGGCAGCTGCGTCGAGACCGTCTACATCCCCACCGACGATCGCGGCACCCTGTGCGTGTCGTCGCAAGCCGGCTGTGCCCTGGACTGCAGCTTCTGCTCCACCGGCAAGCAAGGCTTCAACAGCAACCTCACCGCCGCCGAAGTGATCGGCCAGGTGTGGCTTGCCAACAAATCCTTCGGGACCGTTCCGGCCAAGATCGACCGCGCCATTACCAACGTGGTCATGATGGGCATGGGCGAACCCCTGCTGAATTTCGACAATGTCATCGCCGCCATGAAGATCATGATGGAAGATCTGGGCTATGGCATTTCCAAGCGTCGCGTCACCCTGTCCACCTCGGGCGTGGTGCCGATGATCGACGAGCTGGCCAAGCACATCGACGTGTCGCTGGCCCTGTCGCTGCACGCACCGAACGACGAACTGCGCAACAAGCTGGTACCGATCAACAAGAAGTACCCGCTGAAGATGCTGCTGGAATCGTGCATGGGCTACATGTCCACCCTGGGTGGCAAGCGCGTGCTGACCATCGAGTACACCTTGCTCAAGGATGTAAACGACCAGCCGGAGCATGCTGCGCAAATGATCGAGCTGCTGCGCGATGTGCCATGCAAGATCAACCTGATCCCGTTCAACCCGTTCCCGCACTCCGGCTACGAGCGGCCGAGCAACAACGCCATCCGCCGCTTCCAGGACCTGTTGCACCACGGTGGCTTCAACGTCACCACCCGCACCACCCGTGGTGATGACATCGACGCTGCCTGTGGTCAGCTGGTCGGCCAGGTCAACGACCGCACCCGCCGCAGCGAGCGCTACATCGCTGTGCGCCAGCTGTCCGCGGACGCCGAGCTGCAAGACAGCCCCGCCAGCCACTGACCGGGACCTTGCCCATGAGCCTGCGCGCCGCGCTGTCGATCCTTGCGCTTTCGCTGCTGGCCGGCTGCGTGTCGGGCGGCGCGAGCGACCCCCTGGCCAGCCGCCAGGGCAGGGCAGAGGCGGGGCGGGCCTATGTGCAGCTTGGGCTGGGTTATTTGCAACAGGGTTTGACCGAGCAGGCCAAGGCGCCGCTGGGCAAGGCCCTGGCCCTGGATGGCGGTGATGCCGATGCACACGCCGCCCTGGCGCTGGTCTTCCAGGCCGAAGGCGAGCCGGCGCTGGCCGAAACGCACTTTCGCAAGGCGCTGCAGGCACGCACGGGCGACACGCGAATTCGCAACAATTACGGCAGTTTCCTTTATGCTCAGGGCCGATTTGCCGAGGCCGAGCAGATGTTTCGCCTGGCAAGCGCCGATACCCTGTATCCTGAGCGCTCACGCGTGTACGAGAACCTGGGCCTGACCGCTCTGAAGCTCGAGCGCCGCGACCAGGCACATGCGTATCTGCTGAAAGCTTTGCAACTCAACCAGCGGCAACCGAAAGCGTTGCTGGAAATGGCTGAGTTGTCCTACGAAAACAGGCATTATGTGCCGGCCCGGGACTACTACGATCGTTTCAGCCAGTTGAGCGACCACGATGCCCGTAGCCTGCTGCTGGGCAGCCGCCTTGCCAGGGTATTCGACGAGCAGGGCACACTGGCCGAGCTGGGCCAGCAATTACAACGACTTTATCCCGGTACGCCGGAATATCAGCAATACCTGTCGGAGCAACGATGAAAGCCGCGCATCCCGAAGTAGCAGTAGCGCCTGGCCAGAACCCCGGTGAGCTTTTGCGTCAGGCCCGTGAGAACCGGGACTGGTCACAAGCCGAGGTGGCCCGCAAGCTCAACCTCACTGTCAGTTCGTTGAACCACGTGGAAACCGGCGCCTTCGACAAGCTGCCGGGGCATACCTTCGCCCGTGGTTATATCCGCGCCTATGCCAAGCTGATGGACCTGGACCAGGCTGCCCTGGTGGAGGCCTTCGACCGTTACACCGGCACCCACGCCAAAGGCAGCGACGTGCACTCGCTGGGCCGTATCGAAGAGCCGGTGCGCCTGTCTCACAATATCCTGCGCGGCGTCAGCCTGCTGCTGCTGGTGGCCGTGGTCGGTGGCGGCTTCGTCTGGTGGCAGGACCAGGGCAGCCTGCGTGGCAAAGACCTGGCCAAGATCGCCCTGGAGCACGTCGAAGTCGAAAGCGCCGACGGTACCACCCAGATTCACCCGCTCGATGAGCCTGAAGACCAGGCTGTTTCCGCTGGGCAGCAGCCCGAGAGCGCGCCGCTGCCGCTGGAGCAGGGCGCTGCCGAGCAGCCTGCCGCCGCCGAACAGGCACCGGCAAGCCCGGCACCTGCTGCTACCGCTGCCGCAGTGCCGGCACCGGCCCAGCAGGCGCCTGTGCCACCGGTCGTCGCCGCCCCTGCTGCCGCGCCTGCGCCGGTAGCACCGGTTGCCCCGGCTCCGGCGGCTGTTGCACCTGCTACGTCGGTAGCAGCCGTGGCCGCTGCCGAGCCTGCCGCCCCCGCCGCAGTGCCGGCTGGCAGCGCCAAGGTCGCCATCCAGTTCGTCGCCGATTGCTGGACCCAGGTCACCGACGGCAACGGCAAGGTGCTGTTCAGCGCCATCAAGCGCAAGGGGGACAACCTCGAGCTGACCGGCAAGCCGCCGTTCTCGGTACGCCTGGGCTTTGCCCGTGGCGCCCAGGTCAGCTACAACGGCCAGGCCGTCGATGTTGCCCCGTTCACCAGTGGCGAGACCGCTCGCCTGAAGTTGGGACAGTAATCATGCACGGCGAATCTCCGATCAAACGTCGCGAATCCCGCAAAATCTGGGTCGGCAATGTGCCGGTGGGTGGTGATGCCCCCATCGCGGTGCAGAGCATGACCAACACCGACACCAACGATGTGGCCGCCACCGTGGCGCAAATCCAGCGCCTGGTCGATGCCGGCGTGGACATCGTGCGCGTCTCGGTGCCGGACATGGACGCCGCCGAGGCGTTCGGCCGCATCAAGCAGCAGGTCAGCGTGCCGCTGGTTGCCGACATCCACTTCGACTACAAGATCGCCCTGCGCGTGGCCGAACTGGGCGTGGACTGCCTGCGTATCAACCCGGGCAACATCGGCCGTGAAGACCGCGTGCGCGCGGTGGTCGATGCCGCCCGCGACCGGGGCATCCCGATCCGTATCGGCGTCAATGCCGGCTCCCTGGAAAAAGACCTGCAGAAGAAGTACGGCGAACCGACCCCGGCGGCGCTGGTCGAGTCGGCCCTGCGCCACGTCGAGCACCTCGACCGCCTGGACTTCCAGGACTTCAAGGTCAGCGTCAAGGCCTCCGATGTGTTCATGGCCGTCGAAGCCTACCGCCTGCTGGCCAAGCAGATCGTGCAGCCGCTGCACCTGGGCATCACCGAAGCCGGTGGCCTGCGTTCGGGGACGGTGAAATCCGCTGTCGGCCTCGGTATGCTGCTGGCCGAAGGCATTGGCGATACCATCCGTATCTCGCTGGCGGCCGACCCGGTCGAAGAAGTGAAAGTCGGCTACGACATCCTCAAGTCGCTGCACCTGCGCTCGCGCGGCATCAACTTCATCGCCTGCCCGAGCTGCTCGCGGCAGAACTTCGATGTGGTCAAGACCATGAACGAGCTGGAAGGGCGCCTGGAAGACCTGCTGGTGCCGCTGGACGTGGCGGTGATCGGTTGCGTGGTCAACGGCCCGGGCGAAGCCAAGGAGGCCCATGTGGGGCTGACCGGCGGCACGCCGAACCTGATCTACATCGACGGCAAGCCGGCGCAGAAGCTGACCAATGACAACCTGGTCGATGAACTGGAAAAGCTCATCCGCCAGAAAGCGGCCGAAAAGGCCGAAGCCGACGCGGCGCTGATCGTCCGTGGCTGACACACAGATTTCGTAAGGACTTTTCGTGAGCAAATCGCTGCAAGCCATCCGTGGCATGAACGACATCCTGCCAGAACAGTCGCCGCTGTGGCGCTACTTCGAAGGCACCGTGGCCGGCCTGCTGGACACCTACGGGTACAGCCAGATCCGCACGCCGATCGTCGAGTTCACCGAGCTGTTCAAGCGCTCCATCGGTGAAGTCACCGACATCGTCGAAAAAGAGATGTACACCTTCGAGGACCGCAACGGCGATTCGCTGACCCTGCGCCCCGAAGGCACCGCCGCCTGCGTGCGTGCCGTGCTCGAACATGGCATCACCGGCAACGGCCAGGTGCAGAAACTGTGGTACATCGGCCAGATGTTCCGCCACGAGCGCCCGCAGAAGGGCCGCTACCGCCAGTTCCACCAGATTGGCGTGGAAGTGTTCAACCTGGACGGCCCGGACATCGACGCCGAGCTGATCATGCTGACCTGGCGCCTGTGGGGCCTGCTGGGTATCCAGGACGCGGTCAAGCTGGAACTCAACAGCCTGGGCACCAGCGAAGCCCGTGCACGCTACCGTGACGCGCTGGTCGAGTTCCTCTCGGCGCGCCTGGAGCAACTGGACGAAGACAGCCAGCGCCGCCTGAAGAGCAACCCGCTGCGCATCCTCGACAGCAAGGACCAGAACACCCAGGCGGTGCTGGTCGGTGCGCCGAAGCTGGAAGACTACCTGGACGAAGAGTCGCGCGTGCACTTCGAGGGCCTCAAGGCCCGCCTGGACGCTGCCGGCATTCCGTTCGTGATCAACACCAAGCTGGTGCGTGGCCTGGACTACTACAGCAAGACCGTGTTCGAGTGGGTAACCGACAAGCTCGGCGCCCAGGGCACCGTCTGCGCCGGCGGCCGTTATGACGGCCTGGTCGAACAGATGGGCGGCAAGCCGACCCCGGGCGTCGGTTTCGCCATGGGCATCGAGCGCCTGATCCTGCTGCTGGAAACCCTGGGCAAGGTGCCCGAGTCCATCAGCCGCCAGATCGACGTCTATCTGTGCGCCTTTGGCGAACAGGCGGAACTGGCCGGCCTGCGCCTGTCCGAAGGCCTGCGCGACCGCCTGCCGGGCCTGCGCCTGGCAGTCAACGCCGGCGGTGGCAGCTTCAAGAGCCAGTTCAAGAAAGCCGACAAGAGCGGCGCGCTGTTCGCCCTGATCCTCGGCGACGACGAACTGGCCAAGCAAGAGATCGGCTTCAAGCCCCTGCGTGGTCAGGGCGAACAACAGAACATTGCCTGGGATGCTCTGGCTGAGCACCTGGAAACCGCGATCGCGCAGGCGTAACGCGGTTCAACAAGCGAATAGGCGAAAAGGAGTATTGGGGTGTCGAGTACCGATGATGAACTGGCAGGGGTCAAGGACTGGTGGAACCGCAACGGCAAGCCGCTGCTGACCGGTGCCCTGTTGGCTGGCGTGGTGGTGTTGGGCTGGAATACCTGGCACAAGTACCAGAACAATCAGTCGCAAGGTGCCTCGCAGCTGTACCAGGCCTTGCTGGAGACCAGCCTGACGCCGACTGGCCAGCCTGACGCGACCAAGGTCGCGGAACTGGCCGGCAAGCTCAAGAGCGAGTTCGGCGGTACCGCCTACGCCCAGTACGGCAGCCTGTTCGTGGCCAAGGTCGCGGTCGAGACCGGCAAGCTCGACGACGCTGCTGCCGAGCTGAAGAGCGTGCTGGACAAGCCGGCCGATGCCACCCTGGGCGAAATTTCGCGTCAGCGCCTGGCTCGTGTGCTGGCCGCCCAGAACAAGGCCGAGGACGCCCTCAAGCTGCTCGACGGCGACGCCGACAAAGCCTTCCTGGCCAGCCGCGAAGAGTTGAAAGGTGACCTGCTGGTGCAACTGGGTCGCGCCGACGACGCGCACAGCGCTTACGAGAAAGCCAAGGCTGCGTTGTCCGATGAGGCGGCGGTCGGTGGCCTGCAATTGAAGCTGGATGACTTGGCCAAAGGGGACGCGTAAGTGATCGGTTGGAAACATGCAGCAGTGCTGACCCTGGCCGTACTGGCCGCAGGTTGCAGCAGCAACAGCAAGAAGGAACTGCCTCCGGCCGAGCTGACCAAGTTCACCGAGGAAGTGGTGCTGAAGAAGCAGTGGAGCCGTTCGATCGGTGACGGCCAGGGCGAGACCTACAACACCCTGGTACCCGCCATCGAGAACGACCGTATCTACGCCTCCGACGTCAACGGCGAAGTCTTCGCCCTCGACCGCATCACCGGCGACGTGGTGTGGAAGAAGGACCTCGAGCTGCCGGTATCCGGCGCTGTAGGCGTGGGCTACGGCCTGGTCATGATCGGTACCCTCAAGGGTGAAGTCATCGCCCTGGACTCCAGCACCGGTGAGGAGCGCTGGCGCTCCCGCGTGACCAGCGAAGTGCTGGCCCCGCCTGCCAACAACGGTGAGGTGGTGGTGGTGCAGACCCAGGACGATCGCCTGATCGGCCTGGATGCCGCCACTGGCGACCGTCGCTGGATCTACGAAAACACCCCGGCCGTGCTGACCCTGCGTGGCACCGGCGCGCCGATCGCCACCAACCGCCTGGCCGTCGCCGGCCTGTCCACCGGCAAGGTGGTGGCGGTGGATATCAACAACGGCGTGCCGGTGTGGGAAAGCCGTGTGGCAATCCCGCAGGGCCGTTCCGAGCTGGACCGCGTGGTCGATATCGACGGCGGCCTGCTGCTGTCGGGTGGTACCCTGTACGTCAGCACCTACCAGGGCCGCGTCGCGGGCCTGGACCTGGAAAGCGGCCGCGTGCTGTGGCAGCGTGATGCCTCCAGCTACGTGGGTGTCGCCCAGGGCTACGGTAACGTCTATGTCAGCGAAGCTTCCGGTACTGTCGAAAGCGTCGACGAGCGCTCGTCCAGCGCCCTGTGGACCAACGACACCATGGCTCGCCGCCAGCTGACCGCGCCTGAAGTGTTCTCCAGCTACGTGGCGGTGGGCGACTTCGAGGGTTACCTGCACCTGCTGAGCCAGGTCGATGGCCGCTTCGTCGGCCGTGAGCGTATCGACAGTGATGGCCTGCGTGCCCGCCCACTTGTGGTCGGCGACACCATCTACGTCTTCGGCAACAGCGGCAAGCTCGAGGCACTGACCATCCGCTGAAGCTATGCTTGAAGCCTTGGCGGGCTTCAAGCCGCGGCGTAGGACACGCCGCCCGAACTCCGGCCGCTGCCTTGCAGCGGCCTTTGCATTTTCAAGAATTCAAGAGTGGAGAGCCGAATGGTTCCCGTAATCGCCCTGGTGGGCCGCCCGAACGTCGGCAAATCCACCATGTTCAACCGCCTGACCAAGACCCGCGATGCCATCGTCGGTGACCTGTCGGGCCTGACCCGTGACCGCCAGTATGGTGATGCCAGCTGGCAGGGTCGCTCCTTCATCCTGATCGACACCGGCGGTATCACCGGTGACGAAGTGGGCATGGACGAGAAGATGGCCGAGCAGTCGCTCATGGCCATCGAAGAAGCCGACTATGTGCTGTTCCTGGTCGATGCCCGTGCCGGCATGACCGCTGCCGACCAGATGATCGCCGAGCACCTGCGCAAGCGGAACAAGGAAGCGATCCTGGTTGCCAACAAGATCGACAACATCGATGCCGATGTGGCACGCGCCGAGTTCTCGCCGCTGGGCATGGGCAACGCCATCCCGGTGGCCGGCTCCCAGGGCCGCGGCATCAACGCGCTGATGGAGGCCGTGCTCGGCCACCTGCCACGCGACCAGGTCGAGGAAGCGCTGGACGCCGAAGTCGCCGAAGGCGAGGAAGCGGTGCGCATCCCGGGCCCGAGTGAGAAGGATGGCATCAAGATCGCCATCATCGGCCGCCCCAACGTCGGCAAGTCGACCCTGGTCAACCGCATGCTCGGCGAAGAGCGCGTGGTGGTGTACGACCAGCCGGGCACCACCCGCGACAGTATCTACATCCCGTTCGAGCGCGATGACGAGAAGTACACCTTCATCGACACCGCCGGCGTGCGCAAGCGCGGCAAGATCCACGAGGAAGTCGAGAAGTTCTCGGTGGTGAAGACGCTGCAGGCGATCAAGGACGCCAACGTGGTGATCTTCGTCATGGACGCCCGCGAAGGCGTGGTGGACCACGACCTGAACCTGCTGGGCTTCGCCCTGGAAGCCGGCCGTGCCATCGTCATCGCCCTGAACAAGTGGGACGGCATGGAGCCGGGCGAGCGTGACTACGTAAAGACGGAGCTGGAGCGCCGGCTGTTCTTCGTCGATTTCGCCGACATCCACTTCATCTCCGCCCTGCATGGCACCGGCGTGGGCCACCTGTACAAGTCGGTGCAGGCCGCGTTCAAGTCGGCGGTAACCCGCTGGCCGACCAGCCGCCTGACGCAGATCCTCGAAGATGCCGTGAGCGAGCACCAGCCGCCGCTGGTCAACGGCCGCCGCATCAAGCTGCGCTATGCCCACCTTGGTGGTGCCAACCCGCCGCTGATCGTGATCCACGGCAACCAGACCGACAAGATTCCAAAGTCGTACTCGCGTTACCTGGAGAACACCTACCGGCGTGTGCTGAAGCTGGTCGGTACGCCGATCCGCATCGAGTACAAGGGCGGTGAGAACCCGTACGAGGGCAAGAAGAACACCCTCACTGATCGCCAGGTCAACAAGAAGCGCCGCCTGATGTCGCACCACAAGAAGGCCGAGAAGAAGCGCCGCGACAAGCGCTGATTCCGCGTCGTCTTCTTCGCGGGCTTGCCCGCTCCCACAGGTCTCCACAGTTTTCGAATTCTGTGCAGTACCTGTGGGAGCGGGTTTACCCGCGAAGAGGCCCTTTGATCCAGCGCAAATCCCCCTATTGTTTCAACCTTTTTCCTGACCGCTCGATCCGCTATGCTCGGACTCCACCCCGTGCCGGATACACCCCAGGAAAGAGGGCTCCATGATCCGCAGCAAACTGCCGAATGTCGGCACGACCATCTTCACCACCATGTCCCAGCTCGCCGTGCAGACGGGCGCGCTCAACCTGTCGCAAGGTTTTCCCGACTTCAATGGCCCGCAGGCGCTGCTCGATGCAGTCGGCCGGCATGTGGCCGCCGGGCATAACCAGTATTCGCCGATGACCGGCTTGCCGGCCCTGCGCCAGCAGGTGGCGGCCAAGGTCGCGCGGCTGTATGGCGCGCAGGTGGATGCCGACCAGGAAGTGACCATCACCCCAGGCGCCACCGAGGCGATCTTCTGCGCCATCCAGGCAGTGGTGCATGCCGGTGACGAGGTAATCGTCTTCGATCCTTGCTACGACAGCTACGAGCCGTCCGTGGAACTGGCCGGTGGGCGCTGCGTGCATGTACAGCTGAGCGACGGCGATTTCCGCATCGACTGGCAGAAGTTCAGCGATGCCCTCAGCCCGCGCACGCGCATGGTGATCCTCAATTCACCGCACAACCCCAGCGGTGCGCTGATTACCCGGGAAGACCTCGACCAATTGGCCCGGCTTATCGCTGATCGCGATATCTACCTGGTCAGCGATGAAGTGTATGAACACCTGGTCTACGACGGCGTGCGCCATGCCAGCGTGTTGGCCCACGAGCAACTGTATCAACGCGCCTTCGTGGTCAGCTCGTTCGGCAAGACTTATCACGTCACCGGCTGGAAGACCGGCTATGTGATCGCCCCGCCGGCGCTGAGTGCCGAGCTGCGCAAGGTGCACCAGTACGTCAACTTCTGCGGTGTGACCCCGCTGCAGTGCGCCCTGGCCGATTTCATGGCCGAGCACCCCGAGCATATCGATGAACTGCCGGCCTTCTACCAGGCCAAGCGAGACTTGTTCTGCGGCTTGCTGGAGGGCTCGCGGTTCCGTTTCACCCGCACGGCGGGTACCTATTTCCAGCTGGTGGACTATTCGCAGATCCGCCCGGACCTGAACGATGTCGACATGTCGCTGTGGCTGACCCGTGAGCACGGCGTGGCGACCATCCCGGTGTCGGTGTTCTACCAGCAACCCATCCCCGAGCAACGCCTGGTTCGCCTGTGCTTTGCCAAACGAGAGGAGACGCTGCGTCAGGCAGCGGAAAAACTATGCGCGATCTGAGTACACTGCCGAACCTGAAAGTCGCCCTGGTGCAGACCACCCTGGCCTGGCACGACCGCGAGGCCAACTATGCGCACTTCGAAGTGCTGCTGGAGCAGGTGGGCGAAGTGGACCTGGTGATCCTGCCGGAAATGTTCACTACCGGTTTTTCCATGCAATCGGAAAGCCTGTGCGAGCCGGAAAACGGCCCGACCTACAAATGGCTGAAGGCCCAGGCGAAGAAGTACAACACGGTGATTACCGGCAGCGTGATTATCCAGGCCGCCGATGGCAGCCACCGCAACCGCCTGCTGTGGGCCCGGCCGGATGGCGAGATCCTGCACTACGACAAGCGCCACCTGTTCCGAATGGCCGGTGAGCACAAGCATTACACCCCGGGTGAGCGCCAGGTGCAGTTCGAGCTCAAGGGCTGGCGGATTCGCCCGCTGATCTGCTACGACCTGCGCTTCCCGGTGTGGAGCCGTGATGCCCAGGACACCGACCTGTTGCTATACACCGCCAACTGGCCGGCTGCGCGCCGCCAGCACTGGAACCGCCTGTTGCCGGCGCGGGGTATCGAGAACCTGTGCTATGTGGCGGCGGTGAACCGGGTGGGCACCGACGGCAAGGGCTTTGCCTACTCTGGTGACAGCCAAGTGCTGGACTTCCAGGGCGAGAGCCTGCTCAGTGCCGGGGAGGCCGACGGGGTGTTCACCGTGGTGTTGAGCGCGGCGGAGCTGGCGGCCTACCGGACCAAGTTCCCGGCCAACCTGGATGCTGACACCTTCGAGCTGCACTGACAGTCTGTACCGGCCTCTTCGCGGGTAAACCCGCTCCCACAGGTACCGCACAGTATTCAAAATCTGTGAGGACCCTGTGGGAGCGGGTTTACCCGCGAAGAGGCCGGTGCTGGTTACATCAGTTTCCGATCAGTACACATCCCGCCGATACCGCCCATCCTCGATCAGCTGCTGGACTACCGCTTCCCCAAGGATGCCGTTGAGCGCCGCATCCACCCCGGCAGCCATGCCTTGCAGGCTGCCACATACATACACACAGGCACCATCCGCGACCCAGCGCTTGAACTCTTCAGCCTGCTGCAGCAACACATCCTGCACATACACCTTGTCGGCCTGATCCCGCGAAAATGCGAGGTCCAGGCGTGCCAGGTCGCCGTTGTCCAGCCAGCCTTGCAGCTCGTTGCCGCACAGCAGGTCATGCGCCCGGTTACGCTCGCCGAACAGCAGCCAGTTGCGCTGCTCGCCAGCATTCACCCGCGCGCGGAGCAGGCTGCGCAGGCCGGCCAGGCCGGTGCCGTTGCCAATCAACACCAGCGGTGCAGCCGTTTCCGGCAGGTGGAAGCTGCTGTTGCGCCGCAAACGCAGGCTCAGCGTACCGTCAAGCGGCAGGTATTCGGTCAGCCAGCCGGAACCCAGGCCCAGGTTGCCATCGGCATGGCGTTCCTGGCGCACGATCAGCTCCAGCACGCCATCGCTGGCGATCGAGGCAATCGAGTACTCGCGGCTGCCGATCGGCACCAGTGCGTCGACCAGTGCTTGCGGCTGTAGGCCGATCAGGTGATCGCGACGGGTCGGCAACTGGCGGCCGGCCAGGGCCTGGGCGAGGGTTTCGCCCAGGCCATTCACTTGCACCTTGGCCCCGGCGTCCAGCGCCATGCCACCGAGGAAGGCGTCGATCCTCGGCTGGCCGTTGAGCGGCAGGATCTCCACCAGGTCGCCGGCTTCCCAGCTGGCGGGCTGTTCCGGTCGCAGGCCCAGCAGGTACACCGGCTGGCCCTGGCTGCCCGGGTTGAGCAGTTCGCGGCGCACCAGCGACCAGTTGCCGAAGCTCGGCGGCTGCCAGGCGGCCACTGGCTGGGCGCCGGTCAGTTGCGCCAGTTCCTGCTGCCACTGCTGCAGCGCGGCCTGGTCGGCGTTGTCCACTTCCACCGGGCTGAACGCACTGCTGGCACCGCGTTCACCCAGCCATGCCTGCAGGCGACGTGCGAAGCCGCAGAAGTGCGGATACTGGCGGTCACCGAGGGCGAGCAGGGCATAGCTGAGGTTGTCCAGCGCCCAAGGCTGGCCGAGCACCTTGCGCTCGAAGGCGCGGGCGCTGTCGGGGGCTTCGCCGTCGCCGAAGGTGCTGACCACGAACAGCGCACGGCGGGCCTGGCGCAGGTCGCTTTCACCCAGTTCTGCCAGGGCGCGTACCTGCACTGGCAGGCCGGCGGCCTGAAGCTGCCCGGCGCTCTGCCAGGCCAGTTGTTCGGCAAGCCCGCTCTGGCTGGCAAAGCCGATCAGCCAGCTGTCGCCGCTGGCAGTGTTGCTGGTGACGTTGCCACGGGCGGCACGTACCTGGCGCTTCTTGCGACGGCGGTCGAGGTACAGCAGCCAGCCGGTGACGAAGAACAGCGGCATGGTCAGGCTGGCGATGGTGACGATGATGCGCCCCGGCAGGCCGAAGTATTCGCCCACGTGCAGGGCGTAGACGCTCTGCAGCAACTGGGCCTTGAAGGACTTGTCGGTGTAGCGGTCATGCCTTTTCACCTGGCCGCTGGCCGGGTCCAGTACCAGGGTGTTGAAGGCACGTGGGTGGTCGGCGTTATCCAGCAGGTAGAACAGGTTGGCCGGCTGGCCGCCTACCGGTGGCAGGCGCAGGTTGTACATGGCCAGGCCCGGGCCGGCAGCGTCCTTGAGGTTGGCCCAGATCGCGTCGTAGTCGACCACCAGCGGCGGGGCGTTCTTGTCGATTTTCTGCGGCCCGTGGCGGCCCCGGCCTTCGCCGCGCTTTTGCTGCTGGCCGGCGGCCGGCGCGTCGGCCAGCAGCTTGTTCAGGCCCTCGCGGTACCACTCGTAGGACCAGAACAGCCCGGTCAGGGCGAACAGCAGGTAGAACAGCAGGCACCAGGTGCCGGCCACCGCGTGCAGGTCCCAGTTGAAGGCGCGGCCTTTCTTGGCCCAGTCGAAGGTCAGCCAGGTGCGCCAGTCCAGCGCCTTGCGCGGCCAGCGCAGGTACAGGCCGGAGAGGCAGAAGAACACCAGCATCAGGGTGCAGGCACCGGTGATCTGCCGGCCGCTGTCGCCCATGGCCAGGAAGCGGTGCAGGTTGAGCATGAGGTTGAAGAAGCCTTGCCCGGCCACTTCTCCCTTGAGTTCGCCGGTGTACGGGTCGGCATAGCGCAGCTGGCCACGGCGCTCGCCTGGCGGTGGGGTAAAGAAGACGCGTGCGGCGTTGCCTTCGCGTACATCGACCCACAGCATCGCCACCTTGTCGTGCTGCTGGGCCTCGACCCGCTGGACCAGTTCGGCCGGGGGCAGCACGCCCTCCGGGCGCACCTGGACCTTCAGGACATCGGCATTCAGCGCGCGCAGCAGTTCTTCCTGAAACGAGTACAAGGCCCCGGTGATACCCATCAAGGCCAGCACCAGGCCAGCGGTGATGCCAAAGAACCAGTGCAATTGGAACAGCGTCTTCTTCACCACATGATCACCTTGTGTTTCTGCCGCACACTGCGCGGCGTGCATTATGCCTTGATACGCAAAAGCCCCGCTCACGGGAATGAACGGGGCAGGGTGGGCTCGTCAGTCAGGCTTGTGTTGTCTGTACCGGCCTCTTCGCGGGTGAACCCGCTCCCACAGGTACTGCACTGACCTCAGGTCCGGTGATATCTCTGTGGGAGCGGGTTCACCCGCGAAAGGGCCGGCACAGGCGCAGCCCATTCAACAGATCAACCCGATCCCGGCATCAGAAGTGGACGCTGGTGGTCAACAGAGCCGTCCGCCCCGCCGCCTGGTTGGCGAAGTGGGTGGAGAAGGCCTTGTCGTAGTACACCTCGTTGGTCAGGTTCTGCACGTTCAGTTGCAGATCGATATTCTTGGTCAGCTTGTAGGCGGCCATGGCGTCGTAGCGCACGTAGCTGTCGACCATTGTGGTATTGGCTACGTTGCCATACACGTCATCAACGTAGAACGCACCGCCACCGATGGTCAGCTTCGGCGTAATGGAGTACGTGGTCCATAGGCTGGCGCTGTTGTTCGGCGTGTTTGGCAGCTGGTTGCCGTCGTTAGCCTTGTTCAGTGGGCCTCCGTCGATCTGACGCGCCTGGAGGTAGGTGTAGCCGGCGAATACCTGCCACTTGTCGGTGAGCTTGCCGCTGGCCGACAGCTCGATGCCCTGTACACGAGTTTCGCCGACGTTCTCATAGGTGGTGGTGTCCACCTGAACGCGGGCGTTTTCCTTCTCTGTGCGGAAGATCGCTGCTGCCAGCGACAGGCGTTCGTCCAGCAAGTCCCACTTGGTACCTACTTCGTAGTTGGTGGTCTCTTCCGGCTCCAGGTCACTGCCCAAGATATTGCCGCTGCGGTCAGTGGTGCCTGGCA
This sequence comes from Pseudomonas sp. B14(2017), assembly GCF_002113255.1. NCBI lineage: Bacteria > Pseudomonadati > Pseudomonadota > Gammaproteobacteria > Pseudomonadales > Pseudomonadaceae > Pseudomonas > Pseudomonas sp. B14(2017). The sequence continues at coordinate 134,542 of NZ_NEJY01000001.1, forward strand.
GAGTGTTGGTTTCGGTACCTTCACCGAGCATGGCGCCTGGTGGGGTCGCGGACGTGGCGTAGGAAACATAGATGCTGCCGTTCTCGGCAGGCTTCCAGACCAGACCCAACTGGCCTGTGAAGAATTCACTCTTGTCGCGACCTTTGGTAGGTACGCCGTTCTTGTTCACGACGGTTGCGCCGCTGGCGTCGTAGGTACGGAACTTGGTATCGAAATGGTCGTAACGCAGGCCCATGTTCAGCAGCCACTGGGGCGTGAGCTCCAGTGTATCGAAAGCATAGATCGCACGTGTCTTGCCGCTGGTTTTGGTACCGGCGTAGTTGCGCGAGACCGTGCCGTCCCAAGCGTCATCCGGGTTCGGGTCGCTCAGCGAGGTGCAGCTACCGCCGTTGCCAGGCCCAGTGCAGCTGAGTTTGCTGTTTGGCGTGACGGTGTAACTCTGGCGGTCGGACTCTTCCTTGGTGAGCTCGATACCGGTGGAGAAATTGTTCTTGAAACCGCCGACGAAGAACTCACCGAACAGGTCGGTCTGGTTGGTTGTGGTAGCGGTGTTGCCAACACGGGTGTTGGCGCGACGCCAGACCCCATTGTTGTTGACGTTGCCAACACTGTCGTCAGGCTGAGTCAGGATGTAGTCCTGCATGCTGTTGCCGTGACGCAGGGTGTTTTTGATGGTCAGCGAGTCCGTCAGGTCGTGCTCGATGCCAATGGTTGCGATGTCAACGCGGGTCTTGCGGAAATCGCGACCGGTCAGGCCATAGAAGTTGTCGCTGTCGCCGCCGTCAGTCGGCTTGCTCGGGTGCGCCGAGGTGCGTGCGGTGTTGCCACCGGTCGGGATGGTGTATGGGATGCCCGAATCTGGAAGGTCGTCGCTTTCCAGATGGTAGTAGTCGAGGTTCACGCGGGTCGGGGTGCCCAGGCCGAAGGCCAGCGATGGTGCAATACCCCAACGGTCGTAGTTGACCTTGTCGCGGCCGGCGACGTTGCTTTCGTGGGTCATCAGGTTCAAGCGGCCGGCAACGGTATCGCTGAACTGGTAGTTACCATCGAAGGTGTAGCGCTGGGTCTGGTCGCTGCCCCAAGTCCAGGCGCCATCGAGCGAGTTGCCCAGGTGTGCACGTTTGCTCACAAGGTTGATGGTGCCGCCGGCGGCACCACGGCCGCCGATGGCCGAGTTCGGGCCCTTGGCTACTTCTACCGATTCGATGGCGAAGATTTCGCGGGTTTGCGCACCAGTGTCGCGCACGCCGTCCAGATAGGTGTCGCCCTGGGCGTCGAAGCCACGGATGAACGGGCGGTCGCCTTGCGGGTTGCCGCCTTCGCCTGCACCAAAGGTGATGCCTGGCACGGTGCGCAGTGCATCCTGCAGGGTCAAGGCGCTGGTGTCCTTGATCACCTGCTGCGGGATCACGGTGATCGAGCGCGGGGTATCTACCAGCGGCGCGGTGTACTTCTGCGAAGAGGCCTTGTCGACCTTGTAATCGGTGCTGGCCTGTTCAGCCTTGCCGTTGACGCTGGTGGCGTCGAGGGTAATAGCGCTGCTGGCGGCCGGGTCGGCGGCATAGGCCGACGAAGCGCTGAGGGCGACGCCGATGGCAGACACGATCAGGCGTGGTGAACTCACTGCAGATGGTACGTACTGGCGCATTGCTAAGGACCTTCCCCAAGGTGTTAAGGCCGCGGATCTTAATGTAAGCAATTGTGACTCACAATTGAGAGTCGTTACCATTCGTGAAGAATTTACAATCTTTACAATTTGCCTTTACGGTTTCATCAAGCTGAAACGTCTTAAGCGGCGAATGGGGCTTGTGAAGCGCAAAAGGGAATCAATATCATTGGCGCCTTTACATTTTCCAACGGTGCTGCCGCCATGCTGCTTCACATCCCCGGCCTGTTTCACGCCGATGAACTGGCCCGTATCCGCGAGGCGCTGGAGCAGGCCGACTGGGCCGACGGCAAGATCACGGCCGGCTACCAGTCGGCCAAGGCCAAGCACAACCTGCAGTTGCCGGAAGGTCACCCGCTGGCCAAGGAGATCGGCAGTGCGCTGATCGACCGCCTGTGGCAGACCCCGCGCTTCATGTCTGCAGCCTTGCCGCACAAGGTGTTCCCGCCGCTGATCAACTGCTACCGCGAAGGCGGCAATTTCGGCTTCCACATCGACAACGCCCTGCGCCAGCCCAAGGGCAGCCCGGAGCGGGTGCGCACCGACCTGTCTTCCACGCTGTTCCTCAGCGATCCGGACAGCTACGACGGCGGCGAGCTGGTGATCCAGGACACCTATGGCGTGCAGCAGGTCAAGCTGGCCGCCGGTGACCTGGTGCTGTACCCCGGCACCAGCCTGCACAAGGTCAACCCGGTTACCCGTGGCCAGCGTTACGCCGCGTTCTTCTGGACCCAGAGCCTGGTGCGCGAGGACAGCCAGCGGGCATTGCTGTTCGAGATGGACAATGCCATTCAGCAACTGACTGCCGATGTGCCGGAGCATCCATCACTGCTACAGCTGACCGGCACCTACCACAACCTGCTGCGCCGCTGGGCCGAGGTCTGAACCGTGTCCTATCAGTTGCGGCGTGAGGAAGTGGTGGATGTGGCCGGTTTGCAGGCCATGCTGGAAGAAAGCCCTGGCAAGGCCGCCCAGGCGATCCTGGCGGCGGCCGGGCAGGGCGCGGTGGAGGCACAGTTGCTGCTGGGGCAGATCCTGCTCGACGGGCGCGGCATTCAGGCGGATGCCGCCGTCGCCAGGCGCTGGTTCGGCATCGCCGCGCAGGGCGGCAGTGCCATGGCGCACAACATGCTGGGGCGTTGCCTGGAGCATGGCTGGGGCGGTGAGCCAAGCCAGGCACAGGCGGCCATCCACTATGCGCGTGCGGCAGATGCCGGGCTGGACTGGGGGCTGTACAACCTGGGCAACCTGCTGGCCACCGGGCGCGGCATACCGGCCAACCAGGCGCAGGCGCTGATGTGCTACGAGAAGGCCGCGCACATGGGGCATGCCAAGTCGATGAACCTGTACGGGCGTTACCTGGAGCAAGGCATCGCCACGGCGCCCAACCCTGCACGGGCGGTGCGCTGGTATCGGCGTTCGGCCGAGGCGGGGGACTTTCGAGGCATGTTCAGCCTGGGGCTGGTGCTGGTCGAGCGTGGGCAGGTGGCGGAAGCCGGGCCTTGGCTGGAACGGGCGCGGGTCGAGGGGAACATGAATTTCCTGCGCAGTGCGCTGGTGACCTTGCAGGGGGCGGGGCCGGTGTTGATGGCCTTTGCGGCGCGGTATGCCGAGGAGATCGAACGGCGAGGGAACTGAGGTTGCCTGTGCTGGCCCTATCGCCGGCAAGCCAGCTCCCACAGAGATATCACTGTCCTCCAGACCTGTGCTGTACCTGCAGGAGCTGGCTTGCCGGCTCTCACAGGGATATCACTGTCCTCCAGACCTGTGCTGTACCTGTAGTAGCTGGCTTGCCGGCTCTCACAGGGATATCACTGTCCTCCAGACCTGTGCTGTACCTGCAGGAGCTGGCTTGCCGGTTCCCACAGGGATATCAATGCCCTCCAGGCCTGTGCTGTACCTGTGGGAGCCGGCTTGCCGGCGATAGGGCCGGTACAGGAAAGCACAAATGAAAACGGGGCCTTTCGGCCCCGTTTCGCATTACAGGTAGTAAGCCTTCAGCGGCGGGAAGCCGTTGAATTCCACTGCGCTGTAGCTGGTGGTGTAGGCACCGGTCGACAACCAGTACAGGCGGTCGCCGATGGCCAGGTTCAGCGGCAGGCCGTACTTGTAGTTTTCGTACATGATGTCGGCGCTGTCGCAGGTCGGGCCGGCGATGACCACTTCTTCGGCCTCGCCTTTCTTCTCGGTCCAGATCGGGAACTTGATGGCTTCGTCCATGGTTTCGATCAGGCCGGAGAACTTGCCCACGTCGGTGTAGATCCAGCGCTCGACGGCGGTGCGCGACTTGCGTGCAACCAGGACCACTTCGCTGACCAGGATACCGGCGTTGGCAATCAGCGAACGGCCCGGCTCGAGGATGATTTCCGGCAGGTCGTCACCGAAGTCTTCCTTCAGGAAGCGGATGATCTCTTCGGCGTAGGTTTCCAGGCTGTTGGTCCGGGTGATGTAGTTGGCCGGGAAGCCGCCACCCATGTTGATCAGCTTGAGCTCGATGCCGTCTTCTTCCTTCAGGCGCTCGAAGATCACCTTGACCTTGGCGATGGCTGCGTCCCACACGCTGATGTCGCGCTGCTGCGAGCCGACATGGAAGGAAATGCCGTAAGGCACCAGGCCCAGGTCGCGGGCGAGGATCAGCAGGTCCATGGCCATGTCGGTCTGGCAGCCGAACTTGCGCGACAGCGGCCAGTCGGCAGTGGTCGAGCCTTCGGTGAGAATACGTACGTACACTTTCGAACCCGGTGCGGCCTTGGCGATGTTGCGCAGGTCGGCTTCCGAGTCGGTGGCATACAGGCGCACGCCCTTCTCGTAGAAGTAGCGGATGTCCTTGGACTTCTTGATGGTGTTGCCGTAGCTGATACGGTCGGCGCTGACGCCGCGGCCCAGCACCTTGTCCAGCTCGTAGATCGAGGCGATGTCGAAGCTCGAACCTTTCTCTTTGAGCAGGTCGATGATTTCCACGGCCGGGTTGGCCTTGACCGCGTAGTACACCTTGGCGAATTCGAATCCAGCACGCAGGTCGTCGTAGGCCTGGCTGATCATCTGGGTGTCGATGAGTACGAACGGGGTTTCCTGCTTGTCGGCGAACGCCTTCATTTTCTGGAAGGTGTCACGCGCGAAATAGTCTTCGACCTGGATCGACATGCTCAGGGACTCCATGGGCAAACTGAAAATTTAAGTGGCTGCAAACTGAACGTCCTCCGTATCCCCACTTTGGTTCGCCTACTCAGTACTTGAGCCGGATGGATCGTTTCCAGCATGGACGTTCGGCGCGCACTTTAGGGCGTGAAGAATGCAGAATCAACAGGCAATCCGGGCGTGATCGACGCGGATCGACGACCTGCCATTTGAATAACCGACCCATGTGACCGGCTGATGTTCCCCGGAGTGTTTCAAGCGTAAAAAATAGTGGAATGGAGCGCGTTGGCTCCTTCGCGGGCACGCCCGCTCCCACAGGCATCTCGCGGTTCCTGTGGGAGCGGGCGTGCCCGCGAAAGGGCCTCAGGTGTTCATATTTATGGCCACATTTCCCTGGCACCGCCGTGCATGAAAAAGACGATAAATTTTTTGTTACCGACTGGCGGAATTGCCGTGTTTGATGAGAAACATTACTATTCGCACCCTTGTCTGCCTCCCTGATGACCCCGACCGTGTCCGGACCCAAAGGCTTCCTCGACCACTACCATGAGCTGATCGGCACCTGGACGCGCAAGTTGCGCAGTCGACAGCAGGCCGAGGACCTCACCCACGATGCCTTTGTCCGGGTACTGGAAAACCCGCGCGAGCAGGTCGAGCAGCCACGCGCCTACCTGCACCAGACCGCACGCAATATTGCCGTGGATGGTTTCCGGCGCGAGGACCGCCGCCAGGCCCTGGAGCTGGAAGCCTTCGACGAAGGCGTGGCCGCCAGTGGCGACCCCGAGGCCTACGTGCATGCGCTGGAGCTGGCCGACAGTGTCGAGCGGGCGCTGGCCGAACTGCCGCTCAATTGCCGGCAGGTGTTCATCTGGCAGAAGCTCGAAGGCCTGACCCAGGCCGAGATCGCCGAGCGCATGGGGTTGAGCAAGAACATGGTCGAAAAGTATATGATCCGCACGCTCCGGCATCTGCGTGAGCACCTGGATGTGTCGGCATGATGAGTCAGGAGACCTTTTCGATGAAACAGCACGGTACCGATACCGTCCGCGAGCAGGCGGCCGCGTGGTTCGCCCGGGTGCAGGATGCGCCTCGCGATGCCGGGCTGCAGGCGCAGCTGCACGCCTGGCTGGAAGGCGATGCACGGCACCGTGATGAGTACCAGCAGCTCGCCCGCCTGTGGCAGGCCACCGATTTCATCCCGCGCCAGCGCCTGGAAGCGCTGTGCCAGCCGGCCCCGGTACGCCAGTTGCCACGTCGGCGCTTCGTGCGCCAGGCCTTGGCCGCCAGCGTGGCCGCACTGGCGTTGGGCCTGGGCTGGGGCGGCTGGCACTACCAGCAACTGAATCACCAGGGCAGCTTGCAGACTGCCTTCAACGAACGCCGCCAGGTCGAACTGCCGGATGGTTCGCACCTTGAACTCAACGGCAGCACGCAAGTGCAGGTCGCTTTCAGCGCCGGCCAGCGGTATGTCCGGCTGATGGCGGGTGAGGTGATGTTCACCGTCGCCCACGACAGTGACAGGCCGTTCGTGGTCGACACCGCCCAGGGCAGCGTGACTGTCACCGGTACCCGTTTCGACGTCCGCCTGGACCCGGCCAGCACCCGCGTGGCGGTGGAGCAGGGCTCGGTGCGTGTGCAGGGCAAGGGCGCCTCGCTGGCGCAGCTCACGGCGGGCCAGGGCTCGCATATAGATGCACAAGGCCAGGTGGCGGCGCCCTATGCGGTGAATACCGGCGCCCTGACTGCCTGGCGCCAAGGCAGGCTGGTGTTCGACAACGCCACCCTGGCCGAGGTGGTGGCCGAAGCCTCGCGTTACCGCAGCCAGCCGCTGCGGGTCGCCCCCGGCAAAGTCGCCCAGCTGCGGCTGTCCAGCACCTTCAGCAGCGACGACACCGACGCGCTGCTGCGTGCCTTGCCGAGCATCCTGCCGGTGGCCATCAAGGCCCATGAAGATGGCTCGCGCGAAATAATCGCGAAATAGATTCAGGTTTTTTTCCGCTCGTTCGTCTTCCCCGCCAGCTGCAACTGCCAAGCATTTCCATTTGCATGCGGTTGGCGTTTATTCCGTATTCCAGGAAGTTTCGACGACGTGAACAACAACAAGCCCTTCCCACGCTTCCGCGCCCTGGCGCTGGCCCTGGCGGTCAGCGCCGTGGCCGTCAACAGCCAGGCCGCAGAGGCCGGCAGCACCATCCAGATCCAGGCCCAACCCTTGGCTTCGGCGCTGAACCAGCTGGGCCAGCAGACCAACCTGCAGCTGTTCTTCAGCCCCGAGCTGGTGGCCGGCAAGCAGGCCCCGGCGGTGTCCGGCCAGCTGGCGCCCGAGCAGGCGCTGCAGCAGCTGCTGCAAGGCAGCGGCCTGACCTACGAGATGTCCCAGGGCACCGTGGTGGTCAAGCCGGCCCAGGCCGATGGCACCCTCACCACCGGCAGCCTGGAGCTGGCGCCCACCGACATCAAGGTGGTGGGTGACTGGCTGGGCGATGCCCAGCAGAGCGTGGTGCAGAACCACCCCGGCGCGCGCACCGTGGTACGCCGCGAGGCGATGGTGGAGAAGGGCGCAATGAACGTGCGCGACGTGCTGCGCGGCATCCCGGGCGTGCAGGTGCAGGACTCCAACGGCACCGGCGGCAGCGACCTGTCGCTGAACGTGGGTGTTCGCGGCCTGACTTCGCGCCTGTCGCCACGCTCCACGGTGCTGATCGACGGCATCCCGGCCGCCTTCGCGCCCTATGGCCAGCCGCAGCTGTCGATGGCGCCGATTTCCTCGGGCAACCTCGACAGCATCGACGTGGTGCGTGGCGCCGGTTCCGTGCGCTATGGCCCGCAGAACGTCGGCGGGGTGATCAACTTCGTTACCCGGGCGATCCCGGAGAAGGCCTCGGCCGAGCTGTCCACCACCCTGGAAACCTCCCAGCATGGTGGCTGGAAACACACCGAGTCGGCCTTCGTCGGCGGCACGGCGGACAACGGCATGGGCGTGGCGCTGCTGTACACCGGGGTGAATGGCAACGGCTACCGTGAAAGCAACAACGGCAACGACATTGACGACGTCATCCTCAAGACCCACTGGGCGCCGACCGACGTTGACGAGTTCTGGCTCAACTTCCACTACTACGACGGCCGCGCCGACATGCCTGGCGGCCTGACCCAGGCGCAATACGACAGCAACCCGTACCAGTCGCTGCGCGACTACGACTATTTTGCCGGCCGACGCAAGGACGTGTCGTTCAAGTGGCAGCGCCAGCTCGACGACGCCACCCAGTTCGAAGTGCTGACCTACTACACCGACAGCTTCCGCGGCAGCTCCATTGCCTCGCGCGACATGAAGACCCTGTCGTCGTACCCGCGCAACTACCACACCTTTGCCATCGAACCGCGGCTGTCGCGGATCTTCTTCGCCGGCCCGACCACCCAGGAAGTCAGCGTGGGCTACCGCTACCTGAAGGAAGCGATGCGTGAGCAGTCGACCCGCCTGGCGCTGATCGACAACGTGCCGACGCCGACCCCGACCTCCGACGGCCATGTGTTCCAGGACCGCAGCGGTGGTACCGAGGCCAGCGCCTACTACATCGACGACAAGATCGACGTGGGTAACTGGACCATCACCCCAGGTATCCGCTTCGAGCATATCAACACCGACTGGCGCGACCGCCCGGTGCTCGGTGCCAACGGCCAGCCGGTGCCGGAGAAGAAACGCAGCATCACCAGCAACGAGCCACTGCCGGCGCTGAGCGTGATGTACCACATCTCCGATGCGTGGAAGGTGTTCGCCAACTACGAGACCTCGTTCGGTAGCCTGCAGTACTTCCAGCTGGGCCAGGGTGGTACTGGCAACAGCACGGCCAATGGCCTGGAGCCGGAAAAGGCCAAGACCTACGAGATCGGTACCCGCTATGACAATGGCGGCTTTGCCGGTGAGCTGACGGCGTTCTACATCGACTTCGATGACGAACTGCAGTACATCAGCAACGACGTGGGCTGGACCAACCTCGGCGCGACCAAGCACCAGGGTATCGAGGCCTCGGTGCGCTATGACCTGGACGGGTTGGACCCGCGCCTGGAAGGGCTGTCGGTGAGCGCTGGCTACACCTATACCCGCGCTACTTATGAAGGGGACATTCCTGGCTTCGAGGGCCGTGACTTGCCGTTCTATTCACGCCAGGTGGCCACTGCCGGGGTGCGTTACGCGGTCAACCACTGGACCTGGAACCTGGATGCCTACGCCCAATCCAAGCAGCGCGCGCCGGGTACCGGGATCAATGCCGATGGCAGCTTCAACGGCGACTACATCACCGAGCCGAGTGCGGATGGGCAGTACGGTGATATTCCGGGTTACGTGACCTGGCATGCCCGTGGCGGATATGAATTCGGGCCCCAGATGTCCAACCTGAAGCTGGCGGCAGGGGTGAAGAACCTGTTCGACAAGCAGTACTTCACCCGCTCCAGCGACAACAATGCCGGCATCTATGTGGGTGAGCCGCGGACCTTCTATGTGCAGGCCAGTGTAGGGTTCTGAGCCGAAATCGTCGGGGCCGCTATGCGGCCCATCGCCGGCAAGCGCGGCTCCCACAGGTACAGCGCCACCCCGTAGGCTTGTAGAGGACCTGTGGGAGCCGCGCTTGCCGGCGATGGGGCGCAAAGCGCCCCCAGGGATCAAGAAACCACCGCCTCAGCCGGCGACACGATGCTGGTCTTCGCCCCTCGCGAACGCCCCGAACTCAAATAAGCCGCAATCGACTCCTGCGTCACCTCGCCCAAGAACACCTGCTCGGCATCCAACACCGGCAGCCACGCCCGGTTGAACTCGTACATCCGCGACAACAGGATGCGCAAATGCTCATCATGCGACGCCGTGGCATTGAACGGCCGCAGGAAGTCGCCACAAGTCCCTTGCTGGCGATGCATGTCACGCCGGCGCACGTAGCCCAGCGCCTTGTTCTGCGCATCGGTCACCACCACGTAGCGGCGGTCGTGCTCGTCCAGCAGCTCCAGCGCATCGCTCACCGGCGTCTGCGGGCTCACCGATGGCGCGTTGTCTGCCGCATCCTCCGCACGTACCAGCAGCAGGCGCTTGAGGGTGCTGTCCTGGCCGACGAAGTTGCTGACGAAATCATCCGCCGGGTGCGCCAGCAAGGTGTCCGGGTGGTCCAGCTGCAACAGCTTGCCGGCGCGGAAGATGGCGATCTTGTCGCCCAGCTTGATCGCTTCGTCGATGTCATGGCTGACCATGATCACGGTCTTGTTCAAGGCCCGCTGCATCTCGAAGAACTCGTTCTGGATCATCTCGCGGTTGATCGGGTCGACCGCGCCGAATGGCTCGTCCATCAGCAGCACCGGCGCTTCCGCCGCCAAGGCGCGGATCACGCCGATACGCTGCTGCTGGCCGCCGGACAGCTCGCGCGGGTAGCGCTGCAGGTACTGCTTGGGCTCCAGCTTGATCATGTGCATCAGTTCGCGGGCGCGTTCATGGCACTTCTGTTTGTCCCAGCCGAGCAGGCGCGGCACCACGGTGATGTTCTCCTCGATGGTCATGTTGGGGAACAGGCCGATCTGCTGGATCACATAGCCGATGTGCCGGCGCAGGGTGACCTCGTCCAGCCCGGTGGTGTCTTCGCCATTGATGAACACCTGGCCGGAAGTGGGCGTGATCAGGCGGTTGATCATTTTCAGGGTAGTGCTCTTGCCGCAGCCCGAGGGGCCGAGGAACACGCAGATTTCCCCTTCGTTGACGGTGAGGCTTACCGAGTCGACGGCTTTGACGTCCTTGCCGTTGACGTTGAAGGTTTTGCTGAGGTTCTTCAGTTCGATCATGAGCGCAGTCCTTCTGGAGTCAGGGCACGTTGCAGGGTTTGCAGGAGCAGGTCGGCGATGATTGCCAGCAGGCTGACCAGCACGGCGCCGACCAGCAGCATCGACATGTCGCTGCGGCTGATGGAGGTGAGGATGAGTACGCCAAGGCCGCCGGCGCCGATGGTGGCGGCGATGGTCATCACGCCGATGTTCATCACCACGGCGGTGCGCACGCCGGCGAGGATCACCGGCACGGCGATGGGCAGTTCGACCATGCGCAGGCGCTGGCCGAAGGTCATGCCGATGCCGCGCGCGGCTTCACGGATGCCGGGCTCGACGTTGGTCAGGGCCAGGTAGGTGTTGCGCATGATCGGTAGCAGTGAGTAGAGAAACACCGCAGTGATCGCCGGCAGCGGCCCGAGGCCCTGGCCGAACTTGGAGTAGAACGGCAGAAGCAGGCCGAACAGGGCGATCGAGGGGATGGTCAGCAACACCGTGGCGCTGGCCTGCAATGGGCCGGCGACGGCCGGGAAGCGGGTCATGAGGATGCCCAGCGGTACGCCGACGATGATCGCCAGGCCCACGGCGACGCCGACCAGCATGATGTGCTGCCAGGTCAGTTGCAGCACCTGGGCCCAGTCCAGGTGGTTGAAGGTATCGATCAGGTTCATGGCTGGCCCTCGCTGTTCAGTGGGTGCTCACGCAGGAAGGTGGCGGCCACGGCAGTCGGGTTCTGGTGCTCGACATCGACCTTGGCGTTGAGCTGGCGCATGGTTGCGTCATCCAGCTGTTCGGCCAGTGGCTTGAGCAGGCCGGCCAGCTGCGGGTTGGCGTCGAGCACGGCTTTGCGCACCACCGGCGCGGCGGTGTAGTCGGGGAAGTAGTGCTTGTCGTCCTCCAGCAGCTTGAGGTCGAAGGCGTTCAGGCGGCCGTCGGTGGTGTACACCAGCCCGGCGAACACCTGGTTGTTGCGCATCGCGGTGTACACCAGGCCGCCGTCCATCTGACGGATATTGCGGCGGTCCAGTGGCAGGCCGTACATCTCGCGCAGGCCGACCAGGCCATCGGGGCGGTTGGCGAACTCGGTGTCCAGTGCCACCAGGTGGTTGCGGTGGCTTTCGTCACGCAGTACCTGGTTGAGGTCGCTGATGGTGTTGACCTGCGGATAGGCCTCGGCTACCTGCTTGGGCAAGCCCAGGGCGTAGGTGTTGCTGAACTTCGATGGGGTCAGCCAGATCAGGTCCTTCTTCGCATCCAGCGCCTTCACCCTGGCGAAGGTTGCCTCGGCACTGGGCATGCGCTCGTCGATATGGTTGTACGACACCAGCGACACGCCGGTGTATTCCCACATCAGGTCGAGCTGGCCGGTTTCCTGGGCCTGGCGCGCGATATTGCTGCCAAGGCCGGTGGTGACACGCACGTCATAGCCGTTGGCGCGCAGGTATTGCGCGGTGATTTCGGCGAGTACGGTCTGTTCGGTGAACACCCGCGCGCCGATGCGGATCAGTGGTTTGTCCGCCGCCTGGGCAAATCCTGCGAACAGCAGGGCCGCGCCCAGCAGCAAGGCGATTCTCTTGTTCATACGTTCCCTATCTTTATTGGGCCAGGCCACGTTCCAGCCAGCGCTTGCTGGAGAAACTCACCGCCGCGTCCAGCGCCAGCGCCAGCAGTGCGGTGCAGGCGGCACCCAGCAGCAGCTGTGGCTGGTTGTTCAGGGCGATGCCGGGGAAGATCAGGCTGCCCAGGCTGTTGGCGCCAATCAGGAACGCCAGCGGTGCGGTGCCGACGTTCAGCGCCAGGGCCACGCGCACACCGCCAACGATGATCGGCACGGCGTTGGGCAGCTCCACCTGCCACAGTTGCTGGCGCGGGGTCATGCCGATGCCGGTGGCGGCTTCCTTGAGCGAGGCGGGGACGTTTTTCAGGCCCTCGTAGGTGTTGCGCACGATAGGCAGGAGGGAGGCGAGGAACAGCGCGAAGATCGCGGGCCCGGCGCCGATGCCCAGGATACTCAGGGCGATGGCCAGAACGGCCAGGGGAGGGATGGTGTTACCAACGTTGAACAACTGCATGAAGCGCTCGGCTTCGTCGACCCGGTGCGGTCGACTTAACGCAATGCCGGCGGGGATGCCCACGGCCAGCGCCGCCGCCATCGAAGCCAGCACCAGTACCAGGTGCGCTTGCAGGTAGAACCCAAGATCGTCGCGATACCGCGCGATCGTGTCGATGCCGATCCAGTGGACCAGCAGGGCCAGGATGACGAGCACGGCGGCCCATCCCAACAGCCCTTTTCCGTAGCGTTCAGCCACAGGCGGACTCCTTGTGTAGTCGGCGAGCACACTTCTTGGTTGCCGGCCAGTCCTGGCGGCGGGTGGTGTGTTCGCGAGTAGCAGCGTGACGCACGCCGAAGGCTGCGATCAGGCCATGAGCCGAACCCCGTCGGGCCCGAAAAAGCTGATGAAACCAGCTCCCCAACCGAAGCGGGTTGCAGGGGAGTGGACGTCTCCGTGGGTGTAAAGGTTCCCATCTGGGGCGGCATTTGGCCAGCGTTAATCACTGGTTGGTTGGAAAATTGACGAGAAAAAGCAGCGGGTTAATGTGCTGTAGGCGTTGAAATAACTGCTCTTTGGCCATTTGTCGTGATAAAGCGATTGCCTGGCGAATTTGTGGCCTCTGGGCGGGCCCTTTCGCGGGTAAACCCGCTCCCACAGGTCCTGCACAGGTTTCAAAGACGGTGTGATACCTGTGGGAGCGGGTTTACCCGCGAAGAGGCCGGAACAGGCACCGCCGGTTCAGCAAGTTTTGGTCCCGGCCCAACTTCAGGTATGATATCGCCCCTTTTAAATCCCCCAGTCAGGCGATTTCCCATGACCAACCAGGCCGCCGAAGTCGCGAAGCGCCGCACTTTCGCAATCATTTCCCACCCCGACGCCGGTAAGACCACCATCACCGAGAAGCTGCTGCTGATGGGCAAGGCCATTGCCGTCGCCGGTACCGTGAAGTCGCGCAAGTCCGACCGCCACGCCACCTCCGACTGGATGGAAATGGAGAAGCAGCGCGGCATCTCCATCACCACCTCGGTGATGCAGTTCCCGTACCGCGAGCACATGATCAACCTGCTCGACACCCCCGGCCACGAAGACTTCTCGGAAGACACCTACCGCACCCTGACCGCGGTGGACTCGGCGCTGATGGTGCTCGACGGCGGTAAAGGTGTAGAGCCGCGTACCATCGCCCTGATGGACGTGTGCCGCCTGCGCGACACGCCGATCGTCAGCTTCATCAACAAACTCGACCGCGACATCCGCGACCCGATCGAGCTGCTGGACGAGATCGAAGCCGTGCTGAAGATCAAGGCCGCGCCGATCACCTGGCCGATCGGTTGCTACCGCGACTTCAAGGGCGTGTACCACCTGACCGGTGACTACATCGTGGTGTACACCCCGGGCCACGGCCACGAGCGCACCGAAGCCAAGATCATCCAGAAGCTGGACTCGGACGAAGCCCGTGCCCACCTGGGCGACCAGTACGATTCGTTCGTCGAACAGCTGGAGCTGGTGCAGGGCGCCTGCCACGAGTTCAACCAGGAAGAGTTCATCAACGGCCAGCTGACCCCGGTGTTCTTCGGTACCGCGCTGGGCAACTTCGGTGTCGACCATGTGCTTGACGCCGTCGTCGACTGGGCGCCGCGCCCGCTGGGCCGTGTGGCTCACGAGCGCACCGTGGAGCCTGTGGAAGAGAAGTTCACCGGTTTCGTGTTCAAGATCCAGGCGAACATGGACCCGAAACACCGCGACCGCATCGCCTTCATGCGTATCTGCTCGGGCAAGTACGAGAAGGGCATGAAGATGCGCCACGTGCGGATCAACAAGGACCTGCGTATCGGCGATGCGCTGACCTTCTTCTCCTCCGAGCGTGAGCAGCTGGAAGAGGCCTATGCCGGCGACATCATCGGCCTGCACAACCACGGCACCATCCAGATCGGCGACACCTTCACCGAAGGCGAGGCGCTGGGCTTCACCGGTATCCCGCACTTCGCCCCGGAGCTGTTCCGCCGCGTGCGCCTGAAGGACCCGCTGAAATCCAAGCAGCTGCGCCAGGGCCTGCAACAGCTGGCCGAAGAAGGTGCTACCCAGGTGTTCTTCCCAGAGCGCAGCAACGACATCATCCTCGGTGCAGTCGGTGTGCTGCAGTTCGACGTGGTCGCCAGCCGCCTGAAGGAAGAGTACAAGGTCGAGTGCGCCTACGAGCCGATCACCGTATGGTCGGCCCGCTGGATCGGCTGTGACGACAAGAAGAAGCTCGAGGAATTCCAGAACAAGGCCATGGAGAACCTGGCCATCGACGGTGGCGGGCATCTGACCTACCTGGCGCCGACCCGGGTCAACCTGTCGCTGATGGAAGAGCGCTGGCCAGACATCAAGTTCCGCGCTACCCGCGAGCACCACTGATCCTCGAGGCCAGATCAGAACTTTGTGTTGTCTGATCTGGCCCTATCGCCGGCAAGCCAGCTCCCACAGGAATCTCCACAGCCCTGAAGCTTTGTGGTGTTCCATTCCAAATGGATGTCCACAGCTATCAAGGCTTGTGCAGTCCCTGTGGGAGCTGGCTTGCCGGCGATGAGGCCAGTGAAACGACACAGGTCTCAATTCCCTGCCTTGATACTGGTCCAGATCCTCGTCCGAATGCGGTCGATCTTGGCCGGCATCGCCTCCAGCGCATACAGCTTGCCCATTACTTCCTCGCTCGGGTAAATCATCGTATTACCCTTCATCGCTGGTTCCACCAGCCCGTCCGCCTCGAGGTTGCCGTTGGCGTACTGCACATGGTTGCTGATGTTGGCCATCACCTCCGGCTGCAGCAGGTAGTTCATGTAGGCATACCCGGCCTTCTCATCCGGTGCATCGGCCGGCATGGCAACCATGTCGAACCACATCGGTGCGCCTTCCCTGGGTATCGAATACCCCACCTTCACCCCGTTCTTCGCCTCCTCGGCACGATTCTTCGCCTGCAACACATCCCCCGAGAAACCCACCACCACGCAGATATCGCCGTTAGCCAGATCGCCGGTGTACTTCGATGAGTGGAAGTAGCTGATGTATGGCCGCACCTGCATCAGCAGCGCCTTGGCCTTGTCGTAGTCCGCCGGGTTCTGGCTGTGGTGCGGCAGGCCCAGGTAGTGCAGGGCGATCGGTAACAGCTCGGGGCCGTTGTCCAGCACGGCGACGCCGCAGCTTTTCAGCTTGCTCATGTACTCAGGCTTGAAGATCAGGTCCCACGAGTTTATTGGCGCGCTGTCGCCGAGCACCGCCTTGACCTTGTCGACGTTGTAGCCGATGCCGGTGCTGCCCCACAGGTACGGGAAGCCGTATTGGTTACCCGGGTCATTGACCTCCAGTGCCTTGAGCAACACCGGGTTGAGGTTGTGCCAGTTGGGCAACTGCGACTTGTCCAGCTGCTTCAGGGCTTTGCCCTGGATTTGCCGGGCCATGAAGTGGTTGGACGGGAACACCACGTCATAGCCGGAGTTGCCGGTCATCAGCTTGCCGTCGAGGGTTTCGTTGCTGTCGTAAACGTCGTAGGTGGGCACGATACCGCTGGCTTGCTGGAAGTTCTTCAGTGTGTCGGGGGCAACGTAGCTGGACCAGTTGTAGATCTTCACCGTTTCGGCGGCGCCGGCCACGCTGGCGGCCAGCATCAGGGGGGCGAGAAGGAGCGTGCGCATGTCGGGGTTACCTTGCTTTGTGTGTTGTTATCGAAGGCAGGCGATCAGCGGATCAGAAAATAAGGACGTAGGTCTTGCGCACGGTCTCCTGGATGTCCCAGACGCCCGTGCTGTTGGCCGGTAGCATCAGTGCGTCTCCGGCTTCTATGAGCAGCGGCTCGCCACCGTCTGGGGTGAAGGTGCAGCGGCCCTTGGTGAAATGGCAGAACTCCTGCTGCACGATCTGCCGCCGCCAGCGCCCGGGGGTGCACTCCCAGATGCCGGTTTCGACGTCGTCGCTGCGTTCCACGCAGGTGACCGACGTTACCGCCACGGGCTCGCCGAGTGGTACCGCAACGGGGTTGGAGCTATCGAGCACGGCGCTGTCGGTGTTCTTGAAATGGGTGATGCTCATGACCGGTAAATCCTGTGTCGGGGAAAGGGAAGTCAGTGCATGAAGCCTTCCATGAAGTCCGCAAGATTGCTGGCCAGGCGCCGCCTCCAAGGCGCGCTGGCGGGGTTGGCGAGGGTCCGGTCCTCGTGGACGAAGCTCTGGATGATCGCGTTGTAGCCCAGCCAGCGGCAGGGCTCGGGTGGCCAACTGGCCAGGCTTGAAAGCGGGCGGTTGTCGAGCACCCAGGGTTGCGCGGTCAGTTCGTTGTGCTGATTGAGGATCAGCGCCGCCAGGGTGCGTCCGCCCAGGTTGGTGGCGCCGACGCCTTCGCCGCCATAGCCGCCCGCCAGGGCGATGCCGCGCTGGCGGTCGCAGAGCATGTGTGGGCGGAAGCGCCGAGCCATGCCCAGGTTGCCGCCCCAGGAATGGGTGATACGCACGTGCTTCAGCTGCGGGAACAACTCGCTGAACAGGTAGCGGCGCAGCTCGATTTCCTGTTCGTCGAGGTTGAAGTTTTCGCGCAGGCGGCCACCGAAGCGGTAGCCGCCACGGGCGCCGAATACCAGGCGGTTGTCGGCGGTGCGCTGGCCGTAAGTGACCTGGCGGCTGCTTTCGCTGAACGCCTGGCCCTGGTTCAGGCCGATCTGTTCCCAGGTGGCCTCCGGCAGTGGTTCGGTGGCCACCAACAGGCTCTGTACCGGCAGCTGATGTTTGCCCAGTGGCGGCAGGCTGGCGGCGTAGCCCTCCACGGCGGGTACCATCCATTGGCAACGGATGCGCGCCAACGGGGTACGCACCTCACCCGGCTGCCAGTCGATGGCTGGGGTGTTTTCGTAGATGGGTACGCCCAGCGCCTCTACCGCCCGGGCCAGGCCACGCGCCAGCTTGGCGGGTTGGATGGTTGCGGTGTGCGGGCTGTAGATGGCGCCATAGGCATTGCTGACCCGCAACTGAGCGTCAAGCTGTTCGGGGCGTAGCCAGCGGTAGTCGTCCTCGGTCATGCCTTGGCGATAAAGGTCGTCGAGGTAGGCGCGCAGGCTGCGCTCCTGTTCCGGGTAGCGCGCGGCGCAGTACAGCACGCCGCCTTTGCGGTAGTCGCAGTCGATGCTCTCGCGATGCAGCACGCGGTGTACTTCATCGGGAATGCCATGCAGCAGGTCGATGCTGGCGCGGCGCTGTTGCGGCGACAGGGTGGCCAGCAGGCGGTCTTCGCCGAGCAGGTTGCCCATCAGCCAGCCGCCGTTGCGCCCCGAGGCGCCGAAGCCGGCGATGTTGGCGTCGATTACCGCGATGTTCAACTGTGGCGCCTGGCGCTTGAGGTAGTAGGCGCTCCACAGGCCGGTGTAGCCAGCGCCGATGATGCACACATCCGCGTCCAGGTCCTCGCGCAGGGCCGGGCGGGCGCACAACGGCTCGTCGAGCTGGTCCATCCACAGGCTGAGCGTGCGCAGGGGTTGCATCGGGTTCGGCTCCACATCCGTCAAGGTCTGTGGGCGATCCTAGTGGTGTCGACGGGCGGCTGTCCTACGTGCGTGCACGCAGGGAAATTTGCTTCAGGTACGCCTTGGGCGTAAGCCCGGTGTGTTCGCGAAAACACTTGTAGAACGCCGACAACGAGTTGAAACCGGCATTGAACGCCAGCTCGTCGATCGTGGCTTCGATGCTGTCGTCGTCGAGGCTGGCCATCAGGTGCTGCAGGCGGGCCTGGTTGACGTAGCGGTAGAAGCTTTGCCCGAGCACCTGGTTGAGCAGGTAGGAGATCTGGTTGCGGCTGTAGCCGCTGGCGTCGGCCACCTGCTGCAGGTCCAGCTCCGGGTCCAGGTAGGGGCGCTGGCGCTGGAAGTAGTGTTCCAGGTCCTGGGCCATGGTCGACAGCTGTCGGGGTGACAGGCCCAGGCGGCTGGTGGCCGGGCGCGGGCCGCTGCTGGCATGGCCACTGCTGCTCCGGCGGACCAGCGTGGCGTATTCGTTGACCTGCCAGATCAGGCCGCCCTTCACGGTAATCGCCTCGCTGGACTGGAACGCCACCAGACCGTCGCCGCCTTGGACCGTGACCTGGTACTGGATGAACGCGGTACAGCCGTCGACGCGGATGCGGTCGCTGTGCACGATATCTTCGCCGGCTTCATGGGGCAGGCAGGCGCGTACGTAGTCACGCAGTTCCTGGTAGCCGAGCACGCGGTTCTGGAAGAAGTCGTGGTACTGGATGTCGGGGTGGTAGAGCGCCATGACGCCGTCGAGGTCGCGGTGCTTCCAGCACAGGTGGTAGCGCAGCACGGTGTCGGCGGTGAGCGGGGTCTGCTCGGGGCCGTCGGGGAGGGTGGTGGCGGTCATGAGCCTGATAGTGCATTGCAGAACACCCAGCTGCAAGGGTGCGGATCCGGCATATTGCACGGTTTTTTCAAGCGGCTTGGGGAGTAAGCCGTTGATTCGGTTGAGAGTGATTTTTTGACAGGGATGGCATGGCGAGTGCACCGGTCTGTTCAACATCGAACAAGGAGAAAGGCCATGCGCTCGATACTGCTCTGGATGATTGGGGTGCCGATTCCGGTGATTATCCTGATCTGGTTCTTCATGCATTGAGATTTTTGGGGCCGCTTTGCGGCCCATCGCGACACAAGGCCGCTCAGGAGATCGCGGTCCCTTGTAGGAGCGGCCTTGTGTCGCGATGGGCTGCAACGCAGCCCCGGCTATCTAAAGGCTAAAGAAACTGCTCGGCATAGTGACAAGCCACTTGCCGCGTACTCACCTGCCGCAACGCCGGCACCTCCTTGGCACACCGCTCGGTCGCATACGGGCAGCGCTTGTGAAACGCACACCCATCCGGCGGGTTCAGCGGGTTGGGCAACTCCCCGGCAATACGGATCTTCGGCTTCAAAGGGTCCGGGTGAATCGCCGGCGTCGCCGACAGCAGCGCCTGGGTATACGGGTGCAACGGCCTTTCGTAGATATCTTCTTTCGGCCCCATCTCCGCAGGCCGGCCGAGGTACATCACCAGCACCTGATCGGCCACATGCCGCACCACCGCCAGGTTGTGCGAGATGAACACGTAGGCGGTGTTGAACTCCTTCTGCAAATCCATGAACAGGTTCAGCACCTGGGCCTGGATCGACACGTCCAGTGCCGAGGTCGGCTCGTCCGCCACCAGCACCTTGGGCTGCAGCATCATTGCCCGGGCCAGGGCGATACGCTGGCGCTGGCCACCGGAGAACATGTGCGGGTAGCGCTGGTAATGCTCGGGGCGCAGGCCGACCTGTTCCATCATCTTCTGCACCTTTTCTCGCCGCTCGGCCTTGCTCAGCGAGGTGTTGATCAGCAGCGGCTCGGCCAGCTGGTCACCAATCTTCTGCCGTGGGTTGAGCGAGGCGTAGGGGCTCTGGAACACCATCTGTACGTCGCGGCGCAGTTGCTTGCGCTCGCTCTTGCTGGCGCCTTTCACTTCGGTGCCGGCAATTTGCAGCGAGCCGGACGACGGCTCTTCGATCAGGGTCAGTGCGCGGGCCAGGGTCGACTTGCCGCAGCCGGACTCGCCGACCACGGCCAGGGTCTTGCCGGCCTCCAGTTCGAACGACACGCCATTCAGCGCGCGGACCAGGGCGTGGCCCTTGAACAGCCCGCGGGAGACTTCGTAATGCCGGGTCAGCTCCCGGGCGGATAGAACGACGGCCATCACGCCACCTCCTGGTTCAGCGGGTAGAAGCAACGCACCAAGCCATGGGCCTGGGGATCGAGGGGCGGGCGCTGGCGCCGGCAGTTGTCCTGCACGTACGGGCAGCGCGGTGACAGCAGGCAACCCACGGGGCGGTCGTAGCGGCCGGGGACGATGCCGGGCAGGGTGGCCAGGCGTTCGGCACCGATGCTGTGCTCGGGGATCGCCGCCAGCAACGCTTCGCTGTAGGGGTGGGCGGGCACGTCGAACAGCTCCGGCACCTGGCCCACTTCAACGGCCTGGCCGGCGTACATCACGCACACCCGCCTGGCCGTTTCGGCGACCACGGCGAGGTCGTGGGTGATCAGGATGAGCGCCATGTTGCGCTCCTTCTGCAGGTTGACCAGCAGCTCCATGATCTGCGCCTGGATGGTCACGTCCAGCGCAGTGGTGGGTTCGTCGGCAATCAGCAGCTTGGGCTCGCCGGCAATCGCCATGGCAATCGCCACGCGCTGGCTCATGCCGCCGGACAGCTGGTGCGGGTAGGCGTCCAGGCGGCTTTCCGCAGCCGGGATCTCGACCTTTTTCAGCAGCTCCAGGGCACGCTGGCGCGCGGCCTTGCCCTTCAGGCCCAGGTGCTGGCGCAGCACTTCCTCGATCTGGTAGCCCACGGTGTAGCTGGGGTTGAGCGCGGTCATCGGGTCCTGGAAGACCATGGCGATGTCCTTGCCCACCACCTTGCGTCGCTGGCGACCGCTGAGCTTGAGCATGTCGGTGCCGTCGAAGGTGAGCGAGTCGGCGGTGATGCGCCCGGGGGCGTCGATCAGGCCCATCAGGGCCATCATGGTCACGGACTTGCCCGAGCCGGATTCGCCGACGATGGCCAGGATCTCGCCGGCCTCCACCGTAAGGTCCAGGCCATCGACCACCGGTACCGCATTGGCGTCGCCGAAGCGCACGTTCAGGTTGTTGATCTGCAACAGTGACATGGCGTTCTCCTCAGGCGGCGTTCTTGAGTTTCGGGTCCAGCGCATCGCGCAGGCCGTCGCCCATCAGGTTGATTGCCAGCACACTGAGCAGAATGGTCAGGCCGGGCAGGCTCACCACCCACCAGGCGCGCTCGATGTAGTCACGGGCCGAAGCCAGCATGGTGCCCCACTCCGGGGTCGGCGGCTGTACGCCAAGGCCAAGGAAGCCCAGGGCGGCGGCGTCGAGGATGGCCGAGGAGAAGCTGAGGGTGGCCTGCACGATCAGCGGTGCCATGCAGTTGGGCAGCACGGTGACGAACATCAGCCGTGGCAGCCCGGCACCGGCCAGGCGTGCGGCGGTGACGTAGTCGCGGTTCAGCTCGCCCATCACGGCGGCGCGGGTCAGGCGCACGTAGGATGGCAACGACACAATGGCGATGGCGATCACGGTGTTGATCAGGCCTGGGCCGAGGATGGCGACGATGGCCACTGCCAGCAGCAGCGAGGGCAGGGCCAGCATCACGTCCATCAGGCGCATGATCGACGGGCCGAGCAGTTGTGGGAAGAAACCGGCCAGCAGGCCCAGCAGGATGCCAGGGATCAGCGACATCACCACCGACGACAGGCCGATCAGCAGCGACAGCCGCGCGCCCTGGATCAGCCGCGAAAGCAGGTCGCGGCCCAGTTCGTCGGTGCCGAGGATGAACTGCCAGCTGCCACCTTCGAGCCACACCGGTGGGGTCAGCAGGAATTCACGGTACTGCTCGCTCGGGTCATGCGGGGCGACCCATGGCGCGAACAGCGCGCAGAACACTACCAGGCACATGAAGGCCAGGCCCATCACCGCGCCTTTGTTGCGGGCGAAGGCTTGCCAGAATTCTTTGTATGGCGAGGGGTAGAGCAGGCTCTGGTCCACCGGGCTGACCGGTGTGACGGATTTCGGAATCGGGCTAGTCATGGCGAAGGCCTCAGCGCTGATGACGGATGCGTGGGTTGGCCAGGCCGTAGAGGATATCCACGACGAAGTTGACCAGGATCACCAGGCAGGCGATCAACAGGATGCCGTTCTGGACCACGGGGTAGTCACGGGCACCGATGGCTTCGATCAGCCACTTGCCGATGCCCGGCCAGGAAAAGATGGTTTCGGTCAGCACCGCACCGGCCAGCAACGTGCCGACCTGCAGGCCGAATACGGTCAGTACCGGGATCAGCGCGTTGCGCAGGCCGTGCACGAACACCACGCGGGCCGGCGACAGGCCTTTGGCGCGGGCGGTGCGGATGTAGTCCTCGCGCAGCACTTCGAGCATCGACGAGCGGGTCATGCGGGCAATCACCGCCAGCGGGATGGTGCCCAGCACGATGGCCGGCAGGATCAGGTGCATCACCGCGTCCTTGAACGCGCCTTCCTCGTCGCTGAGCAGGGTGTCGATGAGCATGAAGCCGGTCTTCGGCTCGATGTCGTAGAGCAGGTCGATGCGCCCGGACACCGGGGTCCAGCCCAGGCTTACCGAGAAGAACATGATCAGGATCAGGCCCCACCAGAAGATCGGCATCGAGTAACCGGCCAGGGAAATGCCCATCACCCCGTGGTCGAACAGCGATCCGCGCTTGAGCGCGGCGATCACCCCGGCCAGCAGGCCGACGATGCCGGCGAACAACAGGGCGGCAAAGGCCAGTTCGAGGGTGGCCGGGAACAGGGTGAGGAACTCGCTCCACACGCTCTCGCGGGTGCGCAGCGATTCACCGAGGTCACCCTGGGCCAGCTTGCCGACGTAGTCCAGGTACTGGACCGGCAGCGGCTTGTTCAGGCCCAGGCGCTCCATGGCCTGGGCATGCATTTCGGGGTCGACCCTGCGCTCGCCCATCATCACTTCCACCGGGTCGCCGGGGATCAGGCGTATGAGCGCGAAGGTCAGCAAGGTGATACCGAAAAAGGTCGGTATCAGCAGGCCAAGGCGCCGGGCAATAAAGCTCAACATTGTCTGGGTTACCTCATCAGGCCGTGCGGCTAGCAGCACGCTACGGGGTGCCGCCGGTCCCCGTGTGGGTTGCCGGCGGTCGTTGTTGTTCTACTTCACCTTGGTGGTGGCGAAGTTGTTGTTGGTCAGAGGGCTGACTATGTAGCCCTCCACGTTGTCACGCATGGCCGTGAACACCTTCGGGTGAGCCATGCTGATCCAGGGTTGGTCATCATCGTACACCTTCAATGCCTCGCTATAGAGCCTTGCGCGCTCGTCGTTGTCGATCACCTCGCGGGCCCGGCTGATCAGGTCCTGGAATTGCGGGTTGCACCAGCGGGCGTAGTTCTCGCCGCTCTTGACGGCATCGCAACTGAGCAGGGGGCTGAGGAAGTTGTCCGGGTCGCCGTTGTCACCCGCCCAGCCCGTGGACACCAGGTCGGCTTCGCCCTTCTTGGCCCGGCGCAGCATTTCGGCCCATTCCATCACGCGGATATCCAGCTTCAGGCCTATCTGCTTGAGGTCGGCTTGCAGCATCTCGGCGGACAACCGCGGATTGGGGTTGGTCGGGCCGCCACCGTTGCGGGTGAACAGGGTGATCACTGTGCCTTCCGGCACCCCGGCTTCCTTGAGCAGTTCACGGGCCTTGGCCAAGTCGCGGGGCGGGTTCCTGTTCTCTCTGTTGTAACCGATCATGCTCGGGGGGTACGGGTTCACCCCCACCTGAGCGTTACCTTTGCCGAACAGCTGGTCGACATGGGTCTGGCGGTCGAAGGCCATGTTGATGGCTTTGCGCACACGCACATCGCTCAGGTACTTGTGCTGGGTATTCATCGAGATGTAGCCGGTGACCAGAGCTTCGGTCTCGGCCACCTTTAGCGTGGGGTCTGCCTTGATCGACGGCACATCCTCCGGCTTTGGGTACAACGCGACCTGGCATTCATTGGCACGAAGCTTCTGCAAGCGCACATTGCTGTCGGTGGCAATAGCGAATATCAGGGCGTCGGCTGGTGGCTTGCCGCGGAAGTAGTCCGGGTTGGGCTTGAAGCGGACCTGGGCGTCTTTGTTATAGCGCTGGAAGATGAACGGGCCGGTGCCGATCGGTTTGCTGTTCAGCTCGGCGGTCTTGCCGGCCTTGAGCAACTGGTCGCCGTATTCGGCGGAGTAGATCGAGGTGAAGCCCATGGCCATGTCCCGCAGGAACGGTGCCTCGGGGCGGGTTAGGGTGATCACTACGGTGTGATCGTCGGTCTTGTCCACCGACTTGAGCAGGCTCTTGAATGCCATGCTTTCGAAGTACGGGTAGCCGACACTGGTCTTGTCGTGCCATGGGTGCGCCGGGTCGAGCTGGCGGCGCAGGCTCCACAGCACGTCATCGGCGTTGAATTCGCGAGTGGGCTTGAAGTAGTCGGTGCTGTGGAATTTCACTCCTCGGCGCAGGTGGAAGGTGTAGGTCAGTCCGTCCGGCGAGATGTCCCAGCCTTCGGCCAGGGCCGGCTGGACGTCGGTGGTACCAGGCTTGAAGTCGACCAGGCGGTTGAACAGCGTTTCGGAAGCAGCATCGAAAGTGACTGCTGTTGTGTACTGGACAACGTCGAACCCTTCCGGGCTGGCCTCGGTGCACACTACCAGCGGCTTGGCTGCCAGCTGCGTGGCGCTGCCCAGTACCAGCGCTGCCAGGGCGAGGCGTAGCGGTAGCGATTTCATGAAAGCTCTCTGCATGGGTGGACTCCCTGCTTGCATTGATTCCAGCGTAGCCGCCACGACCCGCAGCGAAGCAGGCCGTGGCGCCGGCGGTCAGAGAATGTTGAATGGAATGGTGGTAACCACCCGGAACTCATCCAGGCTGCCATCGCCCTGGGCCTTGCTGGCGCGGTGCGCGGTGTAGGTGGCACGGATGCTGGTGTCTTTCAGCGGCCCGCTCTGTACCGCGTAGCTGGTGCCGAAGCCCCACTCGTAGTGGGTTTCGCCATCCAGGCCGTTCACGTCGTAGGCGGTGCCGCGGTAATGGGTACCATCGATGCCCCAGCCGCGGGCGTTGTACAGGTTGAACTTCAGGCCTGGCACCCCGTACGGCGCCATGTTCAGCACGTAGGAAATCTGCAGCGATTTTTCGTTGGGGCCGTTGAAGTCCGACAGCAGCGAGTTGGCCAGGTAGATGCCGTTGGTTTCGTGCAGGTAGTCGAAGTACTCGTTGCCGTTGACCTGCTGCCAGGAGGCGCTGAGGGTGTGGGCCTGGTGGGTCAGGCCGAACGACAGGCTGTAGGTGTCGTTGTCGATCTCGCCCATCTTCTTGCTGCCGGCGTCGACGGTCTTGTAGTAGTTCAGGCCGGTGCTCAGGCTGAGCACTGCGCTGTCGCCGAGCACGTGGTTGGCGCCGAAGTAGTACTGGTTCCAGAAGTCGTCGACCTTGGTGGCGTACAGGCTGGTGCTCAGGCTCTTGAACGGCTGGTAGTTGATGCCGGCGGTGCTGGCGCGGTCGGTTTCCACGCCAGTGGCACTGTACTCGGTGCGGAACTTGCTGAGGCTCTGTTCGGTACGTGGCGAGACGCGGTCGAAGGTGCCCAGGTCGAAGCTCAGGTTGTCGAATTCGGCACTGTGCAAAAACGCGCCCTGGAAGCTCGAGGGCAGGGCGCGGTTGCCGATGTAGGCAATCATCGGCGTGTCCACCGATTGGCGGCCGACGGTGAGGGTGGTGTTGGACACCCGCGCCTTGACGTTGGCCAGGCCCATCTTGCTCCACTGGCCGACCGGGTCGCCGTCGCTGTGGGTCAGGGTGCGGTTGTTGGGGCCGGCGACGTCCTCGCGGTTCTGCAGCAGGGCGATGGCATTGTAGCCGGCGGCTTCGACGGCGAAGCCGACGGTGCCCTGGGTGAAGCCGGAGCTGTAGTTGAGGATGGTGCCCTGCACCCAGTTCTCGCGGCTGTGGGTGTCGTGGCGGGTGCCGTCGCTCTTGTAGTACTTCCACAGCGGGGCGCGTGCGGCGCGCTCGCGGGCGTACCAGTTGCGGGTGCTGCCGGACAGGCTCTGGCCGTCGACGAAGCCGCTGGCCTGCTCCTGCTCGCTGCTGCCTTTGAGGGTGATGGGCACGTATTCCTGGCTTTGCGGGTCGGCCTGGGTCACGGTGGATAAGGCACTGATGGATAACGCCAGTGCGGTCAAGGTGAATAGTCTCAAGGTTAAAGCTCCCTTTCTGTTCTTCTAGTTATTGCCTGGCCTTGTGGGCCGGGCTTCTTGCTGCGGTGTTGCCAGGGTTGCCCGGGGTCACCGGGCAGAATCGGGGCGTTGTGTTGGCTGTGCCGGCCCTTTCGCGGGTAAACCCGCTCCCACAGGGGCACCACAGGTTTCGGCATGTGCGCCGTACCTGTGGGAGCGGGTTTACCCGCGAAGAGGCCCTTGAGGGCTAAAGATCAATCAACACTCACACCGGAAAAGTCGTTGCGCCCGAACGGGCTGACCTTGAACTCGGAAACCTTGACGCTGAGCGGTTGGTTGACCGTGGAGTGCGCCACCGGGGTAATCGGCACCTGTTGCTTGAGCCGCTGCTGGGCCTGCTGGTACAGGGCGGTGCGCTGCGTGCGGTCGGTGACCTGCTTGGCCTGCTTGACCAGGCTGTCGTACTGCGGATCGCACCACAGCGAGTAGTTGTTGCTGCCGATGGCATCGCAGTTGTAGAGGGTGCCCAGCCAGTTGTCCGGGTCACCGTTGTCCCCGGTCCAGCCGATCAGGGCGATATCGTGCTCGCCGCTTTTCATGCGCTTGAGGTACTCGCCCCATTCGTAGCTGACAATGCTTACCTTGAAGCCGAGCTTGCTCCAGTCGGCCTGGAGCATCTCCGCCATCAGCTTGGCGTTGGGGTTGTACGGGCGCTGCACCGGCATGGCCCACAGGGTGATCTCGGTGCCCGGCTTGACCCCGGCCTGCTGCAGTAGCTGCTTGGCCTTTTCCGGGTCGAAGGGGGCATCCTTGAGGCTGTTGTCATAGGACCACTGGGTCGGCGGCATGGCGTTGACTGCCAGCTGGCCGGAATCCTGGTACACGGCCTGGATGATCGCCTGCTTGTTCACTGCCATGTCCATCGCCTGGCGCACTTCCAGGCGGTCGAACGGTGGGTGCTGGGTATTGTAGGCGATATAGCCAAGGTTGAAGCCAGGTTGCTGCAGCACCTGCAGTTTGCTGTCGGCCTTGAGCGCCGGCAGGTCGGCGGGGCGCGGGTGCAGGGTGACCTGGCATTCGTTGCGGCGCAGCTTCTGGATACGCACCGAAGGGTCGATGTTGATCGAGAACACCAGGTTGTCGATCTTCACGTCCTGCGGTGACCAATAGGCCTTGTTGCCCTTGTAGCGGATCTGCGAATCCTTCTGATAACGCTGGAACACGAACGGGCCGGTGCCGATCGGTTGCTGGTTGATGTCGCTGGGGCGCCCGCTGGCCATCAACTGTTCGGCGTATTCGGCAGACAGGATGGAAGCGAAGCTCATGGCCAGGTTCTGGATGAACGCGGCATCGACGCTGTTCAGGGTGAACACCACGGTCAGTGGATCGGTCTTTTCGACACGGGCGATGTTCTTGTCCAGGCCCATGCTGATGAAATAGGGGAACTCGGTCGGGTAGGCCTGGCGGAACGGGTGGTTCTTGTCGAGCATGCGGTTGAAGGTGAACAGCACGTCGTCGGCGTTGAAGTCGCGGCTCGGTGCAAAGGCCTTGTTGCTGTGGAATTTCACCCCTTCGCGCAGGTGGAAGGTGTAGCGCAGGCCATCCTCGGACACCTCCCAGCGGGTCGCCAGGGCAGGGTGCACGGCAGTGCCGCCGCGTTCGAACTCGACCAGGCGGTTGTAGAGCGGTTCGGCGGCATCGTTGTCGGTGGCGCTGGTGTACTGGGCGGTGTCGAAGCCGGCCGGGCTGCCTTCGGAGCAGAACACCAGGTTGTTGGCCAGCAGGGCCGGCGACTGGCTGATCAGGCCCAGGGCCAGCAGGGCGGAAAGGCGGGTGGTATGGCGCATGGAAAGTCCTTTTACGTCTGTTTGCGCCGCCTCGGGGTACGAATGGCGGCAACAGGTCGCCGACCCCGCTGCGGATGGCGGCGGGACGACATGAAAGGGTACGAGGATGGCGGGGCACCCGCCGCTCGGCGGGTGCCTTGGCTAGCCTATTTGTCCACGCTGACGCCGTAGAAGGAGTTCAGCGCGAACGGGCTGATCTTGAAGTCCTTCACCTTGGCGCTCATGGGCTGGTACACGGTGGAGTGGGCGATCGGGGTGATCGGCACCTGCTCCTTGAGGATGTGCTGTGCCTGCTGGTACAGCTCGGTGCGCTTGGCCTGGTCGGAGGTGGCCTTGGCCTGCTTGATCAGGTCGTCGTAGGGCTTGTAGCACCACTTGGAGAAGTTGTTGCCGCTCATGGCGTCGCAGCCGTACAGGGTGCCCAGCCAGTTGTCCGGGTCACCGTTGTCACCGCTCCAGCCGATCAGCATGGCGCCTTGTTCGCCGCCTTTGGAGCGCTTGATGTACTCGCCCCATTCATAGCTGACGATCTTCGCCTTGATGCCGACCTTGGCCCAGTCGGATTGCAGCATCTCGGCCATCAGCTTGGCATTGGGGTTGTACGGGCGTTGCACGGGCATCGCCCACAGGGTGATTTCGGTGCCTTCCTTGATGCCGGCTTCCTTGAGCAGCTGCTTGGCTTTCTCAGGGTCGAACGAGGCGTCCTTGATGCTGTCGTCATAGGACCACTGGGTCGGCGGCATGGCGTTGACCGCCAGTTGGCCGGCGCCCTGGTAGACCGACTCGATGATCTTTTTCTTGTCCACGGCCATGTCCAGCGCTTCGCGGACTTTCAGCTGGGCCAGCGGGTTGGCCTCGTTGCTGCCCTTGACCTTGTCCATCACGTTGTAGGCGATGTAGCCGAGGTTGAAGCCAGCTTGTTGCGGCATCTGCAGCTTGGGGTCCTGCTTCAGCGGCTGGATGTCGGCCGGGCGCGGGAAGAGGGTGACTTGGCACTCGTTCTTCTTCAGTTTCTGCATGCGCACCGAGGCGTCGGTGGTGATGGCGAAGATCAGGTTGTCGATCTTCACGTCATCGGGTTGCCAGTAGTCCTTGTTGCCCTTGAAGCGGATCTGCGCGTCCTTCTGGTACTTGCTGAACACGAACGGGCCGGTGCCGATCGGCTTCTGGTTGATGTCGGCGGCCTTGCCGTCCTTGAGCAGCTGGTCGGCGTATTCGGCGGACTGGATCGAGGCGAAGCTCATGGCCAGGTTCTGGATGAATGCGGCGTCGACTTCGTTGAGGGTGAACTTGACCGTTTGCTCGTCGAGCTTCTCCAGCTTGGCGATGTTCTTGTCCATGCCCATGTCGGTGAAGTACGGGAACTCGGTGGGGTAGGCCTTGCGGAACGGGTGGTTCTTGTCGAGCATGCGGTTGAAGGTGAACAGCACGTCGTCGGCGTTGAAGTTGCGGGTGGGTTTGAAGTAGTCGGTGGTGTGGAACTTGACCCCTTCGCGCAGGTGGAAGGTGTAGGTCTTTCCGTCGTCGGAGACTTCCCACTTGGTCGCCAGACCCGGGATGACTGCAGTGCCGCCACGTTCGAACTGGGTCAGGCGGTTGAACACGGTCTCGGCCGAGGCGTCGAAGTCAGTCCCTGTGGTGTATTGGCCCGGGTCGAAGCCGGCCGGGCTGCCTTCGGAGCAGAACACCAGGTTGGACGCGGCGAGGGCCGACGGTGCGCCGGAGAGCAAGCCTGCGCCTAGCAGGAACGGAATGACTGCGTGTTTGAGCATGGTGGCCTCATTGTTGTCATTTTTCGATTGAGGTGGCCTCGTGAGCCGACCTGCGGATACTTATGCAGGGGCTGTTCCCAATGCAATATGCAGAGGGATAGTTGACGTCAGAAAAGTGGTACGGTCGTACATGGATGTCGCATTGATATAACTTTCGAAGAAGTTAAACGTTTGCGTAGGCAAAATGATGGCTTTTTGCGGGATATTTCGAGGCGGGGTTAGTGTAGGAAGCACCTATTTGGTGCGTAGGAAAGGTCTGAATCTGCGTTTTTCGACTGACCTCATCGCCGACAAGCCAGCTCCCACAGGTACAACACAAGGGCTGAAACCTGTGGTGTATCTGTGGGAGCTGGCTTGCCGGCGATAGGGGCGCAACGCGCCCCCGGCGAACTCAAGGCATCTGCACTTCGATCAGGCCATCGGCATTCATGCTCACTTCACTGGTCCCGGCCTCGATATCCGGCGCCGGTGCCGACTCATCAGCACCCATGGCCTTCATCGCCATCGGTGCACTGCGCAGGTACGGGCGTGGGTAACCGCTGCTGTTGAGGTTCAGGCTGACCACTTTGTAGCCCTTGCCACCCAGCGCCTCGGTCGCCAGCTGGGCGCGCGCCTTGAAGGCATCCACGGCATCCTTGAGCAGTGCATCCTCGCTGGCCTTGCGCGTGGCCGGGGCGATGGAGAAGTCCATGCCACCCATCTTCAGCTCTTGCAGCAGGTCGGCGGTCAGCTGCGACAGGGCCGGGAAGTTGGCGCTTTCCAGGCGCAGCTCGGCGCGCTCGCGCCAGCCGGTGATCTTCTGGCCCTTGCTGTCATACACCGGGTAGCTGTTGCGGCTGCCCTGGCTGATCTTCACGTCCTTGACCTGGCGCGACTGCTGTACGGCCTTGTTCATGGTTTCGGTGATCTGCTTGGCGAGCTTGCCCGGGTCGGTGTTCTGCGCTTCGCTGTACAGGGTAACGACCATCAGGTCACGCGCCACTTCCTTGCTGACTTCGGCACGCAGCGAGACCTGATTGTAGCGCGGCTCATCGGCAGCCAGCGCCGGCAGGCTGGCGAGCAGGCCGCAGGACAGGATCAGGGCGGTGCCGCGACGTGGGATTTGCATGTGGTACTCCTTGGCAATATAAGGCGTGGGTTGTGGTCATCCATTCCACGCATGGCCCATCAGACCGGCAACAGTGTAGTGGGTTCAAAAGTGCCATCATCAACCTGTGACAAAGTGTGGCGCTTTGCCGCATCGCTGCAGCGAGGCGCCTGGCTTCGGTATACTCCAGCCGATTTTTCTGGAGCACTCATCAGGAGAGCTCATGCTCGCCGCCGTACAACCGCTGTCCGCTACTCGCCAGAACCTCTGGCGCCTGACCGTCATTCGGGTCCTGGTCCTGGCTGCCCAGGCCGGCTCCGTGGGCGTCGCCTACTGGACCGAACTGCTGCCCTTGCCCTGGCTGTCGCTGGCCGGCACCTTGGCCTTGTCTTCGCTGCTGTGCGCCTTCACGGCGCTGCGCCTGCGCCTGTCGTTGCCGGTCACCGAGCTGGAGTATGCCCTGCAACTGGCCTGCGACCTGCTGATCCACAGTGCCTTGCTGTATTACTCCGGCGGCTCGACCAACCCGTTCGTGTCGTATTACCTGGTGCCGCTGGCGATCGCCGCGGTGACCTTGCCGTGGTTGTATTCGCTGATCCTTTCCGGCATAGCCCTGACCGCATACAGCCTGCTGCTGGTGCAGTTCTACCCGCTCGAAGGCCTGCCAATGGCGCGGGACAAGATGCAGGTGTACGGCATGTGGTTGAGCATTGCCCTGGCCGCCGCAGTGATCACCTTCTTTGCCGCGCGCATGGCCGAAGAGCTGCGCCGCCAGGAGCAGCTGCGTTCCGAGCGGCGTGAAGAAAGCCTGCGCGACGAGCAGCTGCTGGCCGTGGCTACCCAGGCCGCCGGTGCCGCCCATGAGCTGGGCACGCCGTTGGCGACCATGAGCGTGCTGCTGAACGAAATGCGCCAGGACCACGCCGACCCGCTGCTGCAGGAAGACCTGCAGATCCTTCAGGACCAGGTGAAGCTGTGCAAGGAAACCCTGCAACAGCTGGTACGTGCCGCCGAAGCCAACCGCCGCCTGGCCGTGGTGGAGCAGGATGTGACGGCCTGGCTGGACGAGGCGCTCAACCGTTGGCACCTGATGCGCCCGGAAGCCAGCTACCGCTTCCAGCGCCTGCGCGACGGCCAGGTGCCGCGCCTGACCCCGCCGCCGGACCTGACCCAGGCGCTGTTGAACCTGTTGAACAATGCCGCCGATGCCTGCCCCGATGACCTTGAAGTGCGCCTGGACTGGGACGCCCATGACATCGTCATCAGCATCCGTGACCATGGCCCCGGCGTGCCGCCGGCCATCGCCGAAGCCATCGGCAAACCCTTCATTACCACCAAAGGCAAAGGCTTCGGCCTGGGCCTGTTCTTGAGCAAGGCCAGCGTGACCCGTGCGGGCGGTTCGGTGAAACTCTATAGTCATGAACAGGGTGGCACCCTGACCGAACTGCGCCTGCCCTATGGCAAGCGAGGAGATGAATGATGAGCGAAGAAAACCAGGTCGAAGGCGAAGAGCTGCCGCACCTGCTGCTGGTGGATGACGATGCCACCTTCACCCGGGTCATGGCCCGTGCCATGAGCCGCCGCGGTTTCCGCGTGAGCACCGCCAGCTCTGCCGAAGAAGGGTTGATCCTGGCCCAGCAGGACCTGCCGGACTACGCCACGCTGGACCTGAAGATGGACGGTGACTCCGGGCTGGTGCTGTTGCCCAAGCTGCTGGAGCTGGACCCGGAAATGCGCGTGGTGATCCTGACCGGTTACTCGAGCATTGCCACCGCGGTGGAAGCGGTCAAGCGCGGTGCCTGCAACTACCTGTGCAAGCCGGCCGATGCCGATGATGTGCTGGCGGCGCTGCTGTCGGAGCACACCGACCTGGACACCCTGGTGCCGGAAAACCCGATGTCGGTCGACCGCCTGCAGTGGGAACACATCCAGCGGGTGCTGAACGAGCACGAAGGCAATATCTCGGCCACCGCGCGGGCGCTGGGCATGCACCGGCGGACCTTGCAGCGCAAGCTGCAGAAGCGCCCGGTTCGGCGTTGATTCCTGCTGGGCTTGTACCGGCCTTTCGCGGGCTTGCCCGCTCCCACAGGTACTGCACAGGTCTTGCGGCTTGTGTAATACCTGTGGGAGCGGGCTAGCCCGCGAAGAGGCCGGTACTGACAGAAATTTCTCTGTAATACCCCGCGATCCCCGCAAGTCCCGGCCGTTGGCGTATCATTAGCCCCCTAACGGCAACCCCCTCCAGGATCGCTTGCGCATGCTCGCCCTTCTTATCCAGACACTGAACATCACGGCCCCGGTCTTCGCCATGCTGTTCATGGGCGTGCTGCTCAAACGTATTCGCCTGATCGACGACAATTTCAACCGCGTCGCCTCGCAGCTGGTGTTCAACGTGTGCATGCCGGCGCTGCTGTTCCTCGGTATCTATCACGCCGACCTGGCCACGGCGGTCAAACCCGGGGTCCTTCTCTATTTCATCGTCGCCACCCTGGTCGGCTTCGCCATTGCCTGGGGCCTGGCCATCTGGCGCAGCCCGCTGGCCGACCGGGGCATCTATACCCAAGGCGCATTCCGCGGCAACAACGGTGTGATCGGCCTGGCCCTGGCCGCCAGTCTCTACGGCGACTACGGCATCTCCCTGGGTGCGGTGCTCGCCGGCCTGGTCATCCTCATGTACAACTCGCTGTCGGCAGTGGTGCTGGCGGTTTACAGCCCGGACCTGAAATCCGACCCGTGGAGCATCTGCAAGAGCATCTTCAGCAACCCGCTGATCATCAGTGTGCTGGTGGCCACGCCCATGGCGTACGGCCAGGTGCCGCTGCCCAACTGGCTGCTGACCTCGGGCGATTACCTGGCGCAGATGACCCTGCCGCTGGCGCTGATCTGCATCGGAGGCACGCTGTCGCTGGCGGCACTGCGCGACAGTGGCAGGCTGGCCATCGACGCCAGCCTGGTGAAGATGGTCTGGCTACCGCTGCTCGGCACCCTCGGTGCCTGGCTATGCGGCTTCCGCGGGGCCGAGCTGGGCATCCTGTTCCTGTACATCGGCAGCCCGACCGCAGCGGCCAGCTACGTCATGGCGCGGGCGGCCAACGGCAACCATGAGCTGGCGGCGTCGATCATCGTGATTACTACGCTAATGGCGGCGATCACCACCAACATTGGTATTTTCATCTTGCAGTGGGGCGGATGGATCTAGATCCTTGACTGCAAACAACACAAAAAACACAGCCTCACTGAGCTAAAGGACACTTCATGCAAGACCAGAGCACGCCCGAGCGGTTACAGCGCGGGCTGAAGAATCGCCATATCCAGCTGATCGCGCTGGGCGGGGCCATCGGTACCGGGTTGTTCCTGGGCATTGCCCAGACCATCCAGCTGGCTGGCCCCTCCGTCCTGCTGGGCTACGCCATTGCCGGCCTGATGGCCTTCCTGATCATGCGCCAGCTCGGTGAAATGGTTGTTGAAGAGCCCGTGGCCGGCAGCTTCAGCCACTTCGCCCACCAGTACTGGAGCGAGTTTGCCGGGTTTGTTTCGGGTTGGAACTACTGGGTGGTGTACGTACTGGTCGGCATGGCCGAGCTTACAGCCGTGGGCATCTACGTGCAGTACTGGTGGCCCGGCTTCCCCACCTGGGCCACGGCGGCGATCTTCTTCGTGGTGATCAACCTGATCAACCTGACCCAGGTGAAGGTCTATGGCGAGATGGAGTTCTGGTTCGCCCTGGTCAAGGTGGTGGCCATCGTCAGCATGATCGGCTTCGGCGCCTGGCTGCTGACCAGCGGCCATGGCGGCCCGGACGCCAGCGTGGCCAACCTCTGGCAGTACGGCGGCTTCTTCCCCAACGGCGTCTCCGGCCTGGTGATGGCACTGGCAGTGATCATGTTTTCGTTCGGTGGCCTGGAGCTGGTGGGCATTACCGCCGCCGAGGCCGACAACCCGCGTCAGAGCATCCCCAAGGCCACCAACCAGGTGGTGTACCGCATCCTCATCTTCTATATCGGTGCCCTGGCGGTGCTGCTGTCGCTTTACCCGTGGCAGAAGGTGGTGCAGGGTGGCAGCCCGTTCGTGATGATCTTCCACGAACTGGACAGTGACCTGGTGGCGACCGTCCTCAATATCGTGGTGCTGACGGCCGCGCTGTCGGTGTACAACAGCTGCGTGTACGCCAACAGCCGCATGCTGTTCGGCCTGGCCAGCCAGGGCGACGCACCGCGTCAGTTGCTGAAGGTAAGCCGTAGCGGCGTGCCGCTGACCGCATTGGGTGTGTCGGCTTTCGCCACCGGGCTGTGCGTACTGATCAACTACCTGATGCCGGGTGAAGCCTTTGGTTTGCTGATGGCCCTGGCGGTGTCGGCGCTGGTGATCAACTGGGCGAGCATCAGCATCACCCATCTGAAGTTCCGCAAGGCCAAGCTGGCGGCCGGGATTACCCCGTTCTACAAAAGCTGGGGGCACCCGGTCACCAACTACCTGTGCCTGGCGTTCATCGTGCTGATCCTGGTGGTGATGTACCTGACCCCGCCGATTCGCATCTCGGTGATGCTGATTCCGGGGTGGATCCTGGTGCTGTGGGTGGCCTTCAAGATGAAGAAGGCTCGCCAGGCCAGATAGGTAACACAGTCCCGGCCTCTTCGCGG
The DNA here is from genome assembly GCF_002113255.1 of Pseudomonas sp. B14(2017). Lineage (NCBI taxonomy): Bacteria > Pseudomonadati > Pseudomonadota > Gammaproteobacteria > Pseudomonadales > Pseudomonadaceae > Pseudomonas > Pseudomonas sp. B14(2017). The sequence continues at coordinate 170,314 of NZ_NEJY01000001.1, forward strand.
GCACGCCCGCTCCCACAGGTACTGCACAAGTATCAGAGCCTGTAGGGTCCCTGTGGGAGCGGGCGTGCCCGCGAAGAGGCCGGTACAGGCTACCCTTGATAACTGTCGATCACTTCCTGTGCCGCACGGAACGCGTCAATCGCCGCTGGCACCCCCGCATACACCGCGCAATGCAGCAGCGCTTCGCGAATTTCCTCCACCGTACAGCCATTGTTCAGCGCCCCGCGCACATGCCCCTTGAGCTCCTGCGGGCACTTGAGTGCGGTCAGCGTGGCCAGGGTAATCAGGCTGCGGGTTTTCAACGGCAGCCCGTCGCGGGCCCACACGCTGCCCCAGGCATGTTCGTTGACGAAGTCCTGCAGCGGTTGGGTAAAGTCGGTGGCATTGCCCAGAGCGCGGTCGACGAACGCATCGCCCATCACCTGGCGCCGAATCTGTTCGCCGGTTTTCTTGCTATCAGCCATGTTGTTTTCCTTAGTGTTGGCGACGCCAGGCTCGTGCGGTGGTGTACAGCAACACCATGGCGAGCACCGGCAGTACGTAGAACAGCATCAACCGCTCCAGGCGGCCGGCCAGTGGCATGCCCATGGTGAACGCCGCCACGTGCAGGCCATAGGCCAGGTACAGGCAGAGGAATACCAGGCCTTCGGCGCGGGTGATGCGGTAACCGGAATAGAACACCGGCAGGCTCAGCGCAGCAACACCCAGCATTACCGGCAGGTCGAAGGCCAAGGCGTTGGGCGAGATCGACAGCGGCTCGGGAGTGACCAGTGCGGTCAGGCCCAGCACCGCCAGCAGGTTGAACAGGTTGCTGCCTATCACCGTGCCCACGGCGATTTCCCGTTCACCGCGCAGGGCGGCGATCAGCGCAGCGGCCAGTTCCGGCAGGGAGGTGCAGATGGCAACGACGGTCAGGCCGATGATGCGCTCGGACAGCCCCAGGTCGGTGGCCACCTCCACGGCGGCTTCCAGCAACAAGTGACCCGCCAGGCTCAGCAGGCCCAGGCCGGCCAGCACCTGCAGCAGCGTGCCCGACCAGAAGCGCCCGGTGCTGCTGGTGGCGGTGGCCGGTGCGGGGTAGGTGCGGGCGTAGTGGCGCGACTGGTGCCAAAGCATTGCCAGGTAGCCGACCAGGCCGGTCAGCAGCAACACCCCTTCGACCCGGCCCAGGTGGCCGTTGGCGGATAGCGCGTAGACCAGGCCGCTGGCGACGATCATCAGTGGAATGTCCAGGCGCACCAGTTGCCGCGACACGCGCAGCGGGATGATCAGTGCGGCCAGGCCGAGAATGACCAGTACGTTGAAGATGTTGCTGCCGATCACGCTGCCCACCGCCACGTCCGGCGCGCCCTGGTAGGCGGCCTGCAGGCTCACGGTCATTTGCGGGGCAGTGCTGCCGAAGGCCACCAGGCTCAGGCCGATGATCAGCGGACGTACGTGCAGGCGCTGGGCCAGGCGCAGGGCTGCGCGTACCAGCAGTTCGGCACCGCCGACCAGCAACAGCAAGGCGATGCCCAGTTGCAAGAGGCTGAAGGTGGGAAGGGTAGCCAGGTCGAAAATGGTCGGACTCCTGTCGCGTCAGTCGCTAAGCCCTTGTACTCGCACGCGCGCGGTTCCGCTACGGATCATGCCGATTTTTTCTGCGGCGGCACGTGAAAGATCGATCAGGCGGCCGCGGGTATGTGGGCCGCGGTCGTTGATGCGCACCACGACGCTGCGCTGGTTGGCCAGGTTGGTAACCCGTACCCGGGTGCCGAAGGGCAGGCTGCGGTGGGCGGCGGTGAGGCCATGCTGGTTGAACGGTTCGCCGCTGGCGGTGCGTTTGCCGTGGTGGCGCGCGCCGTAATAGGAAGCGGTGCCGGTCTTGTCGTAACCGTCGGGGTCGACGTCGATGTCCTGGCTGGCGCAGCCGGCCAGCAGGGAGAAGAGGGCGAGGGTGCTCAGGGATCGCTTTAGCAAGTCAGGAGGTCTCCAGTGCAGCCATTCGCGGGCTTGCCCGCTCCCACAGGTATATCACCGCCTGTGAAAGCGGCGCAGTACCTGTGGGAGCGGGCAAGCCCGCGAACGAGGGCAAAGCCCTCGCAGCATATTCAAATCACCCTTCGAGCTTGGCCTTGAGCAATTGGTTCACTTGCCCCGGGTTGGCCTTGCCTTTGGAGGCTTTCATCGCCTGGCCGACGAAGAAGCCGAACATCTTGCCACGCTTGGCCTCGTCGGCTGCGCGGTACTGTTCGACCTGCTCGGCGTTGGCCGCCAGCACTTCGTCGAGCATCTTGTCGATCGCACCGGTATCGGTGACCTGCTTCAGGCCTTTGCTTTCGATGATGCTGTCGGCATCGCCTTCACCGGCGGCCATGGCCTCGAACACGGTCTTGGCGATTTTGCCGCTGATGGTGTTGTCGCGAATACGCAGCAGCATGCCGCCCAGCTGTGCGGCGCTGACCGGCGCCTGGTCGATCTCGATGCCCAGCTTGTTCAGCAGGCTGCCAAGCTCGACCATGACCCAGTTGGCTGCCAGCTTGGCATCGCCACCGATCTTCACCACTTCCTCGAAGTAGTCCGCCTGTTCGCGGCTGGATGCCAGCACGTTGGCGTCGTAGGCCGACAGGCCGTACTGGTTCTGGAAGCGCTCGACCTTCTGCGTCGGCAGTTCCGGCAAGCCGGCGCGGACGGTTTCGAGAAAGCTGTCCTCGATCACCACCGGCAGCAGGTCCGGGTCGGGGAAGTAACGGTAGTCGTTGGCTTCCTCCTTGCTGCGCATGGAGCGGGTCTCGTCCTTGTTCGGGTCGTACAGGCGGGTTTCCTGTACCACCTTGCCGCCGTCCTCGATCAGGTCGATCTGGCGCTGGATCTCGCTGTTGATCGCGCGCTCGATGAAGCGGAACGAGTTGACGTTCTTGATCTCGCAGCGGGTGCCGAACTCGGCCTGGCCTTTCGGGCGGATCGACACGTTGCAGTCGCAACGCAGCGAGCCTTCGGCCATGTTGCCGTCGCAGATGCCCAGGTAACGCACCAGCGCGTGGATCGCCTTGACGTAGGCCACGGCTTCCTTGGCGCTGCGCATGTCAGGCTCGGAGACGATTTCCAGCAGCGGGGTGCCGGCACGGTTCAGGTCGATGCCGGTGGAGCCGCTGAAGTCTTCGTGCAGGCTCTTGCCGGCGTCTTCTTCCAGGTGCGCGCGGGTTACCCCGATGCGCTTGATGGTGCCGTCTTCCAGGGCGATGTCCAGGTGGCCCTTGCCGACGATCGGCAGGTCCATCTGGCTGATCTGGTAGCCCTTGGGCAGGTCCGGGTAGAAGTAGTTCTTGCGCGCGAACACGTTGCGCTTGCCAATCTCGGCATCGATGGCCAGGCCGAACATGCACGCCATGCGCACGGCTTCCTGGTTCAGCACCGGCAGTACGCCAGGCATGCCCAGGTCAACCAGGCTGGCCTGGGTGTTCGGCTCGGAACCGAAGGTGGTGGCGCTGCCGGAGAAGATCTTCGACTGGGTGGCGAGCTGAGTGTGGATTTCCAGCCCGATCACAACTTCCCATTGCATGTGTGAATTCCTCAGAAGCCGTTGGGGGCGCGGGTGTGCCAGTCGGTCACTTGCTGGTAGCGGTGCGCGACGTTGAGCAGGCGGCCTTCCTGGAAGTATGGCGCCAGCAGCTGCACGCCGACCGGCAGGCCATCGACGAAGCCGGCCGGCATCGACAGGCCCGGCAGGCCCGCCAGGTTGGCGGTGATGGTGTAGACGTCTTCCAGATAGGCGGCGACCGGGTCGCTGCTCTTGGCGCCGAGTTTCCAGGCCGGGTTTGGCGTGGTCGGGCCGAGGATCAGGTCGACGTCGTTGAAGGCGGCCATGAAGTCGTTCTTGATCAGGCGGCGGATCTGCTGCGCCTTCACGTAGTAGGCGTCGTAGTAGCCGGCCGACAGGGCGTAGGTGCCGACCATGATGCGGCGCTGCACTTCGACACCGAAGCCTTCGCCACGCGAACGCTTGTACAGGTCGGTGAGGTCTTTCGGGTTTTCGCAGCGGTAGCCGAAGCGCACGCCGTCGAAACGCGACAGGTTGGACGAGGCTTCAGCGGGGGCGATCACGTAGTAGGCCGGGATGGCGTGCTGCATGTTCGGCAGGCTGATTTCCTTGACCACCGCGCCGAGCTTTTCCAGCTCCTTGACGCTGGCCTGGACCAAGTCGGCGATGCGTGGGTCGAGGCCGGCACCGAAGTACTCCTTCGGCAGGCCGATGCGCAGGCCCTGCAGCGAAGCATTCAGGTTGGCGCTGTAGTCCGGCACCGGCTCTTCGATGCTGGTGGAGTCCTTGGCGTCGAAACCAGCCATGCCTTGCAGCAGCAGGGCGCAGTCTTCGGCGGTACGGGCCAGCGGGCCACCCTGGTCGAGGCTGGAAGCGTAGGCGATCATGCCCCAGCGCGACACGCGGCCGTAGGTCGGCTTGAGGCCGGTGAGGTTGGTCAGTGCCGCCGGTTGGCGGATCGAGCCGCCGGTGTCGGTGCCGGTGGTGGCTGGCAGCAGGCGCGCAGCCACTGCCGCGGCCGAACCGCCCGACGAGCCGCCCGGGACGTGCTCGAGGTTCCATGGGTTCTTCACCGCGCCGTAGTGGCTGGATTCGTTGGCCGAACCCATGGCGAATTCGTCCATGTTGGTCTTGCCCAGGGTGACCATGCCGGCTTCGGCCAGCTTGGCAACCACGGTGGCGTCATACGGCGCCTTGAAGTTGTCGAGCATCTTCGAGCCGCAGCTGGTGCGTACGCCGTTGGTGCAGAACAGGTCCTTGTGGGCGATCGGGGCACCCAGCAGCGCGCCGGTTTCGCCGGCGGCGCGACGGGCGTCGGCGGCACGCGCCTGGCCCAGGGCCAGGTCTTCGGTGACGCTGATGAAGCTGTTGATCTGCGGGTCGAGCTGCTTGATGCGCGCCAGCAGGGCGCCGGTCAGCTCTTCGGAGGAAAACGACTTGTCGGCGAGTCCGCGGGCGATCTCGGCCAGGGTCAATTGATGCATGGCAGGCTCTATCCCTTACTCGATGACTTTGGGAACCAGGTACAGACCGCTTTCGGTCGACGGCGCGATGGCCTGGTAGGCGTCGCGCTGGTTGCTTTCGGTGACCTGGTCGGGACGCAGGCGCTGGCTGGCCTCCAGGGGGTGGGCCAGTGGCTCGATGCCGGTAGTGTCGACCGCTTGCATCTGGTCGACCAGCCCGAGAATGCTGTTCAGTGCGTCAGTAATGCGTGGCAGTTCGCCATCATTCAGGCCCAGACGGGCCAGATGGGCGATCTTTTCCACGTCGCAGCGTTCAAGCGCCATGGGGATCTCCAGGGGAAACAAAGACCGGAATTTGGGTCCGCAGTGAGGAACATGTCAGCTTTCTGGCGGTCTAACGGCCGCGAAATTCTGCTGGCGTGCTCGGAAAAACAGCCAATTTAACATATTGGCTCCTTGCCCAAAATCCCTGCCATTGTTAGAGTTTGCCGCACTTTTTTACCCACGCTTTCCCCAGGGTCACTTTCCCATGTTCAAGAAACTGCGTGGCATGTTTTCCAGCGATCTGTCCATCGACCTGGGTACTGCCAACACCCTTATTTACGTGCGTGAGCGCGGTATCGTCCTGAATGAGCCCTCGGTTGTTGCCATCCGTACCCATGGCAACCAGAAAAGCGTCGTCGCCGTCGGTACCGAAGCCAAGCGCATGCTGGGCCGTACGCCTGGCAACATTGCTGCCATTCGTCCGATGAAGGACGGCGTCATCGCCGACTTCAGCGTCTGCGAAAAAATGTTGCAATATTTTATCAACAAGGTTCACGAGAACAGCTTCCTGCAGCCGAGCCCGCGCGTGCTGATCTGCGTGCCGTGCAAGTCGACCCAGGTAGAGCGCCGCGCCATTCGCGAATCGGCGCTGGGTGCCGGTGCCCGTGAAGTGTTCCTGATCGAAGAGCCGATGGCCGCCGCCATCGGTGCCGGCCTGCCGGTCGAAGAAGCCCGCGGTTCGATGGTCGTCGATATCGGTGGTGGTACCACTGAAATCGCGCTCATCTCCCTGAACGGCGTGGTCTATGCCGAATCCGTCCGCGTTGGCGGCGACCGCTTCGATGAAGCCATCGTGACCTACGTGCGCCGCAACTACGGTAGCCTGATCGGCGAGTCCACCGCCGAGCGCATCAAGCAGGAAATCGGTACCGCCTACCCGGGCGGCGAAGTACGCGAAGTCGATGTGCGCGGCCGCAACCTGGCCGAGGGCGTACCGCGTGCCTTCACCCTGAACTCCAACGAAGTGCTCGAAGCGCTGCAGGAGTCCCTGGCAACTATCGTCCAGGCGGTCAAGAGTGCCCTGGAGCAATCGCCGCCCGAACTGGCCTCGGACATCGCCGAGCGTGGCCTGGTGCTGACCGGTGGTGGCGCCCTGCTGCGTGACCTGGACAAGCTGCTGGCCCAGGAAACCGGCCTGCCGGTGATCGTCGCCGAAGACCCGCTGACCTGTGTCGCCCGTGGCGGTGGTCGCGCCCTGGAGATGATGGACAAGCACGCGATGGACCTGCTCTCCAGCGAGTGATTCCGCTCGCTGTTCACGAGCCCCGGTTTACAGGTAGTACGCACAGTGCTACCTGTATGTGCTGGGCTGGCGCCCGTTCGGGGCGCCGTATCCGTCAACCCGCAACCAGGCTGGTGCGTTGTCCCATGTCCAATGACCTCCTGAGTCGTCCACGAGGAACGGCCCATTAAACCGCTTTTCTCCAAGGGCCCTTCGCTGGGCGTTCGCCTGCTCGTCCTGGTGGTGATGTCGGTCGCGTTGATGGTTGTCGACGCGCGCTTCGACGTGCTCAAACCAGTGCGCAGCCAGATGGGCCTGGTACTCATGGAGTCGTACTGGATCACCGACCTGCCGCAGCGTGCGTGGCAAGGTGTGGCCGGCCAGTTCGGCAGCCGCACCGAACTGATCGCCGAAAACGAGAAGCTCAAGACCGAAGCCCTGCTGCTGCAGGGGCGCCTGCAGAAGCTGGCGGCCCTGACCGAGCAGAACGTGCGCCTGCGCGAGTTGCTCAACTCCTCGGCGCTGGTCAACGAAAAGGTCGAAGTGGCCGAGCTGATCGGTGTCGACCCCAACCCGTTCACCCACCGCATCCTGATCAACAAGGGCGAGCGTGATGGCGTGTTCCTTGGCCAGCCGGTGCTCGATGCCCGTGGCCTGATGGGCCAGGTGGTGGAGCTGATGCCCTACACCTCGCGGGTACTGTTGCTGACCGATACCACCCATAGCATCCCGGTGCAGGTCAACCGCAACGGCCTGCGCGCCATCGCCAGCGGCACCGGCAACCCGGAGCGCCTGGAGCTGCGCCATGTGGCCGATACCGCCGACATCAAGGAAGGCGACCTGCTGGTCAGTTCCGGCATGGGGCAACGGTTCCCGGCCGGCTACCCGGTGGCCACGGTCAACGAAGTGATCCACGATTCCGGCCAGCCGTTCGCCATCGTTCGTGCCATCCCCACCGCCGCGCTCAACCGTAGCCGCTACATGCTGCTGGTGTTCAGCGACCGGCGCAGCCCGGAACAGCGCGCCACCGATGCCGCCATTGCCCAGGAAGAGGCTGACCGCAAGGGCACCTCGACCGCAGGCCAGCCGGCCACGACGGGCGAGCAGGGCGCACCAGCTGGCAGCGCCCCTGCCACGCCGGCCACACCAGCGGCCACACCAGCGACCCCGGCAGCCCCGGCTGCGCAGCCGGCAGCTCCGGCGGCCGCACCTGCCACACCGGTTGCCGCGCCTGCCGCACCCGCTCACACCCGGAGGCAATGATGGCTGCATCACGCCGCAACAACGGCTGGGTCATCTGGCTGACTTTCGCCATCGGCCTGCTGCTCAGCGTCTCGCCCATGCCGCAGTTCATGGAAGTGTTCCGGCCCATGTGGCTGGCCTTGCTGGTGTCGTTCTGGACCCTCGCCGTACCGAACAAGGTCGGCATGACCACCGCGTTCGTGCTGGGCCTGGCCGAGGATGTGCTGTACGGCACCCTGCTGGGGCAGAACGCGCTGATCCTTACCCTCATCACCTTCCTGGTGCTGTCGTTGCAGCAGCGCCTGCGCATGTTCCCCATGTGGCAGCAGAGCCTGGTGATCCTGGTGATCTTCGGCATTGCTCAGCTGATCCAGCTGTGGCTCAGCGCGCTGACCGGCAACCGCCTGCCCACCCTGGCGTTGGTCTGGTCGGCGGTGATCAGTGCCTTGCTCTGGCCGTGGATCAGCTTCGCCCTGCGCGACCTGCGCCGACGCTTGCATATCAACTGACGGCGCCGCCGCGACTGACAGGGAGATGTCTGCATGAACCCGCTATACCTGGCCTCCGGCTCGCCCCGTCGTCGTGAACTGCTGGCCCAGATCGGCGTGCCGTTCAGCGTTGTCAGTGCCCCCATCGATGAAACCCCGCTGCCCGATGAAAGCGCCCCGGCCTACGTCGAGCGCCTGGCCCGGGCCAAGGCTGCCGCTGGCCTGGCCTGCCTCGAAGGCCCGGCTGTGGTGCTGGGCGCAGACACTGCCGTGGTGCTCGATGGTCGTATTCTCGGCAAACCGGAAAACCGCGAAGATGCCCTGGCCATGCTGGCCGACCTTTCGGGCCGCGAGCACCAGGTTTTGACCGCGGTCGCCCTGAGCGATGGCCAGCGCGTGCACAGCCTGTGCGTCACCAGCAAGGTGCGCTTCCGTGCGATCAGCGCCGAGGAAGCGCAACGCTACTGGGCCAGCGGCGAGCCCGCGGACAAGGCCGGCGGCTATGCCATCCAGGGTTTGGGCGCGGTGTTCGTCACCGGCCTTTCCGGCAGCTACTCGGCGGTGGTCGGTTTGCCCCTCAGTGAAACGGCCGAACTGCTTGGCCAATTCGGCATTGCCTGCTGGCAATCGCCCGCGCATACGCCAGAGGTAACAAACCAGCGGTAGCCAGCACTGCATACGCCATCCATCATTATCCAAGACCTTTGACGAGAGCCTGCCATGAGTGAAGAGATCCTGATCAACATCACCCCGATGGAGTCGCGCGTGGCGGTGGTGGAAAACGGGGTGCTGCAGGAAGTGCATGTCGAGCGCACCCAGCGCCGGGGCATCGTCGGCAATATCTACAAAGGCAAGGTGGTGCGTGTGCTGCCGGGCATGCAGGCGGCCTTCGTCGACATCGGCCTGGAGCGCGCGGCATTCATCCATGCCTCGGAAATATCCCAGCGCGAAGGCTCGGCGGTAGAGAACATCACCGCCCTGGTGCACGAGGGCCAGGCCCTGGTGGTGCAGGTGACCAAGGACCCGATCGGCACCAAGGGCGCGCGCCTGACCACCCAGCTGTCGATCCCGTCGCGCTACCTGGTGTACATGCCGCGCAGCAGCCATGTCGGCATTTCCCTGAAGATCGAAGACGAAGCCGAGCGCGAGCGCCTCAAGCAGGTGGTCAGCGACTGCATGGAAAGCGAGAACATCAAGGACGCCGGTGGCTTCATCCTGCGTACCGCCGCCGAAGGCGCACGCGCTGAAGAGATCCTGCAAGACATTCGCTACCTGCGCCGCCTGTGGGAGCAGATCGGCACCCAGATCAAGACCTGCGGTGCGCCCACGGTCATCTACGAGGACCTGGGCCTGGCCCTGCGTACCTTGCGTGACCTGGTCAACCCGAAGATCGAGAAGATCCGCATCGACTCGCGGGAAACCTTCCAGAAGACCACGCAGTTCGTTGGCGAGCTGATGCCGGAAATCGCCGACCGCCTCGAGCACTACCCGGGCGAACGGCCGATCTTCGACCTGTACGGCGTCGAGGACGAGATCCAGCGCGCACTCGAGCGCAAGGTACCGCTGAAGTCCGGCGGCTATCTGGTGGTCGACCCCGCTGAAGCGATGACCACCATCGATGTGAACACCGGCGCCTTCGTCGGCCATCGCAACCTTGAAGAGACCATCTTCAAGACCAACCTCGAGGCCGCCACAGCCATCGCCCGGCAACTGCGCCTGCGCAATATCGGCGGCATCATCATCATTGACTTCATCGACATGGAAGATGAGGAGCACCAGCGCCAGGTGCTGCGCACCCTGGAAAAGCAGCTGGAGCGCGATCACGCCAAGACCAATATCATCGGCATCACCGAGCTGGGCCTGGTGCAGATGACCCGCAAGCGCACACGGGAAAGCCTGGAACAGGTGCTGTGCGAGCCCTGCCTGGCCTGTCAGGGCCGTGGCAAGCTGAAAACTCCCGAGACCATCTGTTACGAAATCTTCCGCGAGATCCTGCGCGAGGCCCGTGCCTACCAGGCCGAAGGCTACCGCGTGCTGGCCAACCAGAAGGTGGTCGACCGGTTGCTGGATGAAGAGTCCGGTAACGTCGCGGAACTGGAGGCCTTCATCGGCCGAACCATTCGTTTCCAGGTGGAGTCGATGTATTCGCAGGAACAATACGATGTGGTGCTGCTCTGAGTCCTTCTGAAGTGCGCCGCGGGTGGCCCGGGCTGGCAAAACCGGGACGACGGGCCATCATGGATAAACGACCTGGAGGGCCATGGCCATGGGACGTCTGACCCGCGTTCTTGTCGCTTTGACCCGCTGGGGGCTGGGCGTTTGCGCCCTGCTGGCGGTACTGGTGGCACTGTATGTCAGCCTCGGCCGCGAGCTGGTGCCGTTGGTGGCCGAGTACCGCGCCGATGTGGAAAGCAAGGCCGAACAGGCTTTGGGCCTGCCCGTGCACGTCGGTGCCCTGGAAGGCCGCTGGAGCGGCCTGGCACCGGTGCTGCGGGTGCGCGACCTGCAACTGGGCGAGGGGGCCACGGCCCTGCGCCTGGACGACGTCAAGGTGGTACCCGATGTCTGGGCCAGCCTCACCGCCCGCGAGGTACGCCTGGCACGCATTCAGTTGGGCGGCCTGCAACTGATCCTGCGCGAGAACGAGCAGGGCGCCTGGAGCCTCGAAGGCCTGCCGAAGAAGGACGATACGCCGCTCGACCCCGCCGAGTTGTTGCAGCGCCTGCGCCAGTTGGGCCGCATCGATGTGTTCGACAGCCAGGTCACCCTGCACCCCTGGCAGCGCGACCCGTTGACCCTGACTTATGTGAGTGTCGGCCTGCAGGCCGGGGCTTCGCGCCATGCCCTGGACCTGCGCGCGACCCTGCCCGATGGCCAGCCCCTGTCGCTGAATCTGCGCAGTCGTGCCTCGGCCAACGCCTGGCGCGACGGCCAGGTCGAAGCCTACCTGAGCCTGCCACAGAGTGACTGGGCGCGTTGGCTGCCACCACGCCTGCTGGGCCAGTGGCATGCCGACGCCCTGCGGGCGGGCGGCGAGTTCTGGGTCGACTGGCGCAAGGGGCAGTTGCAGCAGGCCGTTGTACGCCTCAATGCACCGGAGTTGCAGGGCGCCTATGCTGGGCGCAAGGCGGCCAAGCTGAACAACCTGGCCCTGGGCGCCTGGTTCCAGCGCCGGGAGCAGGGCTTCGATGTGGTGGTCGACTCCCTGGCCATGGATGTCGGCAAGACCCGTTGGGAGTCGCACCTGCAATTGCAGCAGCGTCCAGGCGAGGACGCTGCTGCGGAAAGCTGGCAAGTGCAGGCCGACCGCCTCGACCTCACACCGTTGACCCCGCTGATCGATGCCTTGGCGCCGCTGCCGGACAAGGTCATGGCCGTGGTCGATGGCCTGAAGGTGACCGGTGCGCTGCGCAATGTGCGCCTGGAGGCCCGGCCCAAGGCCGAGGGTGACCAGCGCCTGCAGTTCGAAGCCAACCTGGAGAAGGTCGGTTTCGATGCCTATCACAATGCTCCTGCAGCCGGTAACGTCAGCGGCAGCATCAGCGGTGACCTTGGCCATGGCGAACTGCGCCTTGATACCGATGCGTTCATGCTGCATCTATACCCGATCTTCGCCAAACCCTGGCACTACCAGAAGGCCAATGCGCGCCTGACCTGGGCCTTGGACAAGGAAGGTTTCACCCTGGTCGCGCCTTACCTCAAGGTACTCGGCGAGGAGGGCAAGATCGCCGGTGACTTCCTCATTCGCCTGTTGTTCGAAGAGGGCCGCGAGGACTACATGGACCTGCGCGTCGGCCTGACCGAAGGCGATGGCCGCTACACCGCCAAGTACCTGCCCGAGGTGCTCAGCCCCGCCCTCGACGAATGGCTGCGCAGTGCGATCGTCAAAGGCACGGTGGACGAAGGCTACTTCCAGTACCAGGGCTCGCTGAACCATGGCGTCGCGCCGGAAGCCCGCAGCATCAGCCTGTTTTTCAAGGTGCGTGATGCGGCCCTGGACTTCCAGCCGGGCTGGCCGCAGGTGCAGCACGTTGATGGCGATGTGTTCATCGAGGACAGCGGTGTGCGCATCAAGGCTCAGCGTGGCGTACTGCTCGACACCAAGGTCAGTGATGTGAGCGTCGATATCCCGCATGTCGACCTGGGCCAGCAAAGCCACCTGTACCTCGATGGCGACTTCGACGGCAGCCTGGGCGATGGCCTGAAGATCCTCAAGGAAGCGCCAATCGGCACTGGCGAGATCTTCGCTGGCTGGGAGGGCGAGGGGCCGCTCAAGGGCAAGGTCAAGCTCGACATTCCGCTGGCCCACGGGCAGCGGCCGAAAGTGCAGGTGGACTTTGCCACCGACGATGCGCGGCTTAAGGTCGCGCCGCCGAGCCTGAATTTGAGCCGCCTGAAGGGTGACTTCAGTTTTGATTTGGACAAGGGCCTGAGCGGCAAGGGCATCAGCCTGCAGGCCTTCGGCAAGCCGGTGACGGCGCAAATCACCGCCGAAGGCCAGCCCGGGCAGATGCAGACACGCGTCAACGCCAGCGGCCAGGTGTCGCTCAAGGCACTGACCGACTGGCTGCAGTTCAACCAGGCCTTGCCGGCTTCCGGCGACCTGCCGTACCAGTTGCAGGTCAGCCTGGGTAGCCGGGACAACCGCCTGAGCATCAATTCCAGCCTCAAGGGCCTGGCCATCGACCTGCCAGCACCCTTTGGCAAGGCAGCGTCCGATACCCGTGACACCCGTTTCAGCATGACCCTGCAGGGGCCGGAGCGGCGCTTCGATGTCGCCTACACCGACCTTGCCCGCTTTGCCTACGCCGCGCCGGCCGAGAAGCTGGGGCAGGGCCGTGGCGAGTTGCTGCTGGGCGCCGGGGACGCCCAGGTACCTGCCGGCCAGGGCCTGCGAGTGCGCGGGCACCTGGAGGCGCTGGACCTGGGGCCTTGGCAGGAACAGGCGACGCGCCTGGCCGGTAACGACCCGGGTGGTAGCGCGCGGCAGAACCTGCAAGGCGTCGACCTGAGCATCGGCCAGCTGAAAGCCTTTGGCCTGGACCTGAACCAGGCCGTGGTGCGCCTTGCCCGTGGTGGCCCCGCCTGGGATTTGCGCCTCGACAGCAAGGAAATCATCGGCAACGCCCGGGTGCCGGATGCCAAGGGTGCGCCCATGGTCGTGCGCATGCAGACCTTGCGCCTGCCCGCCGCCAGCGCTGCTGAAAAGCAGGCCGAGGCACAGGCCGAGGAGGGCCCGGACCCGCTGGCCTCGTTCGACCCGCGCAAGGTGCCGGCGCTGGACCTGAGCATCGACAAGCTCTATCGCGGTGACGACCTGTACGGCAGTGCGTCGCTCAAGCTGCGGCCGACCGCGCGTGGCGTGACCGCCAGCGACATCGACCTCGACTTCAAAGGCCTGCGTATCGATGGTGGCGGCGGCTGGGAAGGCGAACCGGGCGGCACCAGCAGCTGGTACAAAGGGCGCCTGGACGGCAAGAACCTGGCGGATGTGCTCAAGGCCTGGGGCTTTGCCCCGACTGTGACCAGCCGCGACTTCCGCCTGGATGTGGATGGCCGCTGGCCGGGTTCGCCGGCCTCGGTGAGCCTCAAGCGCTTCTCCGGCAGCATGGACGCAGCACTGCGAACCGGCCAGTTCGTCGAGGTCGAAGGCAGTGCCCAGGCGCTGCGGGTGTTCGGCCTGTTGAACTTCAACTCCATCGGGCGGCGCTTGCGCCTGGACTTCTCCGACCTGTTCGACAAGGGCCTGGCCTACGACCGGGTAAAAGGCTTGCTGGTGGCCAGTAACGGTGTCTATGTGACCCGCGAGCCAATCGCCGTGACTGGCCCGTCGAGCAACTTCGAGCTGGACGGTACCCTGGACCTGGTACGCGACCGGGTCGATGCCAACCTGCAGGTGAGCCTGCCAGTGACCAACAACCTGCCGCTGGCGGCCCTGATTGTCGGCGCGCCGGCCGTGGGCGGGGCGCTGTTCCTGGTCGACCGGCTGATCGGCGACCGCGTGTCGCGCTTCGCCAGCGTGCACTACCGTGTCGAAGGTCCGGTGAAAGAGCCTAGAATCACATTTGTGAAACCTTTCGAGAAATCCCGCTAGGAGTGCTCATGAAGGCAGCTGTAATCCAGATGGTCAGCCAGGACGATGTGCTGGCCAACCTGCAGCGCGCCGGTGCCCTGCTGGAGCAGGCCGCCTTTGGCGGTGCACGGCTGGCCGTGCTGCCGGAAAACTTCGCCGCCATGGGCCGCAAGGACGCCGCTGCCATCGGCCGCGCCGAAGCGTTGGGCGAAGGGCCGATCCTGCCATGGTTGAAACGTACCGCCCGCGACCTCAAGTTATGGATTGTCGCCGGTACCTTGCCATTGCCACCGGTCGGCCAGCCCGAAGCCAAGGCGCATGCCTGCTCGCTGTTGATCGACGAACACGGTGAGGTGGCGGCACGCTATGACAAGCTGCACCTGTTCGATGTGGACGTTGCCGACAACCGTGGCCGTTACCGCGAGTCTGATGACTATGCCCACGGCGCCCAGGTAGTGGTGGCTGATACGCCGGTGGGGCGGCTGGGGCTGAGCGTGTGCTACGACCTGCGCTTCCCCGAACTGTACAGCGCACTGCGCGCCGCTGGTGCGGAACTGATCACTGCGCCGGCCGCCTTCACTGCGGTAACGGGCGCGGCGCACTGGGAAGTGCTGGTGCGCGCCCGGGCCATCGAGACCCAGTGCTATCTGCTGGCTGCGGCACAGGGCGGCACTCACCCGGGGCCACGGGAAACCCATGGCCATGCGGCGATCGTCGACCCCTGGGGGCGCATCGTCGCGGAACAGGCGCAAGGTGAAGCGGTACTGCTCGCCGAGCGCGACATTGACGAACAAGCGTCCATCCGGGCGCGCATGCCGGTGGTATCGCACCGGCGCTTTTTCTCGCAGGGCGCGTTGCGGCCTGCGCACACCTCGGAGTGACTATGAGCCAGATGTTATCCACCGTCAGCGAGCAGCTCCTGGCCCCAGGCGGCTTGACCCTGGACAGCCTGCAGAGCGTGCTGGGTGAGTTGGCCGGCCCCGGCATCGATGCCGCCGACCTGTATTTCCAGGGCCAGATCTCGGAAACCTGGGCGCTGGAAGACGGCATCGTCAAAGAGGGCAGTTTCAACCTCGACCAGGGCGTGGGCGTGCGTGCCCAGTCCGGTGAAAAGACCGGCTTTGCCTACAGCAACGCAATCAACCTCGAAGCGCTGACCTCGGCCGCCCGTGCCGCCCGTTCGATCTCCCGTGCCGGGCAGAACGGCAAGGTGCAGGCCTTCCGCAGCCAGGACGTGACTGCCCTTTATCCGGCGGACAACCCGCTGGATGTGCTCAGCCGTGCCGAAAAGGTCGATCTGCTCAAGCGTGTCGACGCCGCCACCCGTGCCCTGGACCCGCGTATCCAGCAGGTCAGTGTGAGCATGGCCGGGGTCTGGGAACGCATCCTGATCGCTGCGGCCGATGGCAGCCTGGCCGCCGACGTGCGCCCGCTGGTGCGCTTCAACGTCAGCGTCATCGTCGAGCAGAATGGCCGCCGCGAGCGTGGCGGGCAGGGCGGTGGCGGGCGTACCGACTACCGCTTCTTCACCGAAGAGCGGGTCATGGGCTATGCCCGCGAAGCACTGCGCCAGGCCCTGGTGAACCTGGAGGCGATCCCGGCACCGGCTGGTACCCTGCCGGTGGTGCTGGGGTCGGGCTGGTCGGGCGTTCTGCTGCACGAGGCTGTCGGCCATGGCCTGGAAGGTGATTTCAACCGCAAGGGCAGTTCGGCGTTCAGCGGCCGCATTGGCGAGAAAGTGGCATCGAGCCTGTGCACCATCGTCGACGACGGCACCCTCGAAGGCCGCCGAGGCTCGCTGAGCGTGGATGACGAAGGCACCCCGACCGAGTGCACCACGCTGATCGAGAACGGTGTGCTCAAGGGCTACATGCAGGACAAGCTGAACGCGCGCCTGATGGGCATGGCGGTGACCGGCAACGGCCGCCGCGAATCCTACGCGCACCTGCCGATGCCGCGCATGACCAACACCTACATGCGTGCCGGCGAAAGCGACCCGCAGGAAATCATCGCTTCGGTGAAGAAGGGCATCTACTGCGCCAACCTCGGCGGTGGCCAGGTGGACATCACCAGCGGCAAGTTCGTGTTCTCGACCAGTGAGGCCTACCTGATCGAAGACGGCAAGATTACCGCGCCGGTGAAGGGGGCGACCCTGATCGGCAATGGCCCGGAGGCGATGAGCCGGGTGTCGATGGTTGGTAACGATCTGGCGCTGGACAGCGGGGTAGGGACTTGCGGCAAGGACGGGCAGTCGGTGCCGGTGGGGGTCGGGCAGCCGACCTTGAAGCTGGATGCGATTACCGTGGGCGGTACCGGGGCGTGATGGCCATCTGGGACCGCTTTGCGGTCCTTTCGCGACGCAAGGCCGCTCCCACAGGGATTGCGCCATGCAGAAATGGCTGCGCACTTACTGTGGGAGCGGCCTTGTGTCGCGATTGGGCCGCAAAGCGGCCCCAGGGTGATCAGCGCAAGCCGCGCTGCAGCTCGTCGAGGTCGCGGATGTACTTGAACACCTTGCGCGCGGCGGCAGGCGGTTTGTTCCGCGCCTTCTCGTGCTGGGCATGGCGTACCAGCGAGCGCAGTTGCTGGCGGTCGGTGTCGGGGTATTCGCTGACGAAGCGCTCGAGGTCTTCGTCGTTACCGTCGATCAACCGGTCGCGCCAGCGCTCCAGGCCGTGGAAGCGCTCGTTGTACTGGCGGGTCGAGCTGTCCATCTGTTCGAGCAAGGCGTGGATGGCATCCAGGTCCTGCACGCGCATCAGCTTGCCGACAAACGACATGTGGCGTTTGCGGGCACCGTGAGCGGTGTGCTTGCTGGCTTCGGCCAGGGCCTTGCGCAGCTCGTCGGTCAACGGCAGGCGAGCCAGGGTATCGGCCTTGAGCGTGGTAAGGCGCTCGCCGAGTTCGACCAGCGCATGCAGCTCGCGCTTGATCTGGGTTTTGCTTTTTTCGCCGTCGAAGGCGTCGTCGTTTGAATCAACCATGGTGGCAGTCCGCTAGAAATCGCCGCCATGATAACCAGTCGGGGGCCGCTTGTCCGGCCCGGTCGTAGAATGACCCTCGCCGAACGCAGAATTTGAGTGGAGAGAACCATGAGTGCAGTCCAGAGCGTAGGTCCGAAGGACCTGCCAGCATTGCAGGAGCAGGTCGAGGCGATCATCGCCGAAGCGCGCCGCCAGGGGGCCAGTGCCTGCGAAGTGGCGGTGTCGCTGGAGCAGGGCCTGTCCACCACGGTACGCCAGCGAGAGGTCGAAACGGTCGAGTTCAACCGCGACCAGGGCTTTGGCATCACCCTCTATGTGGGCCAGCGCAAAGGCTCGGCCAGCACCTCGGCCAGTGGCCCGGAGGCGATCCGCGAAACCGTCGCCGCGGCCTTGGCGATTGCCAAGCATACCTCCGAGGACGAATGTTCCGGCCTGGCCGACGCAGCGTTGATGGCCCGCGAGATCCCGGACCTGGACCTGTACCACGACTGGAACCTCGAGCCGGAGAAGGCCATCGAGATGGCCCTGGCCTGCGAGGCGGCGGCGTTCGACGCCGACCCGCGTATCCTCAATGCCGACGGCACCACCCTCAATACCCACCAGGGCTGCCGCGTGTATGGCAACAGCCATGGTTTCATCGGTGGCTACGCCTCGACCCGGCACAGCCTGAGCTGCGTGATGATCGCCGAAGGCGACGGCCAGATGCAGCGTGATTACTGGTACGACGTGAACCGCCAGGGCAACCTGCTGGCAGACCCGCGTAGCATCGGCGTGCGCGCTGCCCAGCGTGCCGCCAGCCGCCTGGGTGCGCGGCCGGTGCCGACCTGCGAGGTGCCGGTACTGTTCTCGGCCGAGCTGGCCGGTGGCCTGTTCGGCAGCTTCCTGTCGGCCATCTCCGGCGGCAACCTGTACCGCAAGTCGTCGTTCCTGGAGGGGACCATCGGCCAGCGCCTGTTCCCCACCTGGCTGACCCTCGACGAGCGCCCGCACATTCCGCGGGCACTGGGCAGTGCCGCATTCGACGGCGATGGCCTGGCTACCTATGCCAAGCCGTTCGTCGACAAGGGTGAGCTGGTGTCGTACCTGCTGGGTACCTATTCCGGGCGCAAGCTGGGTTTGCCAAGCACGGCCAACGCTGGCGGCGTGCACAACCTGTTCGTCAGCCACGGTGTCGAAGACCAGGCGGCGCTGATCCGGCGCATGGGCCGCGGGCTGCTGGTGACCGAGTTGATGGGGCATGGCCTGAACATGGTGACGGGGGATTATTCCCGTGGCGCGGCAGGGTTCTGGGTCGAGAATGGCGAGATTCAGCACGCGGTGCAGGAAGTGACCATTGCCGGGAACATGAAAGACATGTTCCAGCAGATTGTCGCGATTGGCAGCGATCTTGAGACCCGCAGCAACATTCACACCGGCTCGGTGCTGATCGAGCGGATGACTGTGGCGGGTAGCTGATCCATAGCCTGTACCGGCCTCTTCGCGGGCTTGCCCGCTCCCACAGATACTGCACAAGCTTGAAACCTGTGCGATCCCTGTGGGAGCGGGCAAGCCCGCGAAGAGGCCAGTGCAGGCTATAGAGAATTCTCAATGAAACCGAAGACCCGGCCCCACGCCGGGTTTTTTGTTTCATCACCTTTCTCTTGAAGTGATTCTGTTTATCACTTAATAATGAATATCATTATCCAGTAACCCGGCGATGATGTTCATGAAACCCGTCCTCCGCGAACTGCCCTACCTGGAAAACTGGCGCTGGCTCAGCCGACGCATCCGCTGTGCGCTCGAGCCCGACGAGCCGCGCCTTATCGAGCATTACCTGGCTGAAGGCCGTTACCTGGTGTGCTGCACCGAGACCTCGCCATGGACGGTGGCGCTGACCTCCTTCCGCCTGCTGCTGGATACCGCCTGCGACCGCATGCTGCCCTGGCATTGGCGCTGCCTGTGCCTGGACCAGGCCTGGCGCCCGCTGCTGGACCTGCGCAACCTCGACCGCGAGGCACAGAACCAGCGCTGGCAGCCCTACGCCCTGCAGTTGGCCAATTGCCGCCTGCTGCCGTCGATTTCTCCCGATGAACTGATGCAAGGATTTGATGATGAGTGATACCCGTATCGAGCGTGACAGCATGGGCGAACTGCAGGTGCCGGCCCAGGCCCTGTACGGTGCCCAGACCCAGCGCGCGGTCGACAACTTCCCGATCAGCGGCCAGCGCATGCCGGCCCAGTTCATTCGCGCGCTGCTGCTGGCCAAAGCTGCCGCGGCCAAGGCCAACGTCGAACTGGAACAGCTATCGACCGCGCAGGGCCAGGCCATCGTAACCGCAGTCGAGCAACTGCTGGCGAGTGAATTCATCCAGCATTTCCCGGTGGATGTGTTCCAGACCGGCTCCGGCACCAGCTCGAACATGAATGCCAACGAGGTGATCGCGACTCTGGCCAGCCGCGTGCTGGGTGAGGCCGTCAACGCCAACGACCACGTCAACTGCGGCCAGAGCAGCAACGACATCATCCCGACCACCATTCACGTCAGCGCCGCCCTGGCCCTGCACGAGCAACTGCTGCCAGCCCTGGCGCACCTGGTACAGGTGATCGAGGCCAAGTCGGCACAGGTGCATCAGTACGTGAAGACCGGCCGCACCCACCTGATGGACGCCATGCCAGTGCGCATGAGCCAGGTGCTGGATGGCTGGGCGGCGCAGATCAATGGCGCCAAGGCACACATCGAAGCGACCCTGCCGAGCCTGCAGGCGCTGGCCCAGGGTGGCACCGCCGTGGGCACCGGCATCAACGCTCACCCACAGTTCGCTGCCGGTTTCGCCCGCCAGCTCAGCGGCCTGACCCAGGTCGAGTTCACCCCCGGGCAGAACCTGTTCGCCCTGATCGGCTCGCAGGACACCGCCGTGGCCCTGTCCGGCCAGCTCAAGACTGCCGCCGTGGCGCTGATGAAGATCGCCAACGACCTGCGCTGGATGAACTCTGGCCCGCTGGCCGGGCTGGGCGAAATCGAGCTGCAAGGCCTGCAGCCGGGCTCTTCGATCATGCCGGGCAAGGTCAACCCGGTGATTCCGGAGGCCACCGCCATGGTCGCCGCCCAGGTGATCGGCAATGACGCCACCATCGCCATCGCCGGTCAGTCCGGCAACTTCGAACTGAACGTGATGCTGCCGGTGATCGCCCGCAACCTGCTGGAGAGCATCGAGCTGATGGCCAACGTCAGCCGCCTGCTGGCCGACAAGGCCATCGCCAGCTTCAAGGTCAACGAAAGCAAGCTCAAGGAAGCCCTGGCACGCAACCCGATTCTGGTCACGGCGCTGAACCCGATCATCGGCTACCTCAAGGCTGCCGAAATCGCCAAGACCGCCTACAAGCAGGGCCGTCCGATCATCGACGTGGCGCTGGAGCACACCGACCTGTCGCGTGACCAGCTGGAAGCGCTGCTGGACCCGGAGAAGCTCACCGCCGGTGGTATCTGACACTGAGTCACGGCCCAAGCGCCAGCGGTGGCCGCACTGGTCATCGCCCAACCCCTGCCTACGGAATTCACTGATATGCCCCATACCTTGCCTGCACTGCCTTACGCCTACGCTGCGCTGGAACCGCACATCGACGCGCAGACCATGGAAATCCACCACACCAAGCACCACCAGACCTACGTCAATGGCCTCAACGCCGCCATCGAAGGCACCGAGTGGGCTGAGTGGCCGGTGGAAAAACTGCTCGGCGCGGTCGGGCAACTGCCGGAAAATCTGCGTGGTGCGGTGACCAACCATGGCGGCGGGCACGCCAACCACAGCCTGTTCTGGACCGTGATGTCGCCGCAGGGCGGGGGAGAGCCGCAGGGCGCTCTGGCGCAGGCCATCGACGCCCAACTGGGCGGCTTCGATGCCTTCAAGGAGGCCTTCACCAAGGCTGCGCTGACCCGCTTCGGCAGTGGCTGGGCCTGGCTCAGCGTGACCCCGCAGAAAACCCTGGTAGTGGAAAGCAGCGGCAACCAGGACAGCCCACTGATGCACGGCAACACGCCAATCCTCGGCCTGGACGTGTGGGAGCATGCCTACTACCTGAAGTACCAGAATCGTCGTCCGGAATACATCGGTGCTTTCTACAACGTCATTGACTGGGCGGAAGTGGAGCGCCGCTACCTCGAAACCCTGAAGTGAGTCTCCCCGGTATGCGCTCCCAGATGATGTCTGTCAGCCGTGTGCGCCTGTTTCGCCTGTTTCGCCTGACGCTTGGGACTTTGCTGTTACTGGCAGGCACTGCATTGCTATTGGCGCGCGCCTTCGCCTGGTTGGACCTGGCCTGGCCAGCTTGGGGCTGTGCATCGGTTTGCGCCGGATGATGGGGTGTTCACCGGCTTCGCTGTGGGAGCGGCACATAACTCATTGAATTAGCGGGGACTCTGTGGGAGCGGCTTTAGCCGCGAACACCGGCGGAGCCGGTGCCATGCACCGCGTTGGATTCTTCGCGGCTAAAGCTCCACAGGGTACGCGTACCGCTTGCGAATGAGCCAGCGAAATTCATTCGCCTTCGTCGAAGAAGTTGTTGATCAGCTCGACCAGCGCATCCATGGCATCAACGTCCTGCTCGCCTTCGGTATGCAGGTGCACCTGGGTGCCTTTGCCGGCCGCCAGCATCATCACCGCCATGATGCTCTTGCCATCCACCAGCTTGTCCGGCGCACGGCCAACCCTGACCTGGCAGGGGAAGCGGCCGGCAACGCCGACGAACTTGGCTGCCGCCCGGGCATGCAGACCCAGCTTGTTGATGATGGTGATTTCACGGGCGGGCATCGTGGGGCGGATCCTTGGGCTAGAGGTCGCGGTGGCGGACCTGGACGTTTTTCAGGGATTGCTGCAGCAGCTGGCCAAGGCGTTCGGTGATGTACACCGAGCGGTGGTGACCGCCGGTGCAGCCAATGGCAATGGTGACGTAGGCACGGTTGCTGGCGGCGAAGCGGGGCAACCACTTGAGCAGGTAGCTGGAAATGTCGTTGAACATCTCTTCGACATCCGGCTGTGCGGCCAGGTAGTCGATTACCGGTTGGTCGAGGCCGGAGTGCTCACGCAGCTCAGGCTTCCAGTAGGGGTTGGGCAGGCAGCGCACATCGAACACCAGGTCGGCATCGACCGGCATTCCGCGCTTGAAACCGAACGACTCGACCAGAAACGCGGTGCCAGGCTCGGGCTGGTTGAGCAGGCGCAGCTTGATCGAATCACGCAACTGGTACAGGTTCAGGCTGGTGGTATCGATCTTCAGGTCGGCCAGGTCCGCAATCGGCCCCAGCAATTCGCTTTCCACCCGAATCGCTTCCGCGAGCGAGCGGTTGGCGTTGGTCAGCGGGTGGCGCCGGCGGGTTTCCGAGAAGCGCTTGAGCAGCATGTCTTCGTCGGCATCCAGGTACAGCACGTCGCACTGGATATGCCGGGCGCGGGCTTCTTCGAGCAACTCGGGGAAACGCGTCAGGTGGCTGGGCAGGTTGCGCGCGTCGATCGACACGGCGACCTTGGGTTGCAGCAACTCGGTATTGATCAGCGCATTTTCCGCCAGCTGTGGCAGCAGCCCGGCGGGCAGGTTGTCAATGCAGTAGAAACCGTTGTCTTCCAGGACATCGAGGGCGGTGCTCTTGCCGGAGCCGGACCGGCCGCTGACGATGATCAGGCGCATGTTCAGTGCTCGTTCTGTACGTCCAGGACAACCTGGAACAGGGCCTCGCTGCTGGTGGCCGCACGCAGGCGATCACGGACCTCCTTGCGATCGAGCATGCTGGCAATCTGGCGCAGCAGTTCCAGATGGGCATCGGTGGCGGCTTCTGGCACCAGCAGGACGAACAGCAGGTCCACCGGCGCACCATCGATGGCGTCGTAGTCGATAGGGGCTTCCAGGTGCAGCAGGGCGCTGACCGGAGCGGAACATCCTTCAAGCCGGCAGTGCGGGATGGCGATGCCGTTGCCGAAACCGGTCGAACCGAGTTTTTCCCGGGCGACCAGTTTTTCGAAGACGTCTTGCATCTCCAGTTCGGGCACTTGTTCGGCGATGACGGTGGCGACCTTTTCCAGGGCGCGCTTCTTACTGCCGCCCGGCACGTTCACGAGGGAACGGCCGGGGGTCAGGATGGTTTCAAGTCGGATCATGGATGAGGGGGATCAGCGGGCAGCTGCACCTTGCAGCAGGCTTTGCTGTTTTTCCTTGTGTTTTTTCAGTTGGCGGTCGAGCTTGTCGGCCAAGGCGTCGATCGCTGCATACATGTCTTCGTGTTCGGCGTTGGCAACCACTTCGCCGCCGGGAATCTGCAAGGTCGCCTCGACCTTCTGCTGCAGCTTCTCGACTTTCATGATGACCTGCACGTTGGTGATCTTGTCGAAGTGACTTTCCACGCGAGCGAGCTTTTCAAGCACATAATCGCGCAGTGGCTGGGTGACTTCTACATGCTGTCCACTGATATTGACTTGCATACAGCTTCTCCTTTGTTGCCCGTGCATAAAGAGGCAGGTCTTGCACCTGCCCCACAAACGCTGTGGCACATCTCAGGGGCTACATCAGTCGCTTGCGCTCGCTCGACGGTGCGATGCCGAGGGACTCGCGGTACTTGGCGACGGTGCGACGGGCTACCTGGATGCCTTGTGCCTCCAGTAAACCAGCGATCTTGCTGTCACTCAATGGCTTTTTCTGATTTTCCGCCGCAACCAGTTTCTTGATGATCGCGCGGATCGCCGTAGACGAGCATTCTCCGCCTTCGGAGGTGCTGACGTGGCTGGAGAAAAAGTATTTCAGTTCGTAGATGCCACGCGGGGTGTGCATGTATTTCTGCGTGGTTACCCGCGAAATGGTCGACTCGTGCATGCCCACCGCTTCGGCGATGTCATGCAGTACCAACGGCTTCATCGCTTCGTCGCCGTGGTCGAGGAAGCCGCGCTGGTGCTCGACGATCTGCGTGGCCACCTTCATCAGGGTTTCGTTGCGGCTTTGCAGGCTCTTGATGAACCAGCGCGCTTCCTGCAGCTGGTTGCGCATGAAGGTGTTGTCGGCGCTGGTGTCGGCCCGGCGCACAAAACCGGCGTACTGCGGGTTGACGCGCAGGCGCGGAATGGCCTCCTGGTTCAGCTCCACCAGCCAGCGGTCGCTGTCCTTGCGCACGATGACGTCGGGCACCACGTACTCGGGCTCGCTGGACTCGATCTGCGAGCCGGGGCGCGGGTTGAGGCTTTGTACCAGTTCGATGACCTGGCGCAGCTCGTCTTCCTTGATTTTCATGCGACGCATCAGCTGGCTGTAATCACGGCTGCCGAGCAGGTCGATGAAGTCGGTGACCAGGCGCTTGGCTTCGGCCATCCACGGGGTGCTGGCAGGCAGCTGGCGCAGTTGCAGCAACAGGCATTCGCCCAGGGTGCGGGCGGCAACGCCGGCTGGCTCGAACTGCTGGATGCGGTGCAGCACCGCTTCGACCTCGTCCAGCTCGATATCCAGCTCCGGGTCGAAACCGGCGCAGATTTCCTCGAGGGTATCTTCCAGGTAGCCCTGGCCGTTGATGCTGTCGATCAGGGTGACGGCGATCAGGCGGTCGGTGTCGGACATCGGAGCCAGGTTCAGCTGCCACAGCAGGTGGCTTTGCAGGCTTTCGCCGGCCGATGTGCGGGTGGTGAAGTCCCACTCGTCGTCGTCGTTGCTCGGCAGGCTGCTGGCACTGGTCTGGTAGATGTCTTCCCAGGCGGTGTCGACCGGCAGTTCATTGGGGATGCGCTCGCTCCACTCACCGTCTTCCAGGGTGTCGGCACTGGTAGTGCTTTCCTGGAAGCTGTTGTCCTGGACTTCGGCGGCCGGCTTGTTCTCGGCGTTGTCCGCCATCGGGTCGCTGTTGTCGAAGTCGTCGCCGTCTTCCTGACGTTCGAGCATCGGGTTCGACTCCAGCGCTTCCTGGATTTCCTGTTGGAGGTCCAGGGTAGAGAGCTGGAGCAGGCGGATGGCCTGTTGCAACTGCGGTGTCATCGTCAGTTGCTGGCCCATTTTTAGGACGAGCGATGGTTTCATGGCTGGGGCTTAATACCTTGTTCGCCGGCGCGCATGCGCCATCCACTACACGAGGGCGCCGGGGCGCCAGATCAAGCAAGTTTTATGCCTTAAATTGTAGCGTTTGCCTAGAGCACCGTTACACTTTACCCCGGGTTTCAGGGCGATTTGCCAGTACTCCAGGCGCGTGCCGGGCTCAGAGCCGGAACTCGTGGCCCAGGTAAACCTCTTTGACCAGGTCGTTGGCCAGGATGGTTTCGGCGTCGCCTTCGGCGATCAGCCGGCCATCGTTGACGATATAGGCGGTTTCGCAGATATCCAGGGTCTCACGCACGTTGTGGTCGGTGATCAGTACACCGATACCCTTGGCCTTGAGGTGATGGATGATCTGCTTGATGTCGCCGACCGAAATCGGGTCGACACCGGCAAACGGTTCGTCCAGCAGGATGAACTTGGGTGCGGTCGCCAGCGCGCGGGCAATTTCCACGCGGCGGCGCTCACCACCGGACAGGCTCATGCCGAGGTTGTCGCGAATGTGGCTGATGTGGAACTCCTGCAGCAGGCTTTCCAGCTCTTTGCGCCGGCCGTCGCGGTCGAGCTCCTTGCGGGTCTCGAGGATGGCCATGATGTTGTCGGCCACCGACAGCTTGCGGAAGATCGAGGCTTCCTGCGGCAGGTAGCCGATGCCGGCGCGGGCGCGACCGTGCATGGGCTGGTGGCTGACATCGAGGTTGTCGATCAGCACGCGCCCCTGATCGGCCTGAACCAGGCCGACGATCATGTAGAAGCAGGTGGTCTTGCCGGCGCCGTTGGGGCCGAGCAGGCCGACGATCTGGCCGCTGTCGATCGACAGGCTGACGTCACGTACGACCTGCCGCCCCTTGTAGCTCTTGGCCAGGTGCTGGGCTTTGAGGGTTGCCATTTACTCGGCCTTCTTCTTGGGCTGGATCACCATGTCGATACGCTGACGCGGCGAGGTCACGTTGCCACCGCGACCGGCGGTTGCCACCTGGGTCTGGGTGTTGTAGACGATCTTCTCGCCTTCGGTGGTGTTGCCCTCGTTCTCGACCTTGGCGCGGTCGGTGAGGATCACCATGTCCTTCTGCGACTGGTACTGGATGGTCACCGCCCAGCCTTTCATCTTGTCTGGCTTGGCTGCGCTCTGCTGCTGCTCGAAGTAGGCCAGGTTGCCCACCGAGGTCACCACGTCAATGTCGCCGGAGGCGGAGCGGGTGATGGTCACGGTGTTGCCTTTGATCATCATCGAACCCTGGGTGATGATCACGTCGCCGGTGTAGGTGGCCACGCCCTGCTTGTCGTCCAGGTGGGCGTTGTCGGCCTGGATGCGGATAGGCTGGTCACGGTCGTTCGGCAGGGCGAGGGCGCTCGCGCTTCCCAGTGCTGCGCTCAGGCTGAGCAAAAGGGGGAGGGTTTTAACGAGCCTCATACTGTCCTCTTACGTTAGAGAGCAAGTCCATCTTGCCTTCTTTCAAATACGCTTTCATTCCTTTGCCCGTAGTTGTGCCACCGGCGCCGTCGATTCTAACGGCTTGCTCGGTCTGCGCATATTGCTTCTGCGGGAACACGGTCATGCGTGAGCTGGTAATGATCATTTCGCGCTGCTTTTCGTCGGTGCGGGCGACCCGTACGTTGTCGATCAGTTCGACTTCGCTGCCGTCCGGGTTGACTTCGGCGCGGGTGCTCTGCACATGCCACGGGTATTCGGTACCGCGGTACAGGTGCAGGTCCGGCGTGGTCAGCAGGGTGATTTCGCTGGCCTTGAGGTGTTCGACCTTGTCGGCGGTCATTTCGTACTGCAGCTTGCCGTCGGGCAGGAACTGCACGCTGTGGGCGTTGACCGCGTAGTAGTCGATGGCGCTTTCGTCGACCTGGGTCACCGGCTTGTCGAGGAAGCTTTCCGGGCTGACATTCCAGTAGCCGATCGCCACCAGCAGGGCGGCGATCACCGCGAGCAGCGCAATGTTGCGGGCTTTCTTGCTGAACATGGGCAGCCTTACAGGTAGTTGGCGTTGGCAGCGTCCAGGGTGCCCTGGGCCTGCATGATCAGTTCGCAGAATTCACGGGCCGCGCCTTCGCCGCCACGTGCCTGGGTCACGCCATGGGCGTGCTGGCGAACGAACGGCGCGGCGTTGGCCACTGCCATGCCCAGGGCGACCCGGCGGATTACCGGCAGGTCGGGCAGGTCGTCGCCCAGGTAGGCCACTTGAGCATAGCTCAGGCCCAGTTCGGCGAGCAGGCCGTCCAGCACCACCAGTTTGTCCTCGCGGCCCTGGTACAGGTGCGGGATGCCGAGGTTCTTCGCCCGGCGCTCGACCACCGGGGTCTTGCGCCCGCTGATGATCGCGGTGGTCACGCCCGAGGCCATGAGCATCTTGATGCCCTGGCCGTCGAGGGTGTTGAAGGTCTTGAACTCGCTGCCGTCCTCGAGGAAGTACAGGCGCCCGTCGGTGAGCACGCCGTCCACGTCGAACACTGCCAGCTTGATGTTCTTGCCGCGTTGCATGAGGTCCTGGTTCATTCCATCGCTCCTTTACATCACGCCGGCGCGCAGCAGGTCGTGCATGTTCAGGGCGCCGGTGGGGCGGTCCTCGCGGTCCACCACCACCAGGGCGCCGATCTTGTGGTCTTCCATGATCTTCAGGGCCTCGGCCGCGAGCATTTCGGCGCGGGCCGTCTTGCCGTGCACGGTCATTACCTGGTCGATCAGGGTGGTGTGGACGTCGATGTTGCGGTCCAGGCTGCGGCGCAGGTCGCCGTCGGTGAAGATCCCTGCCAGCTTGCCATCGGCTTCGACGATCACGGTCATGCCCAAGCCTTTGCGGGACATTTCAAGGAGTGCGTCCTTGAGCAGGGTGCCGCGGGGCACCTGGGGCAGTTCGTCGCCGGCGTGCATCACGTTCTCCACCTTGAGCAGCAGGCGGCGGCCCAGTGCACCACCCGGGTGCGAGAAGGCAAAGTCCTCGGCGGTGAAGCCGCGGGCTTCGAGCAGGGCAATGGCCAGCGCGTCGCCCAGCACCAGCGATGCGGTGGTGGAGGAGGTGGGGGCCAGGTTCAGCGGGCAGGCCTCTTGCTCGACGCGGGCGTCGAGGTTGACCTCGGCAGCCTGGGCCAGGGGCGAGTCCGGGTTGCCGGTCAGGCTGATCAGCTTGATGCCCAGGCGCTTGATCAGCGGCAGCAGGGTGACGATTTCGGCGGTGCTGCCGGAATTCGACAGGGCAAGGATGACATCATCGCGGGTGATCATGCCCATGTCGCCATGGCTGGCTTCGGCCGGGTGCACGAAAAACGCCGGTGTGCCGGTGCTGGCCAGGGTGGCGGCGATCTTGTTGCCGATGTGCCCGGACTTGCCCATGCCGACCACGACGACCCGGCCCTTGCTGGCCAGGATCAGTTCGCAGGCCTTGACGAAATTGTCGTCGATGCGCGCCAGCAGGGCCTCTACGGCCTCGAGTTCCAGGCGCAGGGTGCGTTGGGCGGATTGGATCAGCTCGCTGGATTGGCTCATGTCGAAAAAGCAATGCCTGATGAAAAGGCGGCGATTATAGCTGCAATGAAAGAAACCCTCACGCTTTCGATTGCCGCGGTGAATGTCTCGCCAGCCTGTCGCAGGGCTGAACGACTCGTTAGCCGACCTTGGGGCGGCGCTGTCAGCGGTGCTATAGTTCGCCGCTATTCGGCCTGCCAGGGGCGCTTGTGCCTTCCAGATGGAGGCCGACGTCCATTAGGACGAGGCTGCACTAGCAAGGAGTCTAGATGAGTGTGGATAGCGCCTACGCGGTCGAGTTGAAGGGGGTTACCTTCAAACGCGGTTCGCGCAGCATTTTCAGCAACGTCGACATTCGCATCCCGCGCGGCAAGGTCACCGGTATCATGGGGCCATCGGGTTGCGGCAAGACCACGTTGCTCCGCCTGATGGGCGCGCAGTTGCGCCCCTCCAGCGGTGAGGTCTGGGTTGCCGGGCAAAACCTGCCGACGCTGTCGCGCAGCGACCTGTTCGACGCCCGCAAGCAAATGGGGGTGCTGTTCCAGAGCGGCGCGCTGTTCACCGATCTCGATGTGTTCGAGAACGTCGCGTTCCCGCTGCGCGTGCACACCCAGCTGTCGGACGAGATGATCCGCGATATCGTGCTGATGAAGCTGCAGGCCGTGGGGCTGCGCGGAGCCATCGACCTGATGCCCGACGAGCTGTCCGGTGGCATGAAACGCCGAGTGGCGTTGGCCCGGGCGATTGCCCTGGACCCGCAGATCCTCATGTACGACGAACCGTTCGTCGGCCAGGACCCGATCGCCATGGGTGTATTGGTGCGTCTGATCCGCCTGCTCAACGACGCCCTGGGTATCACCAGCATCGTCGTTTCCCACGACCTGGCGGAAACCGCCAGCATCGCCGACTACATCTATGTGGTAGGTGATGGCCAGGTGCTGGGCCAGGGTACGCCTGACGAGCTGATGGGCTCGGACAACCCGCGCATTCGCCAGTTCATGAAGGGCGACCCGGACGGCCCGGTGCCTTTCCATTTCCCTGCGCCTGACTACCGCGCCGACCTGCTGGGAGCGCGTTGATGCGCAGAAAATCCTTACTCGAACGTGTCCGCCTGCTGGGGCGCTCGGCCATCGACGTGCTGGCGGTGCTGGGGCGCTCCTGTCTGTTCCTGTTCCATGCGCTGATCGGCCGTGGCGGCATCGGTGGCGGCTTCCAGCTGCTGGTCAAGCAGCTGTATTCGGTGGGCGTGCTGTCGCTGGCGATCATCGTCGTGTCCGGCGTGTTCATCGGCATGGTGCTGGCGCTGCAGGGCTTCAGCATCCTGACCAAGTACGGCTCGGAGCAGGCGGTTGGGCAGATGGTCGCCCTGACCCTGCTGCGTGAGCTCGGCCCGGTGGTGACGGCATTGCTGTTCGCCGGTCGTGCCGGTTCGGCGCTGACCGCAGAAATCGGCAACATGAAGTCCACCGAGCAGTTGTCGAGCCTTGAAATGATCGGCGTCGACCCGCTCAAGTACATCGTCGCGCCGCGCCTGTGGGCCGGTTTCATCTCGCTGCCGTTGCTGGCGCTGATCTTCAGCGTGGTCGGCATCTGGGGTGGCTCGTGGGTGGCGGTGGACTGGCTGGGCGTCTACGAGGGCTCGTTCTGGGCCAACATGCAGAACAGTGTTTCGTTCACCGACGACGTGCTCAACGGGCTGATCAAGAGCCTGGTATTTGCCTTCGTCACGACCTGGATCGCCGTATTCCAGGGGTACGACTGTGAGCCCACCTCAGAAGGGATCAGCCGTGCCACCACCAAGACCGTGGTCTATGCCTCGTTGGCAGTGCTGGGTCTGGACTTTATTCTGACCGCCTTGATGTTTGGAGATTTCTGATGCAAAACCGCACCCTGGAAATCGGTGTCGGCCTGTTCCTCCTGGCCGGGATCCTGGCGCTGCTGCTGCTCGCCCTGCGTGTCAGCGGGCTGTCGGCCAGCCCGAGCAGCGATACCTATAAAGTTTATGCCTACTTCGACAATATCGCCGGTTTGACGGTCAGAGCTAAAGTGACCATGGCCGGTGTGACCATCGGCAAGGTTACCGCCATCGATCTGGACCGTGATTCCTACACCGGTCGGGTGACGCTGCAGCTGGACAAGTCGGTGGACAACCTGCCGACCGACTCCACTGCTTCGATCCTGACCGCCGGGTTGCTTGGCGAGAAGTACATCG
Source organism: Pseudomonas sp. B14(2017) (assembly GCF_002113255.1). Lineage (NCBI taxonomy): Bacteria > Pseudomonadati > Pseudomonadota > Gammaproteobacteria > Pseudomonadales > Pseudomonadaceae > Pseudomonas > Pseudomonas sp. B14(2017). Next base: position 201,348 of record NZ_NEJY01000001.1, read on the forward strand.
GCATCAGCGTGGGCGGTGAGGACCAGGTGCTCAAGGACGGCGGGACCATCCACGACACCCAGTCGGCGCTGGTGCTGGAAGATCTGATTGGCAAGTTCCTGCTCAACTCCGTTGGCAAGGAACCGAAAGAAGCGCAACCGGCTAATTAAGGAGTTTCCATGATTTCCATCCTGCGACGTGGCCTGCTGGTCCTGCTGGCGGCCTTCCCCCTGCTGACCATGGCTGCGCAGACGCCTCACGATGTGGTTCAGGGCACCACCACTGAACTGCTGGGCGACCTCAAGGCCAACAAGGAACAGTACAAGTCCAACCCCAACGCCTTCTACGATGCGCTGAACCGCATCCTCGGCCCGGTGGTGGACGCTGACGGTATTTCCAGAAGCATCATGACCGTCAAGTACTCGCGCAAGGCTACCCCCGAGCAGATGCAGCGCTTCCAGGAAAACTTCAAGCGCAGCCTGATGCAGTTCTATGGCAATGCCCTGCTCGAGTACAACAACCAGGGCATCACCGTCGACCCGGCCAAGGCTGATGACGGCAAGCGCGCCAGCGTTGGCATGAAGGTCACCGGCAACAACGGTGCCGTGTATCCGGTGCAGTACACCCTGGAAAACATCGGCGGCGAGTGGAAGGTGCGTAACGTGATCGTCAACGGCATCAACATCGGCAAGCTGTTCCGCGACCAGTTCGCCGACGCCATGCAGCGCAATGGCAACGACCTGGACAAGACCATCGACGGCTGGGCCGGCGAAGTGGCCAAGGCCAAGCAGGCCGCCGACAACTCGCCAGAGAAGACCGTCAAATGAGTGAGGCCGGTGTAAGCATGGCCGAGCCGGGCGTGCTGCGCCTGGCCGGCGTGCTGGACTACCGCAGCGGGCCGGCCCTGCGCAAGCAGGGCAAGGCGCTGATCGCGGCCTGCCGCGAGGCGCAGCTGGTGCTCGATTGCTCGGCAGTGCAGCGCTCCACCAGTGTCGGCCTGTCGTTGCTGCTGGCATTCATGCGTGATGCCCAGGCCGCCGGCAAGGGTTGCCAGGTGCGCAGCATGCCCGACGATATGCGGGAAATTGCCGAGGTCTATGACCTCGATGAGGTGCTGGCAACCTGATGGCCTGGCACGGATGATGGCCCCTCGGTCAGCGAAGCCCTCGTTGGGCTTCGCAGGCGAGGGGCTTTTTTGTATGATGGCCGACCCGTGCGCATCGGGCGCCGATTGAGGTTGAGCATGCAGGCCGTAGAAGTTAAAAGCTTCCTTGAAGAGAAATTGCCGGGTTCCCGGGTCGAAGTTGAAGGCGAAGGCTGCAACTTCCAGTTGAACGTGATCAGCGACGAGTTGGCTGGCCTGAGCCCGGTCAAACGCCAGCAGGCGATCTATGCTCACCTGAATCCGTGGATCGCCAATGGCAGCATCCATGCGGTAACCATGAAATTTTTCAGCAGCGCAGCCTGGGCTGAGCGCACCTGAGCCAACGTGGCGGCGAGATTCCAATGGACAAACTGATTATTACTGGCGGCGCTTGCCTTGACGGCGAGATCCGCATTTCGGGCGCGAAGAACGCAGCCCTGCCGATTCTGGCGGCGACCCTGCTGGCCGACGGCCCGGTCACCGTGGGCAACCTGCCGCACCTGCACGACATCACCACCATGATCGAGCTGTTCGGCCGCATGGGCATCGAGCCGGTGATCGACGAAAAGCTGGCGGTCGAGATCGACCCTCGCACCATCAAGACCCTGGTTGCACCTTACGAGCTGGTCAAGACCATGCGCGCCTCGATCCTGGTGCTGGGCCCGATGGTCGCCCGTTTCGGCGAGGCCGAAGTGGCCCTGCCTGGCGGTTGCGCCATTGGCTCGCGCCCGGTCGACCTGCACATCCGTGGCCTCGAGGCCATGGGCGCGAAGATCGAAGTCGAAGCCGGCTACATCAAGGCCAAGGCGCCTGAGGGTGGCCTGCGCGGTGCGCACTTCTTCTTCGACACCGTGAGCGTGACCGGTACCGAGAACATCATGATGGCCGCTGCCCTGGCCAAGGGCCGCAGCGTGCTGCAGAACGCCGCGCGCGAGCCGGAAGTGGTCGACCTGGCCAACTTCATCAACGCCATGGGCGGCAAGGTCCAGGGCGCTGGTACCGACACCATCGTCATCGATGGCGTTGAGCGCCTGCACTCGGCCAACTACCGCGTGATGCCGGACCGTATCGAGACCGGTACCTACCTGGTTGCCGCTGCCGTGACTGGCGGCCGCGTCAAGGTCAAGGACACCGATCCGACCATCCTTGAAGCCGTACTGGAAAAACTCAAGGAAGCCGGCGCCGACATCAACACTGGCGAAGACTGGATCGAGCTGGACATGCACGGCAAACGGCCGAAAGCCGTCAACCTGCGTACCGCCCCGTATCCGGCGTTCCCGACCGACATGCAGGCGCAGTTCATCTCGCTCAACGCCATTGCCGAAGGCACCGGTGCAGTGATCGAGACGATCTTCGAAAACCGCTTCATGCACGTCTACGAAATGCACCGCATGGGCGCGCAGATCCAGGTCGAGGGCAACACTGCCATCGTCACTGGCGTCAAGGCGCTGAAGGGTGCCCCGGTAATGGCCACCGACCTGCGTGCTTCCGCCAGCCTGGTGCTGTCGGCGCTGGTAGCCGAAGGCGATACCCTGATCGATCGCATCTACCACATCGACCGTGGTTACGAGTGCATCGAAGAAAAACTGCAGATGCTGGGCGCGAAGATCCGTCGCGTACCGGGCTAGTAGCCCTTCGGCATACCGTGTGGGAGCGGGCTTGCCCGCGAATACCGGCAGAGCCGGTGCCATGCACCGCGGTGGTTGCTTTGCGGGCAAGCCCGCTCCCACAATGAATCAAATGCGGTCGGGCTCGACGCCCGGCCGGCAGTAGCCGCTTAAGGACCGACGTTCCAATGTTGACCATCGCGCTTTCCAAAGGCCGTATTCTCGACGATACCCTGCCATTGCTGGCCGAGGCCGGTATCGTGCCGACCGAGAACCCGGACAAGAGCCGCAAACTGATCATCCCCACCACGCAGGACGATGTGCGCCTGCTGATCGTGCGTGCCACCGACGTGCCGACCTATGTCGAGCATGGTGCCGCCGACCTGGGTGTGGCCGGCAAGGATGTGCTGATGGAGTACGGCGGCCAGGGCCTTTACGAGCCCCTGGACCTGCAGATTGCCCGTTGCAAGCTGATGACCGCTGGTGTGGTCGGCGCACCCGAGCCCAAGGGCCGTCTGCGCGTGGCTACCAAGTTCGTCAACGTAGCCAAGCGCTACTACGCCGAACAGGGCCGCCAGGTCGACATCATCAAGCTGTACGGCTCGATGGAGCTGGCACCGCTGATCAACCTCGCCGACAAGATCATCGACGTGGTCGACACCGGCAACACCCTGCGTGCCAACGGCCTGGAGCCCCAGGAACTGATCGCCACGATCAGCTCGCGCCTGGTGGTCAACAAGGCCTCCATGAAAATGCAGCACGCCCGTATCCAGAGCCTGATCGACACGCTGCGCGGAGCGGTCGAATCGCGACACCGCGGCTGACTCTCTACCGACTGCGCGCGGCCTTCGCTGCCGCGCCCGTCTATCCGCGTCATAGCCATTTTTCTCGGGTGCCCGCGCGGATGGACTGGTAGCCTAGGGCGCCTGAGCATTCGCCAATAATCGAGGCCCTCGCCATGACCGTGTCCACTGCAATTGCCCGTCTCAACGCTGCTGATCCGGATTTCGCCCGACATCTGGATCATCTGCTGAGCTGGGAAAGTGTGTCCGATGACGCGGTCAACCAGCGCGTGCTCGACATCATCAAGGCCGTGCGCGAGCGTGGCGATGCGGCATTGGTGGAATTCACCCAGCGTTTCGATGGTGTCGATGCCAAGTCCATCGATGACCTGATCCTCGGTCGCGAGCGCCTGGAACTGGCCCTGACCCGCATTACCCCGGTCCAGCGCGAAGCCCTGGAAAAGGCTGCCAACCGTGTGCGCATGTACCACGAGCGGCAGAAGCAGGATTCCTGGCAGTACACCGAGGCCGACGGTACCGTGCTTGGCCAGAAGGTCACCCCGCTGGACCGCGCCGGCCTGTATGTGCCGGGTGGCAAGGCGTCGTACCCGTCGTCGGTGCTGATGAACGCCATCCCGGCCAAGGTCGCCGGTGTGGCCGAAGTGGTGATGGTGGTGCCGACCCCGCGTGGCGAGGTCAACGAGCTGGTGCTGGCGGCTGCCTGCATCGCCGGTGTCGACCGTGTGTTCACCGTCGGTGGCGCGCAGGCTGTTGCCGCGCTGGCCTACGGTACCGAAAGCGTGCCGCAGGTGGACAAGATCGTCGGCCCGGGCAACATCTACGTTGCCACCGCCAAGCGCCATGTGTTTGGCCAGGTGGGTATCGACATGATCGCCGGCCCGTCGGAAATCCTCGTGGTGTGCGACGGCCAGACCGACCCGGACTGGATCGCCATGGACCTGTTCTCCCAGGCCGAGCACGACGAAGATGCCCAGGCCATCCTGGTCAGCCCGGACGCCGCCTTCCTCGACCGCGTTGCCGCCAGCATCGACAAGCTGCTGCCGACCATGGAACGTGCCGAGATCATCGAGAAGTCGATCAATGGCCGTGGTGCGCTGATCCAGGTGCGTGACATGCAGCAGGCCATGGAAGTGGCCAACCGCATCGCACCCGAGCACCTGGAACTGTCGGTGGCCGACCCGCAGGCCTGGCTGCCGCACATCCGCCACGCTGGCGCGATCTTCATGGGTCGTCACACCAGCGAAGCGCTGGGCGACTACTGCGCAGGGCCCAACCACGTGCTGCCGACTTCCGGCACCGCGCGTTTCTCGTCGCCGCTGGGGGTGTATGACTTCCAGAAGCGCTCGTCGATCATTTTCTGCTCCGAGCAGGGCGCGTCCGAGCTGGGCCACACCGCCTCGGTCCTGGCCCGTGGCGAGTCGCTGACCGCCCACGCCCGCAGCGCTGAATACCGCATCCTGACCCAAGAGAAGGGGAACTGAGCATGAGTCGATTCTGGAGCCCCTTCGTCAAGGACCTGGTGCCTTACGTGCCGGGCGAGCAGCCCAAGCTGGCCCGCCTGGTCAAGCTGAACACCAACGAAAACCCCTACGGCCCGTCGCCCAAGGCGCTGGAGGCCATGCGCGGCGAGCTGAACGACAACCTGCGCCTGTACCCGGACCCGAACGGTGACCGGCTGAAGCAGGCGGTGGCCGAGTACTACGGCGTGACGCCGGCACAAGTGTTCGTCGGCAACGGCTCGGACGAGGTGCTGGCGCACATCTTCCACGGCCTGTTCCAGCACGACGCACCGCTGCTGTTCCCTGACATCAGCTACAGCTTCTACCCGGTCTACTGCGGCCTGTACGGTATCGCCTTCGAGCAGGTGGCGCTGGACGAGCAGTTCCAGATCCGCATCGAGGACTACAACAAGCCCAATGCCGGCATCATCTTCCCCAACCCCAACGCGCCGACCGGTTGCCTGATGCCGCTGCAGGCGGTGGAGCAGTTGCTGCAGGCCAACCGTGATTCGGTGGTGGTGGTCGATGAAGCCTACATCGACTTCGGTGGCGAAACGGCGATCAGCCTGGTGGACCGCTACGACAACCTGCTGGTCACCCAGACCCTGTCGAAGTCGCGCTCGCTGGCCGGGCTGCGGGTTGGCCTGGCGGTGGGGCACCCGGACCTGATCGAGGCGCTGGAGCGGATCAAGAACAGCTTCAACTCCTACCCGCTGGACCGAGCCGCGATCGTCGGCGCGGCGGTGGCGTTCGAGGACCGCGAGTACTTCGAGGAAACCTGCCGCAAGGTGATCGACAGCCGAGAGGTGTTGGTCGGGCAGCTGCAGGCCAAGGGCTTCGAAGTGCTGCCGTCGGCGGCCAACTTCATCTTCGCCCGCCATCCGCAACAAGATGCCGGTGAGCTGGCTGCACGCCTGCGCGAGCAGGGCGTGATCGTGCGCCACTTCAAGCAGCCGCGCATTGCCCAGTTCCTGCGCATCACCATCGGTACGCCAGAGATGAACCAGGCGCTGCTCGATGCGTTGACCTGACGTCATCCACTGCCCTGCGCGGTCCTTGTAGGAGCGGCCTTGTGTCGCGATAGGGCCGCAAAGCGGCCCCAGCAGTTTTTGCATCTGCGCTGAAATCCAGCGGCCGCTTTGCGGCCCTTTCGCGACACAAGGCCGCTCCCACAAAAAATCGCGCCAGGTTTCTAATCGCAGCTCTCTTCAATGACAAACACTTTGCCCACCGGTATGCTGCGCCAATTCATCGGATGATTGGTTGAGTAGCATGAGTACCGAATTGACCAAGCGGTCCCTGGTCGAACTGGCCGTCGAGCGCATGCGCGAACGCATCGTGCTGGGCGACTGGCAGGTTGGCCAGCGTTTGCCGACCGAGCCGGAACTGGCCCTGCAGTTGGGCATAAGCCGCAACACCGTACGCGAGGCCATGCGCGTGCTGGCGTTCAGTGGTCTGGTGGAGATCCGCCAGGGCGACGGCAGCTATCTGCGCACGGCCCAGGACCCGCTGCAGGCGGTGCAGGCGATGTCACGCTGCACGCCCGAGCAGGCCCGTGAAACCCGACATATCCTCGAAGCCGAGGCCATCGGCCTGGCCGCGCTGCGCCGAACCGACGCCGACCTGCAGGCGCTGCGTGATGCCCTGGCCAACAGTGCCGGGCATTTTCACGGTGATATCGATGCTTATGTGGCCTGCGACCTGGTGTTTCACCAGCGGCTGGTCGATGCCGCCCACAACCCGGCCTTGAGTGAGCTGTACCGGTACTTTTCCGGGGTGGTGGCTGCCGCGCTGCAGCACAACATGGCGACCGTGCCGCGCTGCCAGTCCACGTTCGACCTGCATGGGCAGATCCTTGCCGCCATCGAGCAACGCGATGCGGAGCAGGCCAAGCGCCTGAGCCGTACCCTTATCGAATCCTGACTCCGAGAAGGCCATGGCTGATTCCATCACCCGTAACACCCCACCGAGCGAGCGGGACCTAGACGAGTTGCTGATCGACGCCGAGGCTGACGACGAACAGGTCCAACAGCAGCCGGTACAGGTACAGCGGCCTTGGCTGTTGTTGCTCGGCCTGGTGTTGGTGGCTTTGAACCTGCGCCCGGCATTGTCGAGCATGGCGCCGGTGCTGGGCCAGGTGTCCGAAGGCTTGGGGCTGAATGCCTCGCAGGCCGGTTTGCTGACCACCTTGCCAGTGCTGTGCCTGGGCCTGTTCGCCCCCTTGGCGCCGATGCTGGCGCGTCGCTTTGGTAGCGAGCGGGTGATCCTCGGCATCCTCGCCACCCTGGCGCTCGGCATTGTCGTGCGCAGTAGCCTGGGGGCCACCGGGGTGTTCCTCGGCAGCCTCATGGCGGGGGCCAGCATCGGCATCATTGGCGTGCTGCTGCCGGGCATCGTCAAGCGCGATTTCCCGCAGCACGCTGGCACGCTGACCGGCGTGTACACCATGGCGTTGTGCCTGGGCGCCGCCATGGCGGCTGGCGCCACGGTGCCCCTGGCCCAGCATTTCGACGGCAGCTGGGCGCTGGGGCTTGGCTTCTGGATGTTGCCGGCCCTGCTAGCCATGCTGGTATGGCTGCCGCAGGCCCGCCAAGGTCATGGCCTGCACAAGGTGGCCTATCGCGTGCGTGGGCTGTGGCGTGATCCGCTGGCCTGGCAGGTGACCCTGTACATGGGCCTGCAGTCGTCACTGGCCTACATCGTCTTTGGCTGGTTGCCATCGATCCTGATCGGTCGCGGCCTGAGCCCGACCGAGGCGGGGCTGGTGCTGTCGGGGTCGGTGATCGTGCAGCTGGTCAGTTCGCTCAGTGCGCCCTGGCTGGCCACTCGGGGCAAGGACCAGCGCCTGGCGATCGTGCTGGTCATGCTGATTACCCTGGCCGGCCTGTTCGGTTGCCTGTATGCGCCGCTTTCCGGGCTGTGGGGCTGGGCGGTTGTGCTGGGCCTGGGGCAGGGCGGTACCTTTGCCCTGGCGCTGACCTTGATCGTGCTGCGCTCGAAGGATGCCCATGTGGCGGCGAACCTGTCGAGCATGGCGCAGGGGGTGGGTTATACCCTGGCGTCGATGGGGCCGTTTGCGGTGGGGCTGGTGCATGACCTGACCGGGGGCTGGGCGGCAGTGGGGTGGATCTTTGCCGTGCTGGGGGTGGGGGCCATCGTGTTCGGCCTGGGCGCCGGGCGGGCTTTGCATGTGCAGGTGAGCAGCGAGAAAGTCTGAAGCTGATATTGGCAGTGCTGGCCTCTTCGCGGGCACGCCCGCTCCCACAGGAGAGCCACAGGATCAAAGCATGCATGGATCTTGTGGGAGCGGGCGCGCCCGCGAAGAGGCCGGTACTGGCATAAGCAACCAGGGCAGATTATCGTGCTGCTTTCGACCCCAGGACGGACCAGCCCCATGAGCGACGCCAACCGCGACCTGATCACCCGCTTCTACCAGGCCTTCCAGCGCCTGGATGCCGAGGCCATGGTCGCCTGCTACAGCGACGATATCGTCTTCAGCGACCCGGTCTTCGGCACCTTGCGTGGCAAGGATGCAGGCGACATGTGGCGAATGCTCACCAGCCGTGCCAAGGACTTCACCCTGACCTTCGACAACGTCCGCGCCGATGAACGCACGGGCGCCGCACATTGGGTGGCCACCTACCTGTTCAGCCAGACCGGCCGCATCGTGGTCAACGATATCCAGGCGCGTTTCGTGATTCGTGACGGGCTGATCTGCCAGCACGATGACCAATTCGACTTGTGGAGTTGGTCGCGGCAGGCGCTGGGTGTGCCTGGCATGCTGCTGGGCTGGTCGCCGCTGGTGCAGAACAAGGTACGCCAGCAGGCGTTCACAGGATTGCGAGCATTCCAGCAGGCCCAGGGTGAGTGAGCCCGTCGAAATTGCCGCGAGCAAACCCTGGTATGTCTACTTGGTAAGGGCTGCCAATGGATCGCTGTATTGCGGTATCAGCGATGACCCGCAGCGGCGCTTTCTGGCGCACCAGAAAGGGCAGGGCGCGCGCTACTTCAAGACCAGCCCGGCCCAGGCGCTGGTGTATGTGGAGCAATGGCCGGACAAGGGCGAGGCGTTACGCCAGGAGCGGCTGGTGAAGCGGCTGCGCAAGTCGGCGAAGGAGGCTTTGGTGGCCTCCTATGGCGCAGTAGTGGCTGTTAGTTAGGGCCGCTTCAACTGATCCACCAAGGTGGTCGGAAGGCCCTTGATGATCAAGGTCCCTGCCTCCTCGTCATACTCGACCTTGTCCCCCAGCAGGTGCGCTTCGAAGCTGATCGACAACCCCTCGGCACGCCCGGTGAAACGGCGGAACTGGTTGAGGGTGCGCTTGTCTGCGGGGATTTCCGGCGACAGGCCGTAGTCCTTGTTGCGGATGTGGTCGTAGAACGCCTTGGGCCGGTCCTCGTCGATCAGGCTGGACAGCTCTTCCAGCGTGACCGGCTCACCCAGCTTGGTCTGGGTAGTGGCGTACTCGACCAGGGTCTGGGTTTTTTCGCGGGCAGACTCTTCCGGCAGGTCTTCGCTCTCGACGAAGTCACTGAAGGCCTTGAGCAGGGTGCGGGTTTCGCCCGGGCCGTCCACGCCTTCCTGGCAGCCGATGAAATCGCGGAAGTAGTCCGAGACCTTCTTGCCGTTCTTGCCCTTGATGAACGAAATGTACTGTTTGGAGTTCTGGTTGTTCTTCCACTCCGACAGGTTGATGCGCGCCGCCAGGTGCAGCTGGCCAAGGTCGAGGTGGCGCGAAGGCATCACGTCGAGCTCGGCGTTCACCGCCACGCCTTCGCTGTGGTGCAGCAGGGCGATCGCCAGGTATTCGGTCATGCCTTGCTGGTAATGGGCAAACAGGATGTGGCCGCCGGTGGACAGGTTGGACTCTTCCATCAGCTTCTGCAGGTGCTCCACGGCCACGCGGCTGAAGGCGGTAAAGTCCTTTTCTTCGTCCAGGTACTGCTTCAGCCAGCCGCTCAGCGGGTAGGCGCCGGACTCACCGTGGAAAAAGCCCCAGGCCTTGCCTTGCTTGGCGTTGTAGCTGTCATTGAGGTCGGCCAGCAGGTTTTCGATGGCGTCGGAGGCAGCCAGTTCGCAATCGCGGGCATGCAGCACGGCGGGGCTGCCATCGGGCTTTTTGTCGATCAGGTGAACGATGCAATGACGGATTGGCATGGAATTCTCGGCGAGCTGCAAAAGTCGTCCAGTTTACCCTAGACACAAGGTGGTGCAGTGGCCGGATGTTGGCAGAAATGCCGGTTGTTCGTTTTTTGTTCAAATTTGTGCGTTTTAGGCTAAAACCCCCGAAAAACCTGCATTAAATCGAAGCGCGCAGCGGATATTTATCCGTTCCTGTGGTAGCTTTGCGCGGTCTTGCGCCCCTTGTGTGGCGCATTGCTGGCAGCGTGCTGTCGTCGTGTCGAACCAAACGTCGATTTGCGTATCTACATACGCGATTGGCGCGGCCCTCCACTTTCAGGGGCTGGCCCGATAACGTCGTAGTCCGCTGCATAACCATCGAATTTGATAGGGAAGGAACACCACCATGGCATTGACCAAAGACCAACTGATTGCCGACATCGCCGAATCGATCGCCGCGCCAAAAGCCACCGCCAAGAACGCTCTGGAGCAACTGGGCCAGATCGTTGCCGACCAGCTGGAAAACGGCGCTGAAATCACTCTGCCAGGCATCGGCAAGCTGAAAGTCGCTGAGCGTCCTGCCCGTACCGGCCGCAACCCTTCGACTGGCGCTGCCATCGAAATCGCTGCCAAGAAAGTCGTCAAGTTCGTTCCAGCCAAAGTGCTGACCGACGCCATCAACAAGTAATTGTTGAAGCTTTGACGAAACCGCGCCCGGCTTGCCCGGGCGCGGTTTTTTCATGCCTGGGTTTTACGCCCGGCGTGCCAGGCCTGGCGCGCGGCGTCGTCGTGGAAGCTCCAGGCGACCATGCGGCTCTGCTTCTGCCCTTGGCCCATTTCACTGATGCGCACGGCCTTGGCGCCCGCTTTCCTGAGCGCAGCCTCGATCCCCGGCAGGTTGCTGGCCTTGGACACCAGGCTGGTGAACCACAGTACCCGCTCGGCGTACTGCACGCTTTCGCTGACCAGTTGGCTGACAAAGCGGATCTCGCCGCCTTCGCACCACAGTTCGTTGTTCTGGCCGCCGAAGTTGAGCACCGGCAGCTTGCGCTTGGGGTCCTGCTTGCCGAGGTTCTTCCACTTGCGCTGGCTGCCGCGGGTGGCTTCGTCGCGTGAGGAATGGAAGGGCGGGTTGCACAGGGTGAGGTCGAAGCGTTCGCCCTCCTGCAGCAGGCCGCTGAGGATGTGTGCACGGTTGGCCTGCTGGCGCAGGGTGATGGCCTTGCCCAGGCCGTTGGCCTGGACGATGGCCTTGGCCGAAGCCAGGGCCACGGGGTCGATGTCCGAGCCGAGGAAGCGCCAGCGGTAGTCGCTGTGGCCCAGCAGTGGGTAGATGCAGTTGGCCCCCACGCCGATGTCCAGCGCACGCACCTGGGCGCCCTTGGGGATCTCGCCGGCATTGTCGTCGGCCAGCAGGTCGGCGGCCACGTGGATGTAGTCGGCGCGGCCGGGAATCGGCGGGCACAGGTAGTCGGCGGGGATATCCCAGTGCTGGATGCCGTACTGGGCCTTCAGCAGGGCACGGTTGAACACCCGCACGGCCTCGGGGTTGGCGAAGTCGATGCTGGGTTTGCCGTGGGGGTTGGTGATGGTGAAGCGCGCCAGGTCAGGGTGGGCCTTGATCAGGCTGGGGAAGTCGTAGCGGCCCTGGTGGCGGTTGCGCGGGTGCAGGGTGGGTTTGTCGGTCATGATGGGGTCCTGAAAAGCATCGCCGGCAAGCCAGCTCCCACAGGTACAGCGCTTTCCTGTGGGAGCTGGCTTGCCGGCGATGGGCTGCGAAGCAGCCCGCTATGGCTTCACTTTTGGTTACAGCGCTGCAATCCGCGCATGCTGCTCGGTGAAGTTGGCCAGGGCCTGTTCGGACTCGGCCAGCTTGGCGCGCTCCTTCTCGATCACGGCAGGCGGTGCCTTGTCGACGAAGGCGGCGTTGGACAGCTTGCCACCCACGCGTGCCACTTCACCCTGCAGGCGCTGGATTTCCTTGTTCAGGCGCGCCAGCTCGGCATCCTTGTCGATCAGGCCGGCCATTGGCACCAGCACTTGCAGGTCACCGACCAGGGCGGTGGCCGACAGCGGCGCTTCGTCGGCATCGCCCAGTACGGTGAACGACTCGACCTTGGCCAGCTTCTTCAGCAGGGCTTCGTTTTCCTGCAGGCGACGCTGGTCGTCGGCGTTGGCGTTCTTCAGGAACAGCGGCAGCGGCTTGCCCGGGCCGATGTTCATTTCGGCGCGGATGTTGCGCAGGCCGACCATCAGCTCCTTGAGCCACTCGATGTCGCCTTCGGCGGCAGCATCGATGCGGCTTTCATTGGCCACCGGCCATGGCTGCAGCATGATGGTCTTGCCTTCGATGCCGGCCAGCGGTGCGATGCGCTGCCAGATTTCTTCGGTGATGAACGGCATGAACGGGTGTGCCAGGCGCAGCGCCACTTCCAGCACGCGCACCAGGGTGCGGCGAGTGCCACGGGCGCGCTCGACCGGGGCGTTCTCGTCCCACAGCACTGGCTTGGACAGCTCCAGGTACCAGTCGCAGTACTGGTTCCAGATGAACTCGTACAGCGCCTGGCTGGCCAGGTCGAAGCGGAACTGCTCCAGCTGGCGGGTCACTTCGGCTTCGGTACGCTGCAGCTGCGAGATGATCCAGCGGTCGGCCAACGACAGCTCGTAGGCCTCGCCGTTCTGGCCGCAGTCCTCGCCCTTGTCCAGCACGTAGCGGGCGGCGTTCCAGATCTTGTTGCAGAAGTTGCGGTAGCCTTCGACGCGGCCCATGTCGAACTTGATGTCGCGGCCGGTGGAGGCCAGCGAGCAGAAGGTGAAGCGCAGGGCGTCGGTGCCGTAGCTGGCGATACCTTCGGGGAACTCGGCCTTGGTCTGCTTGGCGATCTTCTCGGCAAGCTTGGGCTGCATCATGCCGCTGGTGCGTTTTTCCAGCAGGGCGTCGAGGGTGATGCCGTCGACGATGTCCAGCGGGTCCAGCACGTTGCCCTTGGACTTGGACATCTTCTGGCCCTGGCCGTCACGTACCAGGCCGTGCACGTACACGGTCTTGAACGGTACCTGCGGGGTGCCATCCTCGTTCTTGATCAGGTGCATGGTCAGCATGATCATGCGCGCAACCCAGAAGAAGATGATGTCGAAGCCGGTCACCAGCACGTCGGTGGAGTGGAACTTCTTGAGGAACTCGGTCTGTTCCGGCCAGCCCAGGGTAGAGAAGGTCCACAGGCCCGAACTGAACCAGGTGTCGAGTACGTCGTCGTCCTGGCGCAGGACCACGTCGGCGCCCAGGTTGTGCTTGGCGCGCACTTCTTCCTCGTTGCGGCCGACATAGACCTGGCCGGCCTCGTCGTACCATGCCGGGATGCGGTGGCCCCACCACAGCTGGCGGCTGATGCACCAGTCCTGGATATCACGCATCCAGGAGAAGTACATGTTCTCGTACTGCTTGGGCACGAACTGGATGCGGCCATCTTCCACGGCGGCGATGGCAGGTTCTGCCAGCGGCTTGGTGGAAACGTACCACTGGTCGGTCAGCCACGGCTCGATGACGGTGCCCGAACGGTCGCCTTTCGGCACTTTCAGCGCGTGGTCATCGATGCTGACCAGCAAGCCCTGGGCATCCAGGTCGGCGACGATCTGCTTGCGCGCGACGAAGCGGTCGAGGTTGGCATACTGGGCCGGCAGGCGGGTGTCCACCTGCTCGTTGACGCTGCCGTCGAGGTTGAAGGCCTGCGCGCTGGCCAGCACGAAGGCGTTCTTGTCGAAGATGTTCAGCAGCGGCAGGTTGTGGCGCTTGCCGACTTCGTAGTCGTTGAAGTCGTGGGCCGGGGTGATCTTCACGCAGCCGGTACCGAACTCGGGGTCGCAGTAGTCGTCGGCGATGATCGGGATGCGGCGGCCGACCAGCGGCAGTTCGACGAACTTGCCGATCAGTGCCTGGTAGCGCTCGTCGTTCGGGTTGACCGCCACGGCGGCGTCACCCAGCAGGGTTTCCGGACGGGTGGTGGCGACTACCAGGTAGTCCTTGCCTTCGGCGGTCTTGGCGCCGTCGGCCAGTGGGTAGCGCAGGTTCCACAGGTGGCCCTTCTCGTCGTGGTTTTCCACTTCGAGGTCGGAGATGGCCGTGTGCAGCTTGGTGTCCCAGTTGACCAGGCGCTTGCCGCGGTAGATCAGGCCATCTTCATGCAGGCGCACGAAGGCTTCCTTGACCGCTTCGGACAGGCCGTCGTCCATGGTGAAGCGCTCGCGGCTCCAGTCGACCGACGAGCCCAGACGGCGGATCTGACGGCTGATGTTGCCACCGGACTGGTCCTTCCATTCCCAGACCTTTTCCAGGAACTTTTCGCGGCCCAGGTCATGCCGGTTCTGGCCCTTGGCCTCGAGCTGGCGCTCGACCAGCATCTGGGTGGCGATACCGGCGTGGTCGGTGCCTGGCTGCCACAGGGTGTCGCGGCCTTGCATGCGGCGGAAACGGATCAGGGCGTCCATGATCGCGTTGTTGAACCCGTGGCCCATGTGCAGGCTGCCGGTCACGTTCGGCGGCGGGATCATGATGGTGTAGGACTCGCCTGCACCTTGTGGGGCGAAATAGTTCTCGGACTCCCAGGTGTTGTACCAGGAAGTTTCGATGGCGTGCGGCTGGTAGGTCTTATCCATGCGCGGCGGGACCCTGTGCATTTATTCGGGAAAGCCGGGAAGTATAACCAAGCTGGGGGCCGCAGGCGACAAGCTGCTGACAACTGTCGGAACAGTGGCGCCTGCTTCGCGGGCACGCCCGCTCCTACAGGTGCACCACAGGTCTTGCGGGCTGTGGGGACCCTGTGGGAGCGGGCGTGCCCGCGAAGCAGGCGACCCGGATGTTCGGTATATCTACTCGGAACGCTTGATCAACCGCTCGATCCGCGCATCCAGCCGGCGCTTGATCTCGTTCTCGATGTGCGGGGTGAAGTCGTTGATCACGTCCTGCATGATCATCTGCGCCGCCGCACGCAGTTCGCTTTCCAGGTGCAGCAGGGTGTCCTGGCGACGGGTCTGCGGGTCATCTTCGGGTTCGGCAGCTACCGGTTCGGCCGCAGGCACATGATTGCCGGGCGCTTCTTCCAGCAGCAACGGGATCTGCTCCACCGTCTCGGTCAGCAGCGGCGGTTGCAGGTCGGCGTCGCCAAGCAACTGGCGTATCGACTCGAGGTCATCGAGCAGATGGGCGGAATCGGGCAGGGGGGAGGGCTTGTCCATCGTCGTCAAAGTCGCTGTAAGCGGTGGTCTTGCAGAGCATAGCCCTGTTCACGGTAGAAACGGAATCGTTCACGGGCCGATTGGCGGATGCCAGGCTCTTCAACGACTATTTCGGCCACCCGTTCGAACTGGCCGACGAAGGCCGGTACGCCGGCGCCCAGGTTGATCAACAGGTCGTGGTGGTCGCCTGCACTGTCGGCGGCCAGGCCCAATGCCACGCTGGCATCGGCATGTGCCTCCGCGAGGTCGTGGGGCACGAAGGCCTCACCCTTGAAGCGCCACAGGCGTTGGTCCAGCTCGCTGCGCTGCTCGGCGTCCTGGCAATGCAGGTAGACCCGGTGGCCAAGGCGCCAGGCCTTTTCGCACAGCTTGCAGGCGAAATCGAGCCGCGCCGACAGCGAGTCGGTGGGCAGGATGTAGAAATCGACTTTGCTCATGGTGGTATCGCCGGCCGGCGGCGCACGGGGCGCCACCGGCTTCATGGCGTCAGGCGCCAGCGCGGTCCAGCAGGTACTGGGTCAGCAGGGGCACAGGGCGGCCAGTGGCGCCCTTGTCCTTGCCACCACTGACCCAGGCGGTGCCGGCGATGTCCATGTGCGCCCAGTCGTAGGCCTTGGCAAAGCGCGACAGGAAGCAGCCGGCGGTGATGGTGCCGGCCTTCGGCCCGCCGATGTTGCCCATGTCGGCGAACGGGCTGTCCAGCTGCTCCTGGTACTCATCGAACAGCGGCAGCTGCCAGGCACGGTCGTCGGCGCGCTTGCCGGCGTCGAGCAACTGGCCGACCAGGTCGTCGTTGTTGCCCATCAGGCCGGTGGTGTGGCTGCCCAGGGCGACGATGCAGGCACCGGTCAGGGTGGCGATGTCGATGACTGCCTGCGGCTTGAAGCGCTCGGCGTAGGTCAGGGTGTCGCACAGCACCAGGCGGCCTTCGGCGTCAGTGTTGAGGATTTCCACGGTCTGCCCGCTCATGGTGGTGACGATGTCACCCGGGCGGGTGGCGCCGCCGCTCGGCATGTTCTCGGCGCAGGCCAGCAGGCACACCAGGTTGACCGGCAGCTGCAGCTCGAGCACCGCACGCAGGGTGCCGAGCACGCTGGCGGCACCGCACATGTCGTACTTCATTTCGTCCATGCCGGCACCAGGCTTGAGGCTGATGCCGCCGGTGTCGAAGGTAATGCCCTTGCCCACCAGCACGAACGGCTTGTCCGCCTTCTTGCCGCCTTGGTAGTTGAGCACGATCAGGCGTGGTGGCTGGTCGCTGCCCTGGCCGACGGCGTAGAACGCGCCCATGCCCAGGTCCTTGATCTTTTTCTCGTCCAGCACTTCGACTTTCAGCGCCTTGTGCGCCTTGCCCAGGTCCTTGGCCTGTTCGGCCAGGAAGCTTGGGTGGCACAGGTTGGGCGGCAGGTTGCCCAGGTCGCGGGTGAAAGCCATGCCGGTGGCGATGGCGCTTGCATGCTTGACGGCACGCTCGACCTCGGCCTGGCCGGCCTTGTCGGCCAGCAGGGTGACCTTCTTCAGGGCGCGCGGCTCGGCCTTCTGGCTCTTGAAGCGATCGAACACGTATTCGCCGTCGAGCAGGGTTTCGGCCAGCAGGCGGTACTTGCCATAGTGGGCATCGCGGTTGCTGACCGCGATGTCGTCCAGGGCCAGCACTGCGTCAGCGCCGTTCAGGCCCTTGAGCACGCCGGCGACGCTGGCGACCAGTTTGCGCCAGGCGCGGTCGCCCAAGGCTTCGTCCTTGCCGCTGCCCACCAGCAGTACGCGCTCGGCCTTTAGGCCCGCGAGGTTCTGCAGGAGCAGGGTCTGGCCCGGCTTGCCGGCCAGGTCGCCACGCTTGAGCACGGCACTGATGGCGCCCTCGCTGGCCTGGTCGACGGCCTTGGCCACGGCGCCGAGCTTGCGGTTTTCACCTACCGGGAGGACCAGGGTGGCGGTTTTTACGGATGCAGCAGCTACGCTTTTTACAACCAGTTCCATGTCAGGATCCCCGAATGATCGATACAGTCGGCGCTGTGTGTTCCAGCGCTCTGGACAGGCCTGGCCGCGTCGTCGCGCGCCAGCGGAAAAGCTGCCAGTTTGAGCCTGCGGCAAGCGTGCTGACAACCCCGTTATGCGCCTTCATGCGCGGCGAAGTGACAGGGGCGGTCAATCACAGGATAATGCGCGCACTTTACATGGAGGTTCGCCTTTGGCGAACCGGCATTGGTCTTGGCTGTACTAAGTCATTGTCTGGCGCCATTGATTGGCAGTCCGCCCTGACAACCCAGGAGTGTCTGGTTTGATCGTCTTTCGTTATCTGTCCCGCGAGGTCCTGGTGACCTTGAGCGCCGTCAGCGCCGTGCTGCTGGTGATCATCATGAGTGGGCGCTTCATCAAGTACCTGGCCCAGGCTGCCCAGGGTGTGCTCGACCCGAGCGTGCTGTTCCTGATCATGGGCTTCCGCCTGCCGGGCTTCCTGCAGCTGATCCTGCCTCTGGGGCTGTTCCTCGGCATTCTCCTGGCGTACGGGCGCCTGTACCTGGAAAGCGAGATGACCGTGCTGTCGGCCACCGGCATGAGCCAGCAGCGCCTGCTGGGCCTGACCATGGCACCGGCCGCCCTGGTTGCCCTGCTGGTGGCCTGGCTTAGCCTGAGCCTGGCGCCGCTGGGTGTTGCCCAGGTGCAGCAGATCATCAGCCAGCAGGATGCCCTGACCGAGTTCGACACCCTGGTGCCGGGCCGCTTCCAGACCCTGCGCGACGGCTCGCGGGTGACCTACACCGAAGAGCTGTCGGACGACCGCATCAACCTGGCCGGGGTGTTCATTTCCGAGAAGCGCTTCAACCAGGACAAGACCAAGGACCGCGCCCCGTCGGTGCTGGTTGCCGAAAAAGGCCACCAGGAAATCCAGGCCGACGGCAACCGCTACCTGGTGCTGGAAAACGGTTACCGTTACGACGGCAACCCGGGCCAGGCCGATTACCGTGCAATCAAATACGACACCTACGGCGTGCTGCTGCCCAAGCCGGAAGTCGCCGAGGAAGTGACCGATCGCGAAGCCATCCCCACTTCCGAGCTGATCGGCAAGAAAGGCCTGCGTGAGCGCGCCGAGCTGCAATGGCGGCTGTCGCTGCCGATCCTGGTGTTCATCGTCACCATGCTGGCGGTGCCGCTGTCCCGGGTCAACCCGCGCCAGGGCCGCTTCCTCAAGCTGCTGCCGGCAATTCTTCTGTACATGGCCTACCTGACAATGCTGATTTCCGTACGTGGCGCCCTCGAGAAGGGCAAACTGCCGATCGCCCTGGGCATGTGGTGGGTCCACGGCCTGTTCCTGCTGATCGGCCTGGGCCTGATGTACTGGGAGCCGCTGCGTCTCAAGCGCGCCGCCCGTCGTGCGGAGGTGGCCCATGGGTAAGCTCGACCGCTACATCGGCCAGAGCGTGCTGCTGGCCATCCTCGCCGTGCTGGGGATCATCCTCGGCCTGGCTTCGCTGTTTGCCTTCATCGACGAGATGAGCGACCTGAGTGACACCTACACGGTGATGGAGGCGGGCAACTTCGTCCTGCTGACCGCACCGCGGCGCCTGTACGAAATGCTGCCGATGGCTGCCTTGATCGGCTGCCTGATCGGCCTGGGCAGCCTGGCCAGCAGCAGCGAACTGACCATCATGCGTGCTGCCGGGGTTTCCATCGGGCGCATCGTCTGGGCGGTGATGAAGCCGATGCTGGTACTGATGCTGGTCGGCCTGCTGATCGGCGAGTACGTGGCGCCGGTGACCGAGAACAAGGCCCAGGCCGACCGTTCCCTGGCCCAGGGTGGTGGTGATGCGCAAAGCTCCAAGCGCGGCATGTGGCACCGCCAGGGCGAGGAGTACGTGCATATCAACGCCGTGCAGCCTAACGGCCTGCTGCTGGGTGTGACCCGTTACCGCTTCGACAGCGAGCGCAAGATCGTCACCTCGAGCTTCGCCCGCCGTGCACAGTACCAGGACGACCACTGGATGCTCAGCGACGTGCGCACCACCTTCTTCCGTGGCGACCACACCGAAGTGGTGACCGCGCCGCAGGAGCGTTGGGACGTTTCGCTCACGCCGCAACTGCTCAATACCGTGATCCTCGCGCCGGAGTCGCTGTCCATCACCGGGCTGTGGGACTACATCCACTACCTGTCCGACCAGGGCCTGAACAATGCCCGTTACTGGCTGGCGTTCTGGACCAAGGTGTTGCAGCCGATGGTGACCGCGGCGCTGGTGCTGATGGCCATTTCCTTCATCTTCGGCCCGCTGCGTTCGGTAACCCTTGGCCAGCGCGTGTTCACCGGTGTACTGGTGGGCTTCGTGTTCCGCATCGCCCAGGACCTGCTGGGGCCTTCGAGCCAGGTGTTCGGCTTCCCGCCGCTGCTGGCGGTGGTGATCCCGGCAGGCATCTGTGCGCTGGCCGGTGTGTGGTTGTTGCGCCGGGCAGGTTGATGGCCTGAGCTGTACAAAAAAGCCGACCTCAGGGTCGGCTTTTTGCTGGTATTTGTGTTGCCTTCTTCGCGGGCTTGCCCGCTCCCACAGGTTCATCACAGGTCCTGAGGATGGTGAGGTTCCTGTGGGAGCGGGCAAGCCCGCGAAGAGGCCGGAGCAGGCAATACAAGTCTCAGTTCATTTCTTCTGCTTCGGCACCCGCACCAGCTGGCTTTCCGAATAGATGTCATGCCAGCCCCGCTGGCGCTTGTCGATCAAGACCCAGAAAAACCCCAGCCCCAGGCACAGCCACGAGGCAATCGACACCACGAAGCGCAGCAGCGCCTGCCACAGGCTGATGGCTGTGCCATCGGCGTTCTGCACCCGCACGCCCCACACCTGCATGCCCAGGGTCTGCCCGCCATGGGTCCAGAACTTGGCAAAGAAACCGAACAGAACGAACAGCAACACGGTGGACAACAGCGGGTCGCCGTCCAGTGCGCCAGCCTCGGTCAGCTCACGCATGCGGGCTTCGCCGATGATCGCCATCTGGATCATCTTGTAGGCACCGGCGGTCACGATCAGCAGCGCCGTGCACAGCAGGAAGTCGTAGAACATCGCCGCCAGGCGCCGGCCCAGGCCGACCGGCGGAAAATCACCCTGGGGTGTGAGCAGAGGCTTGGACATGCAAAACGGCTCCAGAAGACGAAGCCGCTATTCTACGGGCAAAAAAAAGCCCCTGCACTTGGCAGGGGCTTTTCTCGAAGTCGGGTTCGGCTTAGCCGGCGACCTGAACTTTGTCAGCCTGCATGCCTTTCTGGCCCTGGACTGCTTCGAAGGTGACCTTCTGGCCTTCTTTCAGGCTCTTGAAGCCGTTACCTTCGATAGCGCGGAAGTGCACGAACAGATCCGGACCGCTTTCTGGGGTGATGAAGCCGTAACCTTTTTCGTCATTGAACCACTTGACGGTACCGTTCTGACGCTCAGCCATTGTCTTATTTCCTATGAAGCTTGAATTTTGATGACAGTTTCTTTTGCAATAAAGGAAGCAAAAGATTACTGGGCTGGGTTGCAGGAAAGTAAGAGACGTCGAACGGGTTGTAGCAGATTGCGGCTACTGGCCCAGGTCACGAACTGTTGCGACCCATGCAAACACAGTGCAGTGACTCTACGCCAACTCCCGAGCGAAAAACAAGCCCTTGGTCGTATGGAAAATCGGCCGTTTGCCGATAACCGACCGATTTGTCGGAAACGGCATGGCGCCTGGCCTGGCGCCATGTTCAAAAGTTATTGGACAGGTTCGAAAACGAATATGTCGAACCTGCCCGCAACCTTCACAAAGCGGCTTCAGCCCCGGTAGTAACGTTGTGCCACGAAAGGCATTTTGCTGACTTTCAAGGCAACCTTCTTGCCGCGCACCACGGCAAACAGTGGGGTGTCGATAGCGCTATGTTCACTATCGATATAACCCATTGCTACAGGTGCACCGAGTGTCGGGCCAAAGCCGCCGCTGCACACTTTGCCTACAGGTTTATCGTTTGCATCGACAATATCCGCGCCTTCACGTACTGGGGTACGCTCCTGCGGCAACAGGCCCACACGTTTGCGCGCCACACCATCGCGCTGATGAGCGAAGATGGCCTCGGCACCCGGGAAGCCGGCGGCACGCGCGCCATCGGCACGGCGAACCTTGGAAATGGCCCACAACAGGCTGGCTTCCACCGGCGTGGTTTCGGTGTTCATGTCGTGGCCATACAGGCACAGGCCGGCTTCCAGGCGCAGCGAGTCACGCGCACCCAGGCCGATCGGCTGTACTTCGGGCTCGGCCAGCAGGCGGCGGGCCAGGGCTTCGGCGGCATGTACCGGTACCGAGATTTCGTAGCCGTCTTCGCCAGTGTAGCCCGAGCGGCTGACGAAGCAGTCTTCACCCAGCAGTTTCACCGGGCGGAACTGCATGAAGGTCATGCCGGCCACTTCCGGGGCCAGGCGCTCCAGCACCTTGACCGCCGCCGGGCCTTGCAGGGCCAGCAGAGCGCGCTGCTCGAACAGCGGCTGCACCTCGCAACGGCTACCGATGTGCGCTTGCAGGTGGGCCAGGTCCTGGTCCTTGCAGGCGGCGTTGACCACCAGGAACAGCGTGTCGTCGCCCAGGTTGGCGACCATCAGGTCGTCAAGGATGCCGCCTTGCTCATTGGTGAACATGGCATAGCGCTGCATGCCCACCGGCAGGTCGATGATATCCACCGGCACCAGGCTTTCCAGGGCCTTGGCGGCATCGCTGCCGCGCAGGGTGATCTGGCCCATGTGCGAGACATCGAACAGGCCGGCCTGCTCGCGGGTGTGCAGGTGTTCCTTGAGCACGCCCAACGGGTACTGCACCGGCATGTCATAGCCGGCGAACGGCACCATGCGCGCACCCAGTTCCAGGTGCAGGGCGTGCAGTGGGGTCTTGAGCAGTGTTTCGGACATCGGTGACTCCTTGCTGTTGTTGTCGGGTCAACATTCGATGATGTTGACGGCCAGGCCGCCACGGGCGGTCTCTTTGTATTTGCTTTTCATGTCGGCGCCGGTCTGGCGCATGGTGCGGATGACCTTGTCGAGCGACACGTAGTGCTGCCCGTCGCCGCGCAAGGCCATGCGCACCGCGTTGATCGCCTTCACCGAGCCCATGGCGTTGCGCTCGATGCAAGGCACCTGGACCAGCCCGCCAATCGGGTCGCAGGTCAGGCCCAGGTTGTGTTCCATGCCGATTTCGGCAGCGTTTTCCACCTGTTGGACGGTGCCACCCATCACCTCGCACAGCGCCCCGGCGGCCATCGAGCAGGCCACGCCGACCTCGCCCTGGCAGCCAACTTCGGCGCCGGAGATGGAGGCGTTTTCCTTGTACAGGATGCCGATGGCCGCGGCGGTGAGCAGAAACCGCACCACCCCGTCCTCGTTGGCTCCCGGTACGAAGCGCATGTAGTAATGCAGCACCGCCGGGACAATGCCCGCCGCGCCGTTGGTCGGAGCGGTGACCACACGCCCGCCATAGGCGTTTTCCTCGTTCACTGCCAGGGCATAGAGGTTGACCCAGTCGAGTACCGACAGGGCATCGCGCAGGCTGGCCTCCGGGTTGCGGCTCAGTTGGCGGTACAACGCCGGTGCCCGGCGCTTGACCTTGAGCCCGCCCGGCAGGATGCCTTCATGCTGGCAACCGGCTTCGACGCAATCCTGCATCACCTGCCAGATGCGCAGCAGCCCGGCACGGGTTTCCGCCTCGGGGCGCCAGGCCGCCTCGTTGGCCAGCATTACCTGGCTGATCGACAGGTTTTGCCCGGTGCAATGGCCGAGCAGCTCCTTGGCGGTCTTGAACGGGTAGGTCAGCGGTGTGCTGTCCTCGACGATGCGGTCGTGGCCGGCAGCGTCCTGGTCGACCACGAAACCGCCGCCCACCGAGTAGTACTCGCGGCTGCGGATTTGCAGGCCGGCCTCGTCGAAGGCGCGGAAGATCATGCCGTTGGGGTGGTAGTCCAGCGGCTTGCGGATCATCGCCAGGTGCTGCTTTTCGATGAACGCGATGCTGTGCTCGCCGAGCAGGTTCAGCCGACCGCTGTCGCGGATGGCCTGCAGGCGGGCAGGGATGGTGTCGGTGTCGATGACATCGGGGTGTTCGCCTTCAAGGCCCAGCAGCACGGCCTTGTCGCTGCCGTGGCCCTTGCCGGTGGCGCCGAGCGAGCCGTACAGCTCGGCCTTGACGCTGACCGTGCGGGCCAGCAGGCCATCACGGCGCAGCCCTTCGGCGAAGCGCGCGGCGGCGCGCATCGGGCCGACCGTGTGCGAGCTGGAGGGGCCGATGCCGATCTTGAACAGGTCGAAGACGCTCAAAGACATTGCTCATTCCCTCCGGTAAGTAAGGCGAGTGCTGCGCACTCGATCGCCGGCAAGCCAGCTCCCACAGGTACTGCACTAGCCTTGAGTGCGGTGAGGCCCCTGTGGGCGCTGGCTTGCCGGCGATGAGGCCTGAGCGCCGGGTCAGGCGTCCTGATAGCTCTCGATCGACGGGCAGGCGCACACCAGGTTGCGGTCGCCGAACACGTTGTCGACCCGGCCGACCGGCGGCCAGTACTTGCCTTCCACCAGGCTCGGCAGCGGGTACACCGCCTGCTCGCGGCTGTAGCCATGGGCCCATTCGCCAACCAGCTCGGCCGCAGTGTGCGGGGCGTTCTTCAGCGGGTTGTCGTCCTTGTCCAGGCTACCGTTCTCGACCGCGCGAATTTCTTCGCGGATCTGGATCATCGCGTCGCAGAAGCGGTCCAGTTCTTCCTTGGACTCGCTTTCGGTCGGTTCGATCATCAGCGTGCCCGCCACCGGGAAGGACATGGTCGGGGCATGGAAGCCGAAGTCGATCAGGCGCTTGGCCACGTCGTCGACGCTGATGCCGCTGGTGTCCTTCAGTGGGCGCAGGTCGAGGATGCACTCGTGGGCCACCAGGCCATTGCCGCCGGTATACAGAACAGGATAGTGCTCTTCCAGGCGACGGGCGATGTAGTTGGCGTTGAGGATCGCCATCTGCGAGGCACGCTTGAGACCGGCACCGCCCATCATGCGGATGTACATCCAGGTGATCGGCAGGATGCTGGCGCTGCCGAACGGCGCGGCACAAACCGCGCCCTCGGTGTTTTCCAGCTGCGCATGGCCGGGCAGGAACGGCGCCAAGTGCGACTTGACGCCGATCGGGCCGACGCCCGGGCCGCCACCACCGTGCGGGATGCAGAAGGTCTTGTGCAGGTTCAGGTGGGATACGTCGCCGCCGAACTTGCCCGGGGCGCACAGGCCGACCATGGCGTTCATGTTGGCGCCGTCGATGTACACCTGGCCACCGTTGTCGTGGATGATCGCGCAGATTTCGCCGATCGCTTCCTCGAACACGCCGTGGGTCGACGGGTAGGTGATCATTATCGCGGCCAGGCGCTCGCGGTGCTCGATGGCCTTGGCGCGCAGGTCCTCGACATCGACGTTGCCGCGGGCATCACAGGCGGTGACCACCACGCGCATGCCGGCCATGTGCGCGGTTGCCGGGTTGGTGCCGTGGGCCGACGACGGGATCAGGCAGATGTCGCGGTGGCCTTCGCCACGGCTGCGGTGGTAGGCGCGGATGGCCAGCAGGCCCGCGTACTCGCCCTGGGAACCGGCGTTGGGCTGCAGCGACACGGCGTCATAGCCGGTGGCGGCGCAGAGCATGGCTTCCAGCTCGGTGGTCATCTGCAGGTAGCCCTGGCTCTGCTCGGCCGGGGCGAACGGGTGCAGGTTGCCGAACTCGGCCCAGGTGACCGGGATCATTTCGCTGGCGGCGTTCAGCTTCATGGTGCACGAGCCCAGCGGGATCATGCTGCGGTCCAGCGCCAGGTCCTTGTCGGCCAGGCGGCGCAGGTAGCGCATCAGCTCGGTTTCGCTGTGGTAGCGGTTGAATACCGGGTGGGCGAGGATGGCTGACTGGCGCAGCAGGGCGGCAGGCAGCAGCGAGCCGGTGCTGGCGGCCAGGGCGTTGAAGTCCGGCTGGGCCTGGTCGCCACCGATCAGCTGCCACAGGGCCTCGATATCGGCCTGGCTACTGGTTTCGTCCAGCGACAGGCCCACGTGGGCAGCGTCGATCTGGCGCAGGTTGATGCCTTGGGCGCGCGCCTTGTCATGCAGGCTGGCAGTGGCACTGCCGGTGGCCAGGGTCAGGGTGTCGAAGGCGCTGGCGCCCACCACCTGCACGCCCAGCGTCTTCAGGCCGGCGGCCAGGATCGCGGTCAGGGCATGGGTACGTTCGGCGATGCGCTTGAGGCCGGCCGGGCCGTGGTATACGGCGAACATGCTGGCGATGTTGGCCAGCAGCACCTGGGCGGTGCAGATGTTGCTGGTGGCCTTTTCGCGGCGGATGTGCTGCTCGCGGGTCTGCATGGCCAGGCGCAGGGCGGTCTTGCCGAAGCGGTCGATCGACACGCCGACCAGGCGGCCCGGCATGTCGCGCTTGAACGCGTCACGGGTGGAGAAGTAGGCCGCGTGCGGGCCACCGAAGCCCAGTGGCACGCCGAAGCGCTGGGCGCTGCCGATGGCCACGTCGGCGCCGAACTCGCCCGGCGGGGTCAGCAGGGTCAGGGCCAGCAGGTCGGCGGCCACGGCGACCAGGGCGTTGGCGGCGTGGAAGCGCTCGACCACTTCGCGGTAGTCGAACACTTCACCGTTGCTGGCCGGGTACTGCAGCAGGGCGCCGAAGAAGGCGCTGACATCGACCAGCTCGCGCTCGTCGCCGACCACGATCTCGATGCCCAGCGGCTCGGCACGGGTGCGCAGCACGTCGAGGGTTTGCGGGTGGCAGTGCACGGAGGCGAAGAAGGCGTGGCTGGCCTTGTTCTTCGACAGGCGCTTGCAGAAGGTCATGGCCTCGGCCGCAGCGGTGGCTTCGTCGAGCAGGGAGGCGTTGGCGATCGGCAGGCCGGTCAGGTCGCTGATCAGGGTCTGGAAGTTCAGCAGCGCTTCCAGGCGGCCCTGGGAAATTTCTGGCTGGTACGGGGTATAGGCGGTGTACCAGGCCGGGTTTTCCAGCAGGTTGCGCAGGATCGGCGCCGGAGTGTGGGTGTTGTAGTAGCCCTGGCCGATGTAGCTCTTGAACAGCTGGTTCTTGCCGGCGATGGCCTTGAGCGCGGCAAGCGCGTCGGCTTCGCTCTGGCCGTCGTGCGAGCCGAGCACGCTGGTGCCTTTGATGCTGTCGGGAATGACCGCGGCGGTCATGGCTTCCAGCGAGTCGAAGCCGAGGGCGGCCAGCATGGCCTGCTCGTCAGCGGCGCGCGGGCCGATGTGGCGGGCGATGAATTCGTTGGCGGTGCCGAGGTTGATGGTCATGGCGGGGTTCCTCAGGCGTCGTCGTTGGCTTTGATCAGGCGGTCATAGGCGTCCTGGTCGAGCAGGGCGGCCACGGCGCTGGCGTCGGCGGGAATGAAGCGGAAGAACCAGCCTTCGCCCATCGGGTCTTCGTTGACCAGTTCCGGGCTGTCTTCGAGTTGGTCGTTGATCTGGACCACTTCGCCAGTCAGGGGCATGTACACACCGCTGGCGGCCTTGACCGACTCGACGGTGGACGCTTCGCTGCCTTTCTCATACTGCTGCAACTCTGGCAGTTGCACGAAAACCACATCGCCAAGGGCGTTCTGGGCGTAGGCGGTGATGCCCACGGTGACGCTGCCATCGGCTTCGACGCGCAGCCATTCGTGATCTTCAGTGAAACGCAACTCGCTCATGGGGAATCCTCGGGAAGCAGGGCGTTAGGCGCAGTGGCTCCGCGCTCTTGGGGTTGGGATTCCCTTAGCAAAAATGCGGCCAATCATTAAAAATCGTTATAAATCAATGTGTTAACTATTTTGCGTAATCATTTTGTCATCCTTGTGGAATGAAAACGCTACAGCGGGTGGGGGATGGAAAAGGGTTTGGGGATCAAACCCTTGCACAGCCGTATCCGAATGGGCGTGTATCGATTTGAATACGGTGTATTGAAATCAATACGGCCCTGCCTGCAGGGCGCGAGTTTCAGCCGCCAGCCCTTCAGGCAGCCCTTTTTGCGATGCCTGGTCTACGTAGTTCTACGTAGATCGCGCCCGTAGTACTGCGAATTTTCTTGTGGACCCGGGATGGCGAAAGTGTCGCCGTCCTTATCCGGACACATACAACAACAAAAGCCGTCGCAGGTTTACCATCCGCGACAGGAGAAAATTCGATGACCACACTGGCTACCCGAATTGCCTGGTTTGCCGTTGCCTTGCTTGGTGCATTTGCGCTGGGCACGCTTGCCCTGCGCAGGGGCGAAGCCATCAACGCCCTCTGGATCGTGACCGCAGCAGTTGCCATCTACCTCATTGCCTACCGTTACTACAGCCTGTTCATCGCCAACAAGGTGATGCAACTGGACGCCGCACGCGCCACGCCCGCCGTACTCAACAACGACGGCCTGGACTACGTACCGACCAACAAGCACATTCTCTTCGGGCACCACTTTGCTGCCATTGCCGGCGCGGGCCCTCTGGTTGGCCCGGTGCTTGCCGCACAAATGGGCTACCTGCCCGGCACGCTCTGGCTGATCGCCGGTGTGGTCCTGGCGGGTGCTGTCCAGGACTTCATGGTGCTGTTCATCTCTACCCGTCGCAACGGTCGCTCCCTGGGCGAACTGGTACGCGAAGAGATGGGCTCCATCCCCGGTACCATCGCCTTGTTCGGTGCCTTCCTGATCATGATCATCATCCTCGCGGTGTTGTCGCTGATCGTGGTCAAGGCGCTGGCGGAGAGCCCCTGGGGCATGTTCACGGTAATGGCCACGTTGCCGATTGCAGTGTTCATGGGCGTCTACATGCGCTACCTGCGCCCAGGGCGTATCGGTGAGATCTCCGTGATCGGCGTGGTCCTGCTGCTGGCGTCCATCTGGTGCGGTGGCCTGGTCGCCGCCGACCCAGTCTGGGGGCCTGCGTTCACCTTTACCGGGTTGCAGATTACCTGGATGCTCATCGGCTATGGCTTCGTTGCCGCGGTACTGCCCGTCTGGCTGATCCTGGCGCCACGGGACTACCTTTCGACCTTCCTCAAGATCGGGACCATCGTCGCCTTGGCAATCGGCATCCTGGTCATCGCCCCCGACCTGAAAATGCCAGCCGTTACCCACTTCATCGATGGCACGGGCCCGGTCTGGAAGGGCGCCCTGTTCCCATTCCTGTTCATTACCGTGGCTTGCGGCGCGGTGTCTGGCTTCCACGCGTTGATCAGCTCGGGTACCACACCCAAGCTGTTGGCCAATGAAAGTCATGCCCGTTACATCGGCTACGGCGCGATGCTGATGGAGTCCTTTGTCGCGATCATGGCCATTGTCGCGGCATCGGTCATCGAACCTGGGATCTACTTCGCCATGAACAGCCCGGCCGCCGTGGTGGGTGGCGATGTCGCGACCGTGGCGGCTACCGTGAGCAGCTGGGGCTTCACCATAACGCCGGAGATCCTGCAACAGACTGCCGCCGACATTGGCGAGCACACCATCCTGGCTCGCGCTGGCGGAGCGCCGACCTTGGCCGTGGGGATTGCCCAGATCCTGCACCAGGCGCTGCCAGGCGAGAACACCATGGCGTTCTGGTACCACTTTGCAATTCTCTTCGAGGCACTGTTCATCCTCACTGCCGTCGATGCCGGCACCCGTGCGGGACGCTTCATGCTGCAGGACCTGCTCGGCAATTTCGTGCCGGCACTGAAGAAGACCGACTCCTGGACAGCGAACCTGATCGCTACCGCAGGTTGCGTGGCCATGTGGGGCTGGCTGCTGTACCAAGGGGTGATCGACCCGCTGGGTGGCATCAATACCCTGTGGCCGCTGTTCGGCATCTCCAACCAGATGCTGGCCGGGATCGCGCTCATGCTCGGCTGTGTGGTGCTTATCCGCATGAAGCGTCAGCGATACGTCTGGGTTACCTTGATTCCAGCCGTCTGGCTGCTGATCTGCACCACTACGGCCGGTCTTATCAAGCTGCTGGACAAGGACCCCTCGATGGGCTTCCTGGCGCTTGCCAAGAAGTACAGTGATGCTGCCGCCGCAGGCCAGGTACTGGCGCCTGCGAAGGATCTGATGCAAATGCAGCACGTTGTGTTCAATGCCTATACCAACGCGACGCTGACAGCACTGTTCCTGTTGGTGGTCCTGAGCATTCTTTGTTTTGCCGTGAAGGTTGGGCGCCGTGCCTGGGTCATGCCCGAGCGCACCGACAAGGAATCACCGTTCCAGCCACAGCCGGACGCCTGAGGGGGCGCCCGGAATGTTCAATGACCTGAGCAAGATGGGTAAGTACCTGGGGCAAGCCGCCCGGATGCTGGTCGGCATGCCAGACTACGACGCCTATGTGGAGCACATGCAGCTCAAGCACCCGGAAAAGCCGCTGATGTCCTACGAGGCGTTTTTCCGGGAGCGACAGGAGGCACGTTACGGTGGTGGGAAGGGACGCCCTGTTCGTTGCTGCTGAGCGCTGACAAGCCCCGGCAGGCGCAACGTTCATCGTGGTGCTCTCGCATTGGAAGGCCGGCAGCAGGCATAGTGCTGTTGCCGGCCCGCTCCTGCATTGGAAATGACCATGCAACTCAAGCACAAGATCGTCACCCTCAGTGTGCTTCCACTCATCCTTTCGGTCCTGTTCATCTGTGTCCTCGTGTTTGCCCAGAGCCGCAAGCTGGAGGAGGAACAGGCACGCCTGGTTGAAAGCAGCATCATGGCAGCAAAGAAGGCCGAGTTGAAAAACTACCTGGGCCTGGCGATGAGCCTCATCGCGCCGTTGTATGAAGGCAGCACCGATGATGAAGCAACTCGGCAGCGTGCACTGGAGATCCTGTCCCAAGCCAACTTCGGCCTCGACGGCTACTTCTTCGTGTACGACCAGCAGGGCAAGAACCTGATGCACCCGAGGCAGTCCGAGCTGGTTGGCAAGCAACTCATTACGCTGACCGACAAGAACGGGCTACCGGTCATCCAGGCGCTACTCAAGAGCGCCAGGGAGGGCGATGGTTACCAGCTGTACGACTGGCAGAAGCCTTCTTCCGGGCAGATTACCGGGAAACTGTCATATGTCGTGATGCTGGACCGCTGGGGCTGGATGCTTGGCACAGGCATATACATCGACGATGTGGAGGTGGCGACCCGCAAGTCTCGGCAAGAGGTCGCTACCGGGGTACTGACCACGGTTCTGGCGATCGCCTCGTTCTCGTTGATTGCCGTACTGGTGATTTTTACCGGTGGCCTGATGCTGAACGTCAGTGAACATCGCCTGGCGGACCGTAAGCTTTCCACGCTCAACCAGCGGATCGTGAACCTGCAGGAGGAGGAGCGCTCGCGGGTTTCGCGTGAACTGCATGACGGGATCAGCCAGGAGCTGGTGTCGATCAAGTTCCAGTATGAGCTGGCCGCCATCGAACTGGCCAACGGCCGAAGCGAGGGCCTGGAAAACCTGCGCAAAGGTACTTGCAGACTTGGCGCGGCGATCGGTGAGATACGCCGCATTTCCCATGATCTGCGCCCCTCGCTTCTGGACACGTTGGGGTTGTCGCCTGCCATCGAGCAACATGTCAGTGAGTTCGAGCAACGTACTTCGATTCACACTCAGTATGAATGTGAAATGGATGCGGCGGACATCGATACCAGCCTCAGGTTGACGCTGTTCCGCATCATTCAAGAGGCCCTGGCGAACGTGGAGCGTCATGCCAAAGCCACTGCAGCGATCGTTTCCGTCACGCAACAGCAGGGCATGATCGTGTTGCGTGTCGAGGACAACGGGGTAGGGTTCGACACCCGTGCAGCAGACGAATGCCACGGTATCGGCCTGAGGAACATTCGCGAACGAGTGGAGCACCACTCGGGTAGCGTCAACATCGCATCCTCTTACGGCCGTACCGAACTACAAGTGCAGATACCGGTTACGATCAGCTGAGCAGCTTTGCCACTCCAACCCTCGAGGCCCCCATGAGCGTAACCCATCCGGTCAGAATCGCCCTGGTCGACGACCACGTCCTTGTGCGTGATGGCGTCAAGGCTCTGCTGTGCGCGATCCCGCATTTCGAGGTGGTCGGCCAGGCCGAGTCAGCGGCCCAGGCAATCGAGCTGGTAGCAAGCACTGAACTGGACATCCTCCTGGTCGATGTAGGGCTTCAGGACATGAATGGGTTGGAGCTCACGCGCAAGCTGCGCGAACTCTACCCGGATATCAGGATCCTCATGCTGAGCATGTACGACAACCAGGAGTACGTGCGCACTTCAATCAGTTCCGGAGCGCTAGGCTACGTGCTGAAGAACGCGCCCTCCGCAGAGCTTATCGCGGCCATCGAGGCCATTGCTGCGGGAGGACGCTTCTACAGCTCGGAAATCACTCGCAAGCTCGCCGGGAGCAACCGGGACGAGCACGAACTGACACCCCGTGAACTACAAGTGCTGTCAATGATCGCCAAGGGGCACAACAACAAGAAAATGGCCCGAGAGCTGGATATCAGTGTCCGAACAGTTGAAACCTACCGGCTGAGCATCAGGCGCAAGCTCAACATCGATACGCCTGCGGCACTGGTGAAATACGCCCTGGAACATGGCCTGACCTCGATCTAGGCAAACCAGGGCAGCGCCAGATACAGCTTGATGACGATGACATTGATGATGTCGATGAAGAACGCCCCCACCATCGGCACCACCAGGAAGGCAATGCGCGAGGCTCCGTAGCGCTGGGTCACCGCTTGCATGTTGGCGATTGCCGTTGGCGTTGCGCCCAGGCCGAAACCACAGTGCCCTGCAGCCAGTACCGCTGCATCATAGTTGCGGCCCATGACCCGGAACGTGACGAATATCGCGAACAGTGCCATGACCAATGTCTGTGCGGCGAGCAATGCAACGAACGGTAATGCCAACGCTGAAAGGTCCCACAACTTGAGCGACATCAAGGCAATGGCCAGGAATAACGACAAGCTCACATTGCCCAATACCGAGACTTCCCGTTCGAAAACTTGATAAAAGCCGAGCGCCGAAAGGCCGTTTCGCAACACCACGCCCACGAACAGTACGCAAACGAACGTTGGCAGTTCAAATGCAGTGCCTTTCAGCAAACCGTTAAGTAACGAGCCAGCGAGCAAACTGACAGCGATCAGCGCCAGTGTTTCGATAAATGAAAACGGTGTAATCAGACGCTCTTTGTCCGGTTGTTCGAAACCTTTGGGCAGTTGTGGTGCTGCTTCTTCGATACCAGGCGTCGATACCCGCTTGATCAGCAACCTAGCGACCGGGCCACCAATCAGGCCGCCCAGTACCAGGCCGAATGTAGCTGATGCCATTGCCAGCTCGGAGGCTGAGGCCAGGCCAAACTTTTCGGTAAAAGTGGCCCCCCATGCGGCGCCTGTACCGTGACCGCCGGACAAGGTAATAGAGCCGGCCAGCAGGCCCATCAGCGGGTCGAGGCCCAGTGCCGTTGCCAGGCCGATACCCATGGCGTTCTGGACCAGCAGCAAGCCGGTTACCACCAGCAGGAACACGCTAACCACGCGGCCACCTTTTTTCAGGCTGGCGAAGTCTGCACTCAAACCAATGGTGGCGAAGAATGCCAGCATCAGAGGGGTTTGCAGTGAAGTATCGAATTGCACGTGGATATCGAATCTGCGCAACGCCAAGAGCGCCAAGGCCACTACCAGGCCGCCAGCGACAGGTTCAGGAATATTGTAAGTGCGCAAGAAACCAATACGCGCGACCAGGCCGCGCCCCAATAACAGTACCAAAGAGGCGGCTACAAGCGTCCCGTAAAAATCGAGTTCAAACATCAGGTGCTCTCGTTATATCCAGTAGCGGACCACTTCCCGCTATGGGGCGGACAAGTGGGGTGACAGGTGGGAATACACTGTCACCATTCTACGAGGCATCCGTGGGAGAGTATCTTTCACTGGCGTAGGAAAAGCCTGAATAACAACCGGATTATTACAATAACTATCAGGGGCCGCTTTGCGGCCCATCGCAGGCAAGCCAGCTCCCACAATTACCGAGACAACCTCGAGAGCAACGCCGTACCTGTGGGAGCTGGCTTGCCTGCGATGGGCTGCGTAGCAGCCCCGGTTGACGCTATCTGGCAGGTATCAGGCTTTGCCCGGTATTCCATATTTGCGCAGGCGCTGCGCAATGGCGGTATGTGAAGTTTGCAAGCGCCCGGCCAGTTGCCGCGTCGATGGGTAGCTGGCGTACAGGCGTTGCAGCAGCTCGCGCTCGAAATCGCCCACGGCCTGTTCCAGGCTGGCCACTTCGCCGTCCTGGCCACGGGCCACCGAGGTGCCGGCGATGTCCAGGTCACCGATATCCACCAGGTTGCCCTCGCAGATGGCTGCAGCGCGGAATATCACGTTCTGCAGCTGGCGCACATTGCCCGGCCAAGGGTTGGCCAGCAGTGCCGAATGGGTGGCCGGAGTCAGCCGGCACGGTGGGCGCTGGATCTGCGTGCAGGCCTGCTGCATGAAGAAATGCGCCAGCATCAGGATGTCCTGGCCACGGTCGCGCAGCGGTGGCACTTGCAGGTTGAGCACGTTCAGGCGGTAGAACAGGTCTTCGCGGAAGCTGCCTTCGGCGACCATGCGCTCCAGGTCGCGGTGGGTGGCGCTGATGATGCGTACATCCACCTTCACTTCGCGGTCGCCACCCACCCGGCGGAAGCTGCCATCGCTGAGAAAACGCAGCAGCTTGGCCTGCAGGTATGGCGACATCTCGCCGATTTCATCGAGAAATACCGTGCCCTGGTTGGCCAGTTCCATCAACCCGGGCTTGCCGCCCCGTTGCGCGCCGGTGAAGGCGCCGGGGGCGTAGCCGAACAGTTCGCTCTCGGCCAGGCTCTCGGGCAGCGCGGCGCAGTTCAGGGCCAGGAATGGCGCCGCGTGGCGGCTGCTGATGGCGTGGCAGGCGCGGGCTACCAGCTCTTTGCCGGTGCCGGTTTCGCCATGCACCAGCAGCGGTGCATCGAGCGCCGCCACGCGCAAGGCGCGGGCCTTGAGGGTGCGGATGGCCGGTGACTCGCCGAGCAGGGCATCGAAGCCTTCGGCATGGTCGTGGTGCATGGCCGACAGGCGTTCGCCCATGCGCGTGGGTGGGTACAGCGTCAGCAGGCCACCGGCGTTGGTGATCGGCATGGCATCCAGCAGCAGGCTCTGGCCGTTGAGCTGCATCTCGCGCATGGGCAGGTGGAAGTTGTTGTCCAGCAGGGCCTGCAGCAGCGCCGGGTCGCCGAACAGTTCACCCACCGAGCGCCCGGCGGATTCGCGGCCGCACAGCTCGATCAGTGCCGGGTTGGCCAGCAGCACCTTGCCGGCACTGTCCACAGCCAGCACCGGGTCGCTCATCGCCGCCAGCAGGGCATCGAGCTGCAGGTGCCGGCGTTGGCCAGGGAGGATGTCGACCACGTCCACCGATTGCACGCCATGTACCTCGAACAGCGCGTCGTGCAGTTCTTCGAGCACGGCGGGGCTGAGAGTAGGGGCGTCGATGTAGACGTTCGGCGGGACCATCTCCACGGCGTCCAGGTTGAGGTTGCGGGCACCGAGCAGGGCGAGGACTTCCTGGGTGATGCCGACGCGGTCGATGAAGCTGACGTGGATGCGCATGGGGACGGTGCGGTTGTGGCCGGGGGAGGGCGGTAGTATGCCTCAACATTGTCGGGGCCGCTTTGCGGCCCATCGCGACACAAGGCCGCTCCTACAGGTACAGCGCCACGCCCGAAATTGGCGCGATCCCTGTAGGAGCGGCCTTGTGTCGCGAAGGGCTGCAAAGCAGCCCCCGGTTCTTGAAATCACTCCAGATGTTCAGGCTTGATCGGATCGCCCGACTTCACATCCAGCTTTTCGCGAATGTCCGCGAACATATGGTCATAAAGCTTGTGCGGCGAACCCAGGCTCTCGAATTTCTTCGGTGGCTTCAGGTACGACTGCGCCCTTCGGCTCAGCTGCATGAGGAAGCTGGGCAAAACCTGGTCCTTGGCCAGGAAGAACTTTTCTTCCACTGGCTTGCCTTCGATGCTGCCATGCATCTTGAACTGGATGCCTCTGCCTTCCTTGGGGTCCGACACTGCCTCGTATTCGATGTTCAGGTCATAGCTGTGGTCGTTCTGGTTCAGCGCGGTGCGCTCGATGTGTACATGACCGGGCTGGTACTGGGCCATGGCAAGCTCCTTTGGAAGGTCGAAAATGGCGGGCGCTGGCGCCCGCCTACTGCATTCAACGGTAGCTGATCCCCGGCTTCGCGGTGGAAACCCGCGTGCCGGCGGTGCCTTTGACGATGTCTTCGATGTTCTCCAGCGAACTGATCACTGCCACTTTGCCGGTGTTGCGGGCAAAGTCGCAGGCCGCCTGCACCTTCGGCCCCATGGAGCCGGCGGCGAAGCCGAGGCGTTCGAGCTCGTCGGGGTGGGCCTGGGCAATGGCCTTTTGTGTGGGCTTGCCCCAGTCAACATACGCCGCATCGACGTCGGTGGCGATTATCAGAAGGTCGGCGTCCAGCTGCTCTGCCAGCAGGGCCGAGCACAGGTCCTTGTCGATCACCGCCTCGATGCCCTTGAGCTTGCGGTTCTCATCGTACATGGTGGGGATACCGCCGCCGCCGGCGCAGATCACGATGCTGCTCTTTTCCAGCAGCCACTTGATCGGGCGGATCTCGAAGATGCGCTTGGGTTTCGGGCTGGCCACCACGCGACGGTACTTGTCGCCGTCGGCCTTGACCACCCAACCCTTTTCCTTGGCCAGGCGCTCGGCCTCTTCCTTGCCATAGACCGGGCCGATGAACTTGGTCGGGTCCTTGAAGGCGGGGTCGTTGGCGTCCACTTCGACCTGGGTCAGCAAGGTGGCGAACGGCACTTCGAAGGCCAGCAGGTTGCCCAGTTCCTGTTCGATCATGTAGCCGATCATGCCCTCGGTCTCGGCACCCAGCACGTCCAGCGGGTAGGCCTCGTCGGGCTTGTAGGACAGGCCCTGCAGCGACAGCAGGCCAACTTGCGGGCCGTTGCCGTGGGCGATGACCAGCTCGTTGCCTGGGTGGATCTTGGCGATCTGTTCGGTGGCGGTGCGGATATTGGCGCGCTGGTTGTCAGCGGTCATGGGCTCGCCGCGACGCAGCAGGGCGTTGCCGCCCAATGCAACAACGATACGCATGGGGAATGTCCTTTGCGGATATAGGGTGAGCGCCTCGATCCATTGTGGGAGCTGGCTTGCCGGCGATCACCGGCGAAGCCGGTGCCATGCACCGAGTTGCCTGTATCGCCGGCAAGCCAGCTCCCACAGGATCGAGGTGGTTGTCAGAGGTCAGCCAGTGTCGACACCAGGATCGCCTTGATCGTGTGCATGCGGTTTTCCGCCTGCTCGAAGGCGATGCAGGCCGGCGACTCGAAGACGTCGTCGGTCACTTCGATACCGTTGGCCAGGTCCGGGTACTGTTCGGCGATCTGCTTGCCTACCTTGGTTTCGGAGTTGTGGAACGCCGGCAGGCAGTGCATGAACTTGGTCCGCGGGTTGCCGGTGGACTTCATCAGCTGTGCATTCACCTGATACGGCTTGAGCAGCTTGATGCGCTCACCCCAGGCTTCGATCGGCTCACCCATCGATACCCACACGTCGGTGTGCACGAAGTCCACACCCTTGACCGCGGCAACCGGGTCTTCGGTGAGGGTGATGCGCGCGCCGCTTTCCTCGGCGTACTTGCGGCAACGCTCGACCAGGTCATCATGCGGCCACAGCGCCTTGGGCGCGGCGATGCGCACGTCCATGCCGAGCTTGGCGCCAATCAGCAGCAGCGAGTTGCCCATGTTGTTGCGGGCGTCGCCCAGGTAGGCGTAGCTGATGTCGTGCAGCGGCTTGTCGCTGTGCTCACGCATGGTCAGCACGTCGGCGATCATCTGGGTGGGGTGGTATTCGTCGGTCAGGCCGTTGAACACCGGAACGCCGGCGAACTTGGCCAGCTCTTCGACGATTTCCTGCTTGAAGCCACGGTACTCGATGGCGTCGTACATGCGCCCGAGCACGCGGGCGGTGTCCTTCATGCTTTCCTTGTGGCCGATCTGCGAGGAGGTCGGGTCGATGTAGGTGACATTGGCGCCCTGGTCATAGGCGGCCACTTCGAAGGCGCAGCGGGTACGGGTAGAGGTTTTTTCGAAGATCAGCGCGATGTTGTTGCCTTTCAGGTGCTGCTGCTCGGTGCCGGTGTACTTGGCACGCTTGAGGTCGCGGGACAGGTCCAGCAGGTAGCGCAGCTCGCGGGTGCTGTGGTGTTCCAGGCTGAGCAGGTTGCGGTTGTGAATATTGAACGCCATGACTTTTCTCCTTGAGTTTGGTGAGCACACCGGCCGCCGCTTTGTGAGGGCGGCCGGGGGGTAATGGTCGTTAGTAGTCGATCGGGTCGCGCACGATCGGGCAGGTCATGCAGTGGCCGCCGCCACGGCCCCGGCCCAGTTCGCCGGCGCTGATGGTGATGACTTCGATCCCGGCCTTGCGCAGCAGGGTATTGGTGTAGGTGTTGCGGTCGTAGCCGATGACCACGCCCGGCTCGATGGCCACCACGTTGTTGCCGTCATCCCACTGTTCGCGCTCGGCGGCAAAGCTGTTGCCACCGGTTTCGACCACGCGCAGCTTGACCCCAAGCTGCTCGCCCACCACTTCGATGAACGACTTGTTGATGCGGCGCACGTCCATGCCGTAAGGCTTGCTTTCGTCCGGACGGATGATGAACGGCACCATCTCTTTCACCACTTCCGGGAAGACCGTGACCAAGTCGCGGTCGCAGAAGCTGAACACGGTATCCAGGTGCATGGCGGCGCGCGATTTCGGCAGGCCTGCGACGATCACTTCCTTGACGGCGCCCTTGGCGAACAGGTTCTGCGCGAGCTGGCCGATAGCCTGGCGCGAGGTACGCTCGCCCATGCCGATCAGCACGATGCCCTTGCCGATCGGCATGACATCGCCGCCCTCAAGGGTGGACTGGCCATGTTCCTTGTCCGGGTCGCCATACCACACCTGGAAGTCGGCGTTGGTGAACTGTGGGTGGAACTTGTAGATGGCGGTAGTCAGCAGGGTTTCCTGGCGTCGCGCCGGCCAGTACATCGGGTTGAGCGTGACGCCGCCGTAGATCCAGCAGGTGGTGTCGCGGGTGAACTGGGTGTTGGGCAGCGGTGGCAGGATGAAGCTGGAGTGGCCCAGGTAGTCGTTGTACATCTTGACCACCTCGGCACCTTCGCTCTGCGGCAGGTCCTGCCCGGCGACGCCGCCGATCAGGAACTCGGCCAGGTGGCGGGGCTCGAGGCCTTCGAGCCAGCTGCGCACTTCATTGGTCAGGCCCACGCCGACAGTATCGGGGGTGATCTTGCGATCGAGGATCCACTTCAGTGCTTCGGGTTGCTGGACGATATCGGTCAGCAGGTTGTGCATCTCCAGCACATCCACGCCACGTTCGCGCATCTTGGTGACAAAGTCGAAATGGTCTCGCTTGGCCTGGTCGACCCAGATCACGTCGTCGAACAGCAGCTCGTCACAGTTGCTCGGCGTCAGGCGCTTGTGCGCCAGGCCCGGCGAGCAAACCATGACCTTGCGCAGTTTGCCGGCTTCGGAGTGGACACCGTACTTCTGTTTTTCAGCGGACATGATTTCATTCCTCCAGTTGAACGAAGACGTGGGTCAAAGAGTCAGGAAGCCGTCGTACAGGCCAAAGGCTGCCACCAGGGCGCCGATGACCACGGCTGCGAAGATCAGTTTTTCCACGTTGGTGAAGACAGGTTGGCCGACCTCACGCTTGGCCTTGGCGAACAGGATTGCGCCAGGTGCGTAGAGCAGGGCCGAGAGCAGCAGGTATTTCACGCCACCGGCGTACAGCAGCCAGACGGCGTACAACAGGGCGATACCACCGATCACCAGGTCCTTCTGCCGTTCGGCCAGGGCCTGCTCGTAGGTTTCGCTACGCACTGCCAGCAGCACGGCATAGGCTGCCGACCACAGGTAGGGCACCAGGATCATCGATGTGGCCAGGTAGATCAGCGACAGGTAGGTGCTGTTGGAGAACAGCGTGATCACCAGGAAGATCTGCACCATGGCGTTGGTCAGCCACAGGGCGTTGGCCGGTACCTGGTTGGCGTTCTCGCGGCGCAGGAACTCCGGCATGGTGTGGTCCTTGGCGGCGGCGAACATGATCTCGGCGCACAGCAGCACCCACGACAGCAGGGCCCCGAGCAGCGAGATGATCAGGCCGACGCTGATCAGCACCGCGCCCCAGTGGCCGACCACATGCTCCAGCACGGCAGCCATCGACGGGTTCTGCAGCTTGGCCAGTTCCGGTTGGGTCATGATGCCCAGCGACAGCACGTTGACCAGCACCAGGAACAGCAGCACGGTGACGAAGCCGATGACCGTGGCCTTGCCCACGTCAGAGCGTTTTTCCGCCCGCGACGAGAAGATGCTCGCACCCTCGATGCCGATGAACACCCACACGGTGACCAGCATCATGTTGCGCACCTGGTTCATCACGCTGCCAAGCTCTGGTGTGCCCAAGGCCCAGATGTCGGCGGTGAAGATGTCGAGCTTGAAAGCGAACAGGCAGATCAGGGCGAACAGCAGCAGTGGCACCACCTTGGCCACGGTGGTGACCAGGTTGATGAACGCCGCTTCCTTGATACCGCGCAGCACCAGGAAGTGCACGGCCCACAGCAGCACCGACGCGCCGATGATGGCGGCCGGGGTGTTGCCTTCGCCGAAGATCGGGAAGAAGTAGCCCAGGGTGCTGAACAGCAGCACGAAGTAGCCGACGTTGCCCAGCCAGGCACTGATCCAGTAGCCCCAGGCCGAGGAGAAGCCCATGTAGTCGCCGAAACCGGCCTTGGCGTAGGCATACACCCCGCCATCCAGGTCAGGCTTGCGGTTGGCCAGGGTCTGGAACACGAACGCCAGGGTCAGCATGCCGACCGCGGTGATTGCCCAGCCGATCAGTACAGCGCCAACCCCTGCACTGGCAGCCATGTTTTGCGGCAGCGAGAAGATCCCGCCACCAATCATCGAACCGACCACAAGTGCAACTAACGCGCCGAGCTTTAGTTTTCCGGATGTATCAGACATTTAACAACTCCTGCCAGGAGAAAGTTGACGACAGAGTAAATCCGACGCCGCTGCCATTCGCTGACTTGGGTCAGTTCATGGCGACGTGAAGTAGGAAAATTCCTTCACGAAGCTCCTGGAGAGTGCCGACAACTTCTGCTGCAGGCCTTGCACGCTGGCACCTCCATGTCCTTCTAGAGCAAACGCTCTGTTCAGCCTGCGATGCTTGACGCTAGCCGTTTTTGCCGCTTTCGCAAATTTTTCACAAGAATTTCGAGTTTTATCGGATTCTTTTCTAGTTGCTCGGGAGCTGCTAGTTTTTAGTCAAAGGGTGGCATAGACAAAGCAGTTATTAGTGCTATAGCTTCATTGATCAGGATCATTATAAGTAACAACATTTGTATGGCCCGCATGGCTGTTTCAAGCCCATGACAGCGCGCAAAAAAAAGGAAGGCTCATGAGCGAACCGGGACAGAAGCTGCGCCTGGGCGCGCTGATCGCGTTGGTGGTCGGCTCGATGATTGGTGGCGGGATCTTCTCGCTGCCGCAGAACATGGCGGCGCGTGCCGATGTGGGGGCGGTGCTGATCGGCTGGGGTATCACCGCGGTCGGCATGCTGGCCCTGGCGTTCGTGTTCCAGACCCTGGCCAACCGCAAGCCGGAGCTGGACTCGGGGGTGTACGCCTACGCCAAGGCCGGCTTTGGCGAGTACATGGGCTTTTCCTCGGCCTGGGGCTACTGGATCAGTGCCTGGCTGGGCAACGTCGGCTACTTCGTGCTGCTGTTCAGCACCCTGGGCTTCTACTTCCCGGTTTTCGGCGAAGGCAACACGCCAATCGCCATCGGTTGCGCCTCGCTGCTGCTGTGGGCGGTGCATTTCCTGGTGCTGCGCGGCATCAAGGAAGCGGCGTTCATCAACCAGGTGACCACCGTGGCCAAGGTGGTGCCGTTGCTGATTTTCGTGGTGATCGCCGCGTTTGCCTTCCGCGCCGACATCTTCACCCGTGACATCTGGGGCCTGAGCAACCCGCAGTTCGGCAGCGTGCTGGAGCAGGTGCGCAACATGATGCTGGTAACCGTGTTCGTGTTCATCGGCATCGAGGGCGCCAGCGTGTATTCCGGGCGTGCCCAGCGCCGCTCGGATGTGGGCAAGGCCACGGTGATCGGTTTCCTGGGGGTACTGGCGCTGCTGGTGCTGGTCAACGTGCTGTCGCTGGGGGTGATGACCCAGCCGGAACTGGCCGGGCTGCAGAACCCGTCACTGGCCTCGGTGCTGGAGCATATCGTCGGGCCCTGGGGCGCCTTGCTGATCAGTATCGGCCTGGCGGTTTCGCTGCTTGGCGCGCTGCTGTCGTGGGCGTTGCTGTGTGCCGAGATCCTCTTTGCCACGGCGCGGGACAAGACCATGCCGCGCTTCCTGGCCAAGGAAAACGCCAACCATGTGCCGGCCAACGCCCTGTGGCTGACCAACTGCATGATCCAGGGCTTCCTGCTGATCACGCTGTTTTCCGCCGGTACCTATACCAGCCTGATCTACCTGGCCTCGTCGATGATCCTGGTGCCCTACCTGTGGTCGGCGGCCTACGCCGTGCTGCTGGCGGTGCGTGCAGAAACCTACGACGGGCAGCCGGCCCTGCGCCGCAAGGACC
This sequence comes from Pseudomonas sp. B14(2017), assembly GCF_002113255.1. Taxonomy (NCBI): domain Bacteria; kingdom Pseudomonadati; phylum Pseudomonadota; class Gammaproteobacteria; order Pseudomonadales; family Pseudomonadaceae; genus Pseudomonas; species Pseudomonas sp. B14(2017). Next base: position 243,417 of record NZ_NEJY01000001.1, read on the forward strand.
TGCTGGTGGCGCTGGTTGCCCTGGTGTATGCCGTGTGGCTGTTGTACGCCGGCGGGCTCAAGTACCTGTTGCTGTCGGCGCTGCTGTACGCGCCGGGCGTGATCCTGTTCGCCAGGGCCAAGCATGAGCAGGGAAAAACCTTGTTCACCACCTGGGAAAAGCTGATCTTCGCCGCCGTGCTGGCAGGTGCCGCGCTGGCGGCCTATGCCCTGTACTCAGGGCTGCTGAGCTTGTGACGGGGCAGGGCAGGGGGCGTGCTCGGGGCGGGACCAGATCCACAGGTTGCCCAGGGTCATGCCGGCAATGGCCAGGAACACCGGCCAGCGGTGTTCCAGGAACGTCAGCATCAGGCCCGCGCACAACAGCATGCTGAGGGTCGCGCTGACCTTGGCCCGGCGCTGGATCACCTTGCCATTGCGCCAGTTGTGCAGGATCGGCCCGAACAGCCGGTGGTTCTCCAGCCAGGCAGACAGGCGCGGCGAACTGCGCGTGGCCGCCCAGGCCGCCAGCAGGATGAATTCGGTGGTCGGCAGGCCTGGAATGACGATCGCGACCAGGCCCACGCCCAGGCTCACGTAAGCCAGGAGCGCATACAGCAGGTGGGCGAGTTTCGAGCGGGCGGGTCGGGTCATGGTCTCACTGCATAAAACGGTTCGGCCACCGGTAGGGTGGCCGGCTACGGCGTGTCAAACCAGCGCGGCATCCGCGGCATAGGCGTGCTTGAGCAGCTCGGTGAAGCGCTCGAAGGCAGCAACTGCGCCGCGTTCGGCAGCGGCTTCCTCTTCGGCCGACAGGGCCAGGCCATCAAGAATGCGGGTGAACTGCTTCCAGCCTTCGGCACGGCCACCGGCCGGTTCGCCCAGGTGTCGGGCACCGAAGCTGTCGGACAGTTCCAGGGCCACGGCACGCTTGATCAGAAACGCAGCGCCCAGTTTGGAGCCTTCGGAGACGAAGATCCAGCCCATTGCCTCGCCCAGGCTCGGGTTGCGCAGGGCCCCCGGCACGGCTGGCGGTACTTCGGTGTCGAGGTCGGCGAGGTCCAGGCGGGCCTGTTCGGCGCGGCAGCGCTCCGCCAGGTCGGGGACGATGGCGATCAGTTGCGGGTCGTTGTACAGGGCCTGCAGCTCGGCCTGGAACAGGTACTGGGCGACCACGAAGCGAGCGAAGCTTTCGCGGCTGTCGAAGGGCGCGTGGGCTTTGACCAGGGCATCCAGTTCGGCGTGGGGGGCGTGGGTGATCTGGTTGAGGCGCTGGGAGCGCAGGGCTGGGCGGTCGGTCATGGGGCAGTCCTTGGAAAAGGGGCGTCTAGAGACAAGACGAAACAGCGAGGGCGGGACAGTAAAAAAAGCTGGTATTTGTGCTGGTAGTGCTGGCCTCTTCGCGGGTAAACCCGCTCCCACAGGGACATTACAGCCCCTAGGTCTGCGCAATACCTGTGGGAGCGGGTTCACCCGCGAAGAGGCCGGCACTGACGAAACAAACCTGTCAGCGATAATCCAGGTCAGATATCCCAAACCACATTGATGCCGAAGTTGCGCCCCGGCATGGTCAGGCGGTCGATGTTGGCCGGCTGGGTCACGGCCGCTTCACCCTGGCCGTCGTAGCTGCGTACCGAATCCCACTGCCAGTACTTCTTGTCGGTGAGGTTGTACAGGCCGGCGTTGATGGTCACGTCGTCGGTGACCTTGTAGTAACCGGTCAGGTCCAGCACCCCATAGCCGGGGGTACGGAACTTGGAACTCGAGCCGTCGGGCGAGTAGAAGGTGCTGTCGTCGACGCGGGTCTTGCGCTTGACCAGTGTCCAGCTCAGCAGGCCGCCGTAGTGCTGTTGTTCGTAACCCAGGCCGAACACGCCCTTGAGCGGGTTGACGCTGTTCAGTGGCTCGCCGGTGTCATCGTTGCGGCCATAGGTGTAGGCGATCGAGCCCTGGGTAAACAGGCCCTGCGGCGCACCGAAGTGGTCGAGGTTCAGGCGGCCCTTGACCTCGGCACCCTTGATGGTGGCGTGCTTGATGTTGTTGGCCTTGAATGTCTGCTCCAGGTTGGCGCTTTTCACGGCGTCCTCGTCTATGAAGTCGCGGTACTTGTTGTAGAACACCGCCACATCGAAGTTGCCAGCGTCGAAGTTGCCACGCAGGCCGGTTTCATAGCTTTTGCTCTTTTCAGGCTCCAGCCCCGGGTTGCCTTCTACCCGGTAGCCCTGCTCGATGTTCTGAAACTTGCCGTACATGGATTTGGCAGTCGGGGTGCGGAAACCTTCGGCGTACTGGCCATACCAGGTGTAGTTGTCGTTGAATGCATAGGTCAGGCCGAATTTGGGCGAGACGCGGTGCCATTTCTTGTCCGAGTCGTCCTGAGAGGTAGGCGCGGTACCGGTGGACTCCAGGCCACGCAGGAACTCCTTGGTGAACCTGGGCTCCATGCGCGTGTAGTCGTAACGAGCGCCAGGCATGAAGGTCCAGTTGTTCCAGCGGATTTCATCCTGCACGAACAGGCTGTAGGTGTTCACGGTCGGGTCCGGGAAGTCGCTGACCAGGGCCTGGCCGTCTGCCGGGCGCTCGGCGCCAGCGCCGGAGCAATCTGAGCCAACGGCCAGGCAGGTGCCGGTGCCACTGCGCGAACCGGTGACTTTCTCGTGCTTGAGGGTGGTGCCGTAGGTCAGCAGGTGGTCGGTGGCGCCGAGGCTGAAGGCCTTGTCCAGCTGGGCGTCGAATACCCACTGGCGGTCCTTGTAGAGGGTGTCGCGGGTACGCAGCACCTGACGGCCAGGCGGCACATAGACTTCCTCGGTGTGCTGGTCGGTCTTGGCGATCTGGTAGTTCAGGCTCCACTTCACATGGTCGGCGACCAGCGAATCCAGGCCGAATTCATGGTTGATGCCAAAGCGTTCGCGGGTGATGGTGTCGTTGCCAGTGCGCGCCTTGTAGTAACCCGAGGCACCAAGGCCAGGAATGAACGGCCCGCCCACCGCACTGAGGATGTTCTGGTCGCGGTCATCCTTGTAGCGTTCGTAGGTGAAGCCCAGGCGCGCGTCGTCGGCGTAGTTCCAGCCCAGTTTGGCCAGCACGTTTGTGGTACGCACGTCCATCGGGTTGGCTTCGGTACGGGCCAGGCCGTCACCGCTGTGGCCGCCGTGGGTCTCGGTTTCGTGGCCGTTGCGCTGGCTCAGGTGCAACAGGCCGTCGAAGTCGCCCTGGCGGCCGGCGACGGTGGCGGAGGTCAGCCAGCTTTCGTCGGCCGAGCTGTAGCCGGTCTTCAGGCGGGCGCCTGCGTCCTTGCCGGGCTTGATGATGTCGTCCGGGTCGAGGGTGAAGTAGCTCACCGCGCCGCCAATGGCGTTGCTGCCGTACAGCACCGAAGCCGGGCCGCGGAGGATTTCCACACGCTTGACGATCTCCGGGTCCACGTAGTTGCGCTGGGTCTGGGCGAAGGGGCCGAAGAAGAAGCTGTCGGGGATCGACACGCCATCGACCTGGGTGAGGATGCGCTCGCCGTCGATGCCACGGATGTTGTAGCCGTTCAGGCCGCTGCGCTGGCCGGTGCCGGCTACCGACACGCCCGGTTCGTAGCGCACCAGGTCCTGGATGTTGTTGACGTTCTGCCGGTCCAGTTGCTCGCGGGTCTGCACGCTGACGGTGCTCGGCACCTGGCTGACGTCCTGGGCGCTGCGGGTGGCGCTGACGGTCACCTGCTGCAGGGCAATCACATTGGCGCTGGCCTGGCGTTCGAGCACCACATTGCCGTTGCTGATCTTGCGAAAGCCCAGGCCGGTGCCGTGCAGCAGGCGCTTGAGTGCGGCTTCCGGCGGTAGCGAACCCTGCACCCCTGGCGATGCCACGCCGTCGGCCAGTTCGGCGCTGAAGCCGACCTGCCAGCCGGTGACCTGGCTGAAAGCATTGATGGCCGAAACCAGCGGCTGCTGGCCGATGCTGAAGCGGTAGTCGCCCATGCGCGGGCTGCTGGCCTGTGCCGGCTCGGCGGCCAGTGCCGGCAGGCTGATGGCGCCGCTGGCGAGCAGGGCTAGGCTCAGTAGGGAAAGGCTCAGGAGGGGCAGTTGCCCTCCATGGCGAGGAAGAGTGGAGGGGCGGGTAGGACCTGTGAACATCGGAAGCGCTCCCTGACGCGCGGACTGTTATAGGTGATGGCTGTCCTCGTTTTCAAACGAGAATCAGTTGCATTGGCTATAACGAGACGGGCGGGGTAGCGTGACTGCGTAAAAAAAGTTGGATTGCGGTCTGGCGATCTGTATCGCGATTTCTGTGGGAGCGGGCATGCCCGCGAAACAGGCACCGCGGTGGATGGCACGGGCGTTGCCCGTGTTCGCGGGCACGCCCGCTCCCACAGGGACCGTGTCGGGTTTCAGATTTGCGGATCAGTTCAGGATGACCAGCGCCGGGTACTCATGCAGCTGTGCCGAGGTGATGTGGGCCAGCGCGCGAAGGGTTTCCAGCGGTTGGTCGAGGCGGTAGTTGCCGGTGACCGCCATGTCTTCCAGCTGCGCGTTGCGGTTGATGATCCAGCCCGGGTAGTAGCGCTGCACCTCGGCCAGCACCTGGCTCAGCGGGCAGTTCTCGAACACCAGGCGGCCGTCGACCCAGGCCAGGTCCTTGTGCATGTCGGGGCGCTGGCGCTGGCCGAACCCCTGGGGGCCGACGCTGATGCTGTCGCCGGCACTCAGGCGGATGCGCTGGTCGCGGGCCCCCTGCAGGTCGACATCGCCGCGCTGCACCCGCACCTGTGCCTCGCCGTCGAGGTAGCGCACGGCAAAGTCGGTGTCGCGCACCTGCGCGCGCAACGGCCCGGCCTGCACTTCCAGTGGCAGCAGCGCGCCCTCGGGGACCTGGAAATAGGCCTCGCCCTGTAGCAGGCGGGCAATCCGGCGGCCGTCACGCTGCTCGCTGGCAAATGCCGAATTGGTGTTGAGCAGCACTTTCGCGCCGTCTTCCAGCTGCAGGCGCTGGCGCTCGCCCACCACCGTCAGGTGGTCGGCCTGCAGGCGCATGGGCAGGTTGCCGAGGGTGAACAGCCCGACCAGCAGCAGCGCCGCCGTGGCCAGGGGTTTCCAGTGGCTGCGCAGGCGCCCGCGCCACGAGCGGCGCTGTTGCTGATGCATCTGCACGGCCACCTGGTGCAGCGGTGCGCCGTTCCACAGGGCTTCTGCCTCGACATAGGCCTCGGCATTTTCCGGCGCTGCGCTCAGCCAGGCTTCGAAGGCCTGGGTGTCCTCGGCGTCGGCGCATTGCAGGCGTACCAGCCAGTCCAGCGCCTCGTCCATGGCACGAGCACGGGCGCTGGGCCCGGCGGGTGACGGGCGAGGGGGGCTGTCGGTCACGGTGAATCCTTGAATGGTTTTTTGCGAATGATCAAGGCTGAGGCGGGGCGTGGCAAGGGCTTTGCGTTGCCTCACTTGAGGCGGTCGGCGACACCCATGCAGATCGCCATGATCAGTTTCAGTTCCTTCTGTACCGTGCTGGGCGAAACATTCAGTTGTTCGGCGATTTCCAGGTAGGTGGCGCCATGCAGGCGGCTGAGGATGAAGATGCGCTGCTGGCGTTCGCTCAACTGGTTGAGGCTGATGCTCAGGTGCTTGAGCAACTGCTCGGCATGGGCCGCATCCTCGCTGCTGGTGGCCGGCGCGGCCACGCTGTGCAGGACCTCGTCGGGCACGTCGTCGACCAGCATGCGCGATTGCACCCGGCGCGCGCGCAGGTGGTCGAGGGCCAGGTTGCGTGCGGTCTGGAACACGAACGGTTCGATGTGTTCGATGGGCCGCTCACCGAGGGCGCGGGACACCCGCAGGTAGGTTTCCTGCAGCAGGTCCTCGGCCGTATTGGGGTTGCCCACCATGCGCTGCAAGGTGCGCAGCAGTGTAAGGCGCTGGACGAGGAAGACAGAGTTGAACCGGGACTGACTCACTGGGGGACCTGGCCGACGAAAGGTTAATGATAATGCTTATCATCCATATCGAAGGTCAAGCCTGGAAATGTTAGGAAAAGGTAAAGATTGTGAGTCCCAGCCTTGCGCAGTCCCCGTGTAGGAGCGGCCTTGTGTCGCGATGGGCTGCGCAGCAGCCCCAGGATTTTGGCCGTGGCACAGATTGCAGGGGGCTGCTGCGCAGCCCATCGCGACACAAGGCCGATCCTACAGGGAGCGTGCCGAAGCTCAGCGGGCGCGGCACAACGCCAGGCAGTTATCCAGCATGCGGTTGGAGAACCCCCACTCGTTGTCATACCAGGCCAGCACCTTGAGCATGCGCCCGTTGGCCCGAGTATGGTTGGCATCGAAGATCGACGACAGCGGGTTGTGGTTGAAATCGCAGGAAACCAGTGGCAAGGCGTTGTAGCCCAATACCCTGGAATGCTTGCTGGCCTCGAGGAACAGCTGGTTGACCTGCTCGGCCGTGGCCTCGCGCTTGAGGTTGACGGTGAGGTCCACCAGCGACACGTTGATCACCGGCACCCGTACCGCCATGCCGGTAAGCTTGCCGGCCAGCTCCGGCAGCACCAGGCCCACGGCCTCGGCAGCGCCGGTCTTGCTCGGGATCATCGACTGGGTCGCCGAGCGCGCTCGGTACGGGTCGCCGTGGTACACATCGGTCAGCACCTGGTCGTTGGTGTAGGCATGGATGGTGGTCATCAGGCCCTGTTCGATGCCGAACTCGCGGTGCAGCACCTGGGCAATCGGTGCCAGGCAGTTGGTGGTGCAGGAGGCATTGGAAATGATCTGATGCGAGGCCCGCAGGATGTCATGGTTGACCCCGTACACCACGGTGGCATCGGCGCCTTTGGCCGGTGCCGAGACAATCACCTTGCCAGCCCCCGCAGCCAGGTGTGCGGCGGCCTTGGCGCGCTCGGTGAACAGCCCGGTGCATTCGAACACCACGTCGATCGCCTCGGCCTTCCAGGGCAGTTCGGCCGGGTTGCGGATGGCACTGACCGCGATACGGTCACCATTGACCGTGAGGCTTTCGTGGTCGGCCTCGACGCTGGCGTCGAAGGTGCCGTGCACGCTGTCGTACTTGAGCAGGTGGGCATTCATGGCGCTGTCGCCCAGGTCGTTGATGGCGACGACCTGCAGGTCCTGGCGGTAGCCTTGGGTATACAGTGCGCGCAGGACGTTGCGCCCGATGCGGCCGAATCCATTGATGGCGATGCGTAGGGTCATGGCAGTACCTCTGGCAGTCCGAGTGAAACCTGTGGCACAAAGGAGCTTCACTGAAACGGTTTTGTTGTTGGAATTACAAGATTATTCACCTGCCGATAGAAAACAAGCCTTTTTAGTGGCAGTATTTTGTTTAAACATACAACGAGTGGTTGGGCGACGTGCCTCCACCGATGCAGCGGGCTCCTCTACCTTGAGCCTAGGCCGCAATCGTTTGGAGGGGAAATGCCCGGTAAACCGCCCTTACAATTAGCCTGGAGTCCAGTACATGCATCCGCGCATCCTTGAGGTCACCCAGCGGCTGGTCGAACGTAGCCGTGCCACCCGCGAACGCTACCTGCAACTGATTCGCGGCGCGGCCAGTGATGGCCCCATGCGTGCCAGCCTGCAATGCGCCAACTTCGCCCATGGCGTGGCCGGTTGCGGCAGCGACGACAAGCAGACCCTGCGCCTGATGAACGCGGCCAACGTGGCCATCGTCTCGGCCTACAACGACATGCTTTCGGCGCACCAGCCGTACCAGCACTTCCCCGAGCAGATCAAGCAAGCCCTGCGCGAGGTCGGCTCGGTCGGCCAGTTCGCCGGTGGCGTGCCGGCCATGTGCGATGGCGTGACTCAGGGCGAGCCGGGCATGGAGCTGGCCATCGCCAGCCGCGAAGTGATCGCCATGTCCACCGCCGTGGCCCTGTCGCACAACATGTTCGACGCCGCGCTGATGCTGGGCATCTGCGACAAGATCGTCCCCGGCCTGATGATGGGGGCGCTGCGCTTCGGCCACCTGCCGACCATCTTCGTTCCGGGCGGGCCGATGGTCTCCGGCATTTCCAACAAGCAGAAGGCCGACGTGCGCCAGCGCTACGCCGAAGGCAAGGCCAGCCGCGAAGAGCTGCTGGAGTCGGAGATGAAGTCCTACCACAGCCCTGGCACCTGTACCTTCTACGGCACTGCCAACACCAACCAGCTGGTGATGGAAGTGATGGGCCTGCACCTGCCGGGCGCCTCGTTCGTCAACCCGTACACACCGCTGCGCGACGCGCTCACCGCCGAGGCCGCGCAGCAGGTCACGCGCATGACCAAGGCCAGCGGCAGCTTCATGCCGCTGGGTGAAATCGTCGACGAGAAGGCGCTGGTCAACTCCATCGTCGCCCTGCACGCCACCGGTGGTTCGACCAACCATACCCTGCACATCCCGGCGATTGCCCAGGCCGCGGGTATCCAGCTGACCTGGCAGGACATGGCCGACCTGTCCGAGGTGGTACCGACCCTGTCCCACGTCTACCCCAACGGCAAGGCCGACATCAACCACTTCCAGGCCGCGGGCGGCATGGCCTTCCTGATCCGCGAGCTGCTCGATGCCGGGCTGCTGCACGAAGACGTCAACACCGTGGCCGGCCATGGCCTGCGCCGCTACACCCAGGAGCCGTTCCTCGACAACGGCAAGCTGGTGTGGCGCGAAGGGCCGCAGCACAGCCTGGACGAAAGCATCCTGCGCCCGGTGGCGCGGCCGTTCTCGGCCGAAGGCGGCCTGCGGGTGATGGAGGGCAACCTTGGCCGCGGCGTGATGAAGGTGTCCGCTGTCGCCCCCGAGCACCAGGTGGTCGAGGCCCCGGCGCGGGTGTTCCACGACCAGCAGTCGCTGGCCGATGCGTTCAAGGCCGGCGAGCTGGAGCGTGACTTCGTCGCCGTGGTGCGCTTCCAGGGCCCGCGCTGCAACGGCATGCCCGAGCTGCACAAGCTCACACCGTTCCTCGGCGTGCTGCAGGACCGTGGCTTCAAGGTGGCGCTGGTGACCGACGGGCGCATGTCCGGTGCCTCGGGCAAGATCCCGGCGGCCATTCACGTTTGCCCCGAGGCTTATGACGGCGGCCCGCTGGCACGAGTGCGCGATGGTGATATGGTGCGGGTCGATGGTGTCGAAGGCACGCTGCGGGTAATGGTGTCGGCTGAAGAACTGGCCAGCCGCGACCTGCCGCCAGCGCCACAGGGCAACGACCTGGGCTGCGGGCGCGAGCTGTTCGGCTTCATGCGCATGGCGTTCAGCCCGGCAGAGCAGGGCGCCAGTGCGTTCACCTCGGCCCTGGAGAACCTCAAATGAAGGACCTGCTGGTTGGCGACATCGGCGGCACCAATGCCCGATTTGCGTTGTGGCGTGACAACCAGCTGCACGAAGTGAAGGTCTTCGCCACCGAGGACTACACCAGCCCGGAACAGGCCATCGAGGCTTACCTTGAAGGCTTGGGCATTACCCGCGGCGGCGTGACTGCTGCCTGCCTGGCGGTGGCTGGGCCGGTCGATGGCGATGAGTTCCGCTTCACCAACAACCACTGGCGCCTCAGCCGCGTGGCCTTCTGCCAGACATTGCAGGTCGAGCGGCTGCTGCTGATCAACGATTTTACCGCCATGGCGCTGGGCATGACCCGCCTGCGCCCCGGCGAGTTCCGCGAAGTGTGCCCAGGCCAGGCGGACTTGTCGCGGCCGGCCCTGGTCATCGGCCCGGGTACCGGGCTGGGCGTGGGTGCGCTATTGCGCCTGGGCGAACAGCACTGGCATGCCCTGCCGGGCGAGGGCGGGCACGTCGACCTGCCGGTGGGCAATGCCCGCGAAGCGGCGATTCACCAACAGATTCACGGGCAGATCGGCCATGTCAGCGCCGAAACCGTGCTCAGTGGCGGTGGCCTGCTGCGCCTGTACCAGGCAATCTGCGCGCTGGACGGCGACACACCCCGACACAAGACCCCGGCACAGATCACCGATGCCGCGCTCGGCGGCGAGCCGCGGGCGCTGGCGGTGATCGAGCAGTTTTGCCGGTTCCTCGGCCGAGTCGCTGGTAACAATGTTCTGACGCTGGGCGCGCGGGGTGGGGTCTATATTGTCGGCGGCGTGATCCCGCGCTTTGCCGAGCTGTTCGTGCGCAGCGGGTTTGCCGCGAGTTTTTCCGACAAGGGCTGCATGAGTGGCTATTTCGCTGGCGTACCGGTTTGGCTGGTGACGGCGGAGTTTTCCGGGTTGCTGGGGGCTGGGGTAGCCTTGCAGCAGGCGCTGGATCACTGACTGGGGCTGCTTTGCAGCCCTTCGCGGGCTTGCCCGCTCCCACAGGGATCGCACAAGTCATGGGCATAGCGACACACCTTTGGGAGCGGGCAAGCCCGCGAAGGGCCGCAAAGCGGCCCCAATAAGAAACAGGCAACAAAGACCTGTAACTAACAAAAGGACGGACCACCTTGAGCACTGCCGGCAAATCGATCCTGATGGTCGACGACGACCAGGAAATCCGCGAACTGCTGCAAACCTACCTGAGCCGCTCCGGCTTCCAGGTGCATGCCGAAGCCGACGGCAAGGGCTTTCGCCGCGCGCTGGAGTCCACCCCCTGCGACCTGGTCATCCTTGATGTCATGCTGCCCGACGAAGACGGCTTCAGCCTGTGCCGCTGGGTACGCCAGCACCCGCGCCAGGCACGGGTACCGATCATCATGCTCACCGCCAGCTCCGACGAAACCGACCGGGTCATCGGCCTGGAGCTGGGCGCCGACGACTACCTGGGCAAGCCGTTCAGCCCCCGCGAACTGCAAGCGCGGATCAAGGCCCTGCTGCGTCGCGCCGAGTTTGGCCAGGCGGCGCCGAGCAGTGCGGTGCTGGCCTTCGACGACTGGCGCCTGGACACGGTCAGCCACCGCCTGTTCCATCGCGACGGTGAGGAGGTGATTCTCTCCGGCGCCGACTTCGCCCTGCTCAAGCTGTTCCTCGACCACCCACAGCAGATCCTCGACCGCGACACCATCGGCAACGCCACCCGTGGCCGCGAGCCGATGCCGCTTGACCGCATCGTCGACATGGCTGTCAGTCGCCTGCGCCAGCGCCTGCGCGATACCGACAAACCCCCCCGGCTGATCCGCACCGTACGCGGCAGCGGCTACCTGTTGGCTGCCCATGTCTGTAATGCGCCCTGAGCGGCGCTGGCGACTGCTGCCGCGCTCGCTACTGGGGCGCATGCTGCTGCTGACCTTGCTGGTAGTGCTGCTGGCCCAGGGGTTGTCGAGCATCATCTGGGTTGCCCAATTGCGCGCCAGCCAGTTGCAGGGCCTGCGTGCCAGCGCCAGCAGCCTGGCTCATTCGATGAGTGCCAGTGTCAGCTACTTCCGTTCGTTGCCGGTGGCCTACCGGCCGATGGTCCTCGACCAGCTGCGCAGCATGGGCGGCACGCGCTTTTTCGTGTCGCTCAACGCCAAGCCGCTGGACATGCCGCTACTGCCCGTTACCCCGCGCAAGCAGGCAGTGATCGATGTGTTCCAGCAAGTGCTGCATGAGCGCCTGGGTTCGCAGATGGAAATTTCCGTGGAGTTCGTCGGGCCGGACGACCTGCGTATCTTCAACAGCGGCCTGAAGCTCGACGAACTGCCACGCTCCTGGGCGCATTACTCGCTGACCCTGGAGCCACTCAACCCGCCGGTGCTGGTCACCCAGATCCGCCTGGGCGAGGGTGAGTGGCTGTACATCGCCTCGCTGCTGCCCGAGCCCTACACCAGCCTGGAGGCCGAGCGCCTGCCGCGTCAGCAGATCGGCTTCATCGTGCTGACCACGGCCTTGCTGCTGTTGTTCATCGGCTTGCTGGTGCACTGGCAAAGCTGGCCGCTCAAGCGCCTGGCGCGGGCTGCGCGGGAGATGTCGCTGGGCGCCGATGTGGCGCCGGTGGCCGAAGGTGGTGGCAGCGAGGTGGTCGAGGTGGGGCGTGCGTTCAACAGTATGCGCGAACGCATCAGCCGCTACCTGACCGAGCGCAGCCAGCTGTTCAGTGCCATTTCCCACGACCTGCGCACGCCAATCACCCGCTTGCGCCTGCGCGTCGAGCTGCTGGAGGACGAGCGCCTGCAGGCCAAGTTCAGCCAGGACCTGGACGAGCTGGAGCTGCTGGTCAAAGGCGCGTTGCAGTGCGTGAAGGACACCGACATCCACGAGAACATCGAGCCGGTCGATCTCAACCAGGTGCTGGAAATCCTGGCCGAGCCTTACCTGGGCGATGGCCGCATCACGCTCGAAGGCCGGGCGCTGGCGCCGTACCCGGGCAAGCCGCTGGCGCTGCGGCGCTGCATCGGCAACCTGATCGACAACGCCATCAAGTACGGCGAGCGGGCACGGTTGCGCATCATCGACAGTGCCGAGGGGTTCGTGCTGCAGGTGGATGACCAGGGGCCGGGGGTGCCGCAGCAGCAACTGGAACAGGTGTTCGAGCCGCACTTCCGTCTGGCCGGGCAGCAGCAGGGGTACGGGCTGGGGTTGGGGATTGCGCGCAACATTGCCCATAGCCATGGGGGGGAGGTGAGTTTGCTGAACCTGCGTGAGGGCGGGTTGCGGGTGACCTTGTATCTGCCGCGGGGCATGGACTGAAGGGTTGTATTGCCTGTACCGGCCCTATCGCCGGCAAGCCAGCTCCCACAGGTACAGCGCAAGCCTTGAGATTTTTGCGGGCCTTGTTGAAGCAACTGTCTTGTGTTGCCTGTCAGTGCCTCATCGCTGGCAAGCCAGGCTCCCACAGGTACAGCGCAAGCCTTGAGATTTTTGCGGGCCTTGTTGAAGCAACTGTCTTGTGTTGCCTGTCAGTGCCTCATCGCTGGCAAGCCAGGCTCCCACAGGTACAGCGCAAGCCTTGAGATTTTTGCGGGCCTTGTTGAAGCAACTGTCTTTTGTTGCCTGTCAGTGCCTCATCGCTGGCAAGCCAGGCTCCCACAGGTACAGCGCAAGCCTTGAGATTTTTGCGGGCCTTGTTGAAGCAACTGTCTTGTGTTGCCTGTCAGTGCCTCATCGCTGGCAAGCCAGGCTCCTACAGGGACTGCGCATGGCTTCAGGTCGATGCGGTCGAGGTGGGAGCTGGCTTGCCGGCGATAGGGCCATTGCGGGTCACACAAATGTAACTACCCGGTGACAAACCCACTGTCCTTCGTGACAACCCACCCAACCCCGCTGGCTAGAATTCGCAGACGACTGGCAAGGATCAAGCTGGCCCATGAGCACCTCCAACCTGGCTTCCACCCGCTGGCTCGACGCCCCGGCGCACACCGCCTGGCGCATGGCCGAAGGGCAGCGCCTGCTGGCCTTCGCCACGGCTTCGAAACTGCCCGATGGCTTCGGCAGCCTCGACGCAGCAGGCCTGCTTGCCCCCGGTGCCCGCGCCGAAACCCTGATCACCGCCCGCATGACCCACTGTTTCGCCCTGGCCCACCTGCAGGGCGTGCCCGGCTACCTGGCCTATGCCGAACACGGTGTGGCCGCCCTGCGTGGCGCGCTGCAGGATGCCACCTACGGCGGCTGGTTCGCCCACCCCGGTGGCCATGACGACAGCGGCAAGGCGGCTTACCTGCATGCCTTTGTCGCCCTGGCCGCCAGCTCGGCGGTGATGGCAGGTGCTGGCGGTGCACCAGCCCTGCTGGCAGACGCTGTGCAGGTGCTCGAAGCGCATTTCTGGAGCGAAGAGGAGGGTGCCCTGCGGGAAGCCTTCTCCCGTGCCTGGCAGTTGCCCGAGCAGTACCGTGGCGCCAACAGCAACATGCATGCGGTCGAGGCCTTCCTGGCCCTGGCAGACGTTACTGGCGACAGCCTGTGGCTGCAACGCGCCTTGCGCATCGCCGAACGCATCATCCATACCCATGCCGCCGCCAACGGCTACCGGGTCATCGAGCATTTCGACGCCCTCTGGCAGCCACTGCCGCACTACAACCAGGCGCACCCGGCCGACCACTTCCGGCCTTATGGTTCCACGCCCGGGCATGCCCTGGAGTGGGCGCGGTTACTGCTGCATCTGGAAGCCAGCCTGGAACGGGCCGGCCTGCATGCCCCGCAGTGGCTGCCAGACTGTGCCCGCGCATTATTCGATACAGCCTGCCAGCAGGCCTGGAACGTCGATGGCGCGCCCGGTTTCGTCTACACCCTGGACTGGGACGATCGCCCGGTGGTGCGCGCACGCCTGCACTGGGTGCATGCCGAAGCCTGCGCCGCCGCCGCGGCCCTGTTGCAGCGCACGGGCGAGGCGCACTACGAGCAGTGGTACCGCCGTTGCTGGGACTTCATCGCCAACCATTTCATTGACCATGGCGCTGGCAGCTGGCACCACGAGCTCGATGCGCACAACCAGACGGCCGCGACCATCTGGCCAGGCAAGCCCGACCTCTACCATGCCTACCAGGCGCTGCTGCTGCCAGGCTTGCCACTAGCACCCAGCCTGGCCAGCAGCTTGGCCGGCAATGTAACCAAACGATGACATTCACGCATCGCTTCGTTACCTGGCGAGGCGAGCACGCTGTTTAGACTTCATGCAACGCAAGCGATCGACTTGCACGGCATAACAACAAGAAAGGTGCTTCGATGAATTCCACGCTCCGTCTCGCTGCCGCAATCTCACTGGCCTCCTTGTTCCCGCTGAGTGCCTTGGCTGCCGATGCCAAAGGCAGTGTCGAGGTGGTGCACTGGTGGACCTCCGGTGGTGAAAAAGCGGCGGTCGATGTGCTCAAGGCCCAGGTCGAAAAAGATGGCTTCACCTGGAAGGACGGCGCCGTCGCCGGCGGTGGTGGTGCCACCGCCATGACCGTGCTCAAGAGCCGCGCCGTGGCCGGCAATCCGCCGGGTGTCGCGCAGATCAAGGGCCCGGACATCCAGGACTGGGCGGCCACCGGCCTGCTCGACGCCGATGTGCTCAAGGGCGTGGCCAAGGACGAAAAGTGGGACTCCCTGCTCGACAAGAAGGTCGCGGACACCGTGAAGTACGACGGTGACTATGTCGCCGTGCCGGTGAACATCCACCGCATCAACTGGCTGTGGATCAACCCCGACGTCTTCAAGAAGGCCGGTATCGACAGGGCGCCAGCCACCCTCGACGAATTCTACGCCGCCGCCGACAAGCTCAAGGCCGCCGGCTTCATCCCGCTCGCCCATGGCGGCCAGCCGTGGCAGGACAGCACCGTGTTCGAAAGCGTGGTGCTGGCGGTGATGGGGGCCGATGGCTACAAGAAGGCCCTGGTCGACCTCGACAGCGCGGCCCTGACCGGCCCGCAGATGGTCAAGGCGCTGACCGAACTGAAGAAGGTCGCCACCTACATGGACCCGGACGGCAAAGGCCAGGACTGGAACCTGGAAGCGGCCAAGGTCATCAACGGCAAGGCCGGCATGCAGATCATGGGCGACTGGGCCAAGAGCGAATGGACCCTGGCGAAGAAAACCGCCGGCAAGGACTACCAGTGCGTGCCATTCCCCGGTACCGACAAGGCGTTCCTGTACAACATCGACTCGCTGGTGGTGTTCAAGCAGAACGACGCCGGCACGTCTGCCGGCCAGCAGGATATTGCCCGCAAGGTGCTGGGCGAGGACTTCCAGAAGGTCTTCAGCAGCAACAAGGGGTCGATCCCGGTGCGCAACGACATGCTGGCCGACATGGGCAAGTATGGCTTCGACGCCTGCGCGCAAACCTCCGCCAAGGACTTCCTGGCCGATGCCAAAAATGGCGGCCTGCAGCCGAGCATGGCGCACAACATGGCCACCACGCTGGCCGTGCAGGGCGCGTTCTTCGATGTGGTGACCAACTACATCAACGACCCCAAGGCCGACCCGGCCGATGCGGCGAAGAAGCTGGCGGCGGCGATCCAGGCTGCCCAGTAAAACGCTGACGGCCCTATCGCCGGCAAGCCGGCTCCCACAGGATTTTCATTGCCTTTGAAAATTGTGGGTTACCTGTGGGAGCTGGCTTGCCGGCGATAGGGCCAGTACCGACAACACAAAAGGCAGTGCCCCACACTGCCTGGGCTTTGGGTACCAAATCATGACCACAGCAACCGCCCAACTGCGGGCCTCACCCCTGGACGCGCTACAGCTCTGGCTGCCCAAGTTGGTGCTGGCCCCGAGCATGTTCATCGTCCTGGTGGGCTTCTACGGCTACATCCTCTGGACCTTCGTCCTGTCCTTCACCACCTCGACCTTCCTGCCGACCTACAAATGGGCCGGCCTGGCGCAGTACGCCCGGCTGTTCGACAACGACCGCTGGTGGGTGGCAAGCAAGAACCTGCTGCTGTTCGGCGGCCTGTTCATCGCCATCAGCCTGGTCATCGGCGTAGTGCTGGCAGTCTTGCTGGACCAGCGCATCCGTCGCGAAGGTTTCATCCGCACCATCTACCTCTACCCCATGGCGCTGTCGATGATCGTCACCGGCACCGCCTGGAAGTGGCTGCTCAACCCGGGCATGGGCCTGGACAAGCTGCTGCGTGACTGGGGTTGGGAGGGCTTTCGCCTGGACTGGCTGATCGATCCCGACCGGGTGGTGTACTGCCTGGTGATCGCCGCCGTGTGGCAGGCCTCGGGCTTCATCATGGCAATGTTCCTCGCCGGCCTGCGTGGCGTCGACCCGTCGATCATCCGCGCCGCGCAGATCGACGGCGCCAGCCTGCCGCGCATCTATTGGCGCGTGGTACTGCCCAGCCTGCGCCCGGTGTTCTTCAGCTCGCTGATGATCCTCGCGCACATTGCCATCAAGAGCTTCGACCTGGTGGCGGCCATGACTGCCGGCGGCCCTGGCTACTCGTCCGACCTGCCTGCGATGTTCATGTATTCGTTCACCTTCAGCCGCGGCCAGATGGGCATGGGCTCGGCCAGCGCGATCCTGATGCTCGGGGCGATCCTGGCGATCCTCGTGCCTTACCTGTACTCGGAGCTGCGGAGCAAACGCCATGCATAGCCCTCTCGACAAAGCGGTGCTTAGCCCGAGCCGCATCGCCATCCACGCGGTGCTGTTGCTGGCGGTGCTGCTGTACCTGGTGCCGCTGGTGGTGATGCTGCTGACCAGCTTCAAGACCCCGGAAGACATCAGCACCGGCAACCTGCTGAGCTGGCCGGCGGCAATTACCGGCATCGGCTGGGTCAAGGCCTGGAGCACGGTCAGCGGTTACTTCTGGAACTCGATCATGATCACCGTGCCAGCGGTGCTCATCTCCACCGCCATCGGCGCGCTGAACGGCTATGTGCTGTCGATGTGGCGCTTCCGCGGTTCGCAGCTGTTCTTCGGCCTGCTGCTGTTCGGCTGCTTCCTGCCGTTCCAGACCGTACTGCTGCCGGCCTCGTTCACCCTCGGCAAGCTCGGCCTGGCCAGCACCACCACCGGCCTGGTGCTGGTGCACGTGGTCTACGGCCTGGCCTTCACCACGCTGTTCTTCCGCAACTTCTACGTGAGCATCCCCGATGCGCTGGTCAAGGCTGCGCGCCTGGACGGTGCCGGGTTCTTCACCATCTTCCGCCGCATCATCCTGCCGATGTCCACGCCGATCATCATGGTCTGCCTGATCTGGCAGTTCACCCAGATCTGGAACGACTTCCTGTTCGGCGTGGTGTTCTCCAGCGGCGATTCGCAACCAATTACCGTGGCCCTGAACAACCTGGTCAATACCAGCACCGGGGCCAAGGAATACAACGTCGACATGGCGGCGGCGATGATCGCCGGCCTGCCAACCCTGCTGGTCTACGTGGTGGCAGGCAAATATTTCGTCCGCGGGCTGACTGCTGGCGCGGTAAAGGGGTAAGTCATGGCAACGCTCGAACTTCGCAATGTGAACAAGACCTACGGCAGCGGCCTGCCGGACACCCTCAAGGACATCCAGCTGTCGATCAAGGATGGCGAGTTCCTGATCCTGGTCGGCCCGTCGGGTTGCGGCAAGTCGACCTTGATGAACTGCATCGCCGGGCTGGAGCAGATCACCGGCGGCGCGATACTCATCGACCAGCAGGACGTCAGCGGCATGAGCCCCAAGGACCGCGACATCGCCATGGTGTTCCAGTCCTACGCGCTGTACCCGACCATGAGCGTGCGCGAGAACATCGAGTTCGGCCTGAAGATCCGCAAGCTGCCCCAGGCCGCGATTGACGAGGAAGTGGCGCGGGTGGCCAAGCTGTTGCAGATCGAGCACCTGCTGGCGCGCAAGCCGGCGCAGCTGTCCGGTGGCCAGCAGCAGCGCGTGGCCATGGGCCGGGCGCTGGCGCGGCGGCCGAAGATCTACCTGTTCGATGAACCGCTGTCCAACCTCGATGCCAAGCTGCGCGTCGAGATGCGTACCGAAATGAAACTGATGCACCAGCGGCTGAAGACCACCACCGTGTACGTCACCCATGACCAGATCGAGGCCATGACCCTGGGCGACAAGGTGGCGGTGATGAAGGACGGCATCATCCAGCAGTTCGGCACCCCGCAGCAGATCTACAACGATCCGGCCAACCAGTTCGTCGCCAGCTTCATTGGTTCGCCGCCGATGAACTTCATCCCGGTGCGCCTCACGCAACAGGACGGGCGCCTGCTGGCCGTGCTCGACAGCGGCCAGGCGCGTTGCGAACTGCCCCTGGGGGTAGCCGCTGACGAGCTGGATGGCCGCGAGATCATCCTGGGCATCCGCCCCGAGCAGATTGCCCTGGGTGCAGCCGAGGGCAATGGCCTGCCCGGCATTCGCGCCGAGGTGCAGGTGACCGAGCCCACCGGGCCAGACCTGCTGGTGTTCGTCACCCTCAACCAGACCAAGGTCTGCTGCCGCCTGGCGCCGGATGTGGCGTGCCGGGTCGGCGACAGCCTGAACCTGCAATTCGACCCGGCCCGGGTGCTGTTGTTCGACGCCGCCAGCGGCGAGCGCCTGCACCTTGCCACTACTGCCGCAACCATGAAAGACAATGTGGCGCACTTCAAAGGCCGATAACTCGTCTACACCGTCAATAAGAACAAAGAGGACGCAAAGGGATGGAACAGCGCAAACGCATCAGGACATTAGGTTCGCTCGCCTTGCTCGCACCGCTGGCGATGGCCGCTGGCAGCGGCGCGCAGGCTGCCGAGGCTTTTTCCAGCGAATCGAAGTGGATGACCGGCGACTGGGGCGGCACCCGCACCGAGCTGCTGGAAAAGGGCTATGACTTCACCCTCGATTATGTCGGTGAGGTTGCCGGTAACCTGCACGGTGGTTACAACGACGACAAGACCGCGCGCTATAGCGACCAGTTCGCCCTGGGCGCGCACCTGGACCTGCAAAAAATCTTTGGCTGGCATGACGCCGAGTTCAAACTGGCGATCACCGAGCGCAGCGGCCGCAACCTGTCCAACGACCGCATCAGCGATCCGCGCGCCGGGCAGTTCAGCTCGGTGCAGGAGGTGTGGGGCCGCGGCCAGACCTGGCGCCTGACCCAGATGTGGGTCAAGCAGAAGTACTTCGACGGCGCACTGGACGTGAAATTTGGCCGCTTCGGCGAGGGCGAGGACTTCAACAGCTTCCCCTGCGACTTCCAGAACCTGGCCTTCTGCGGCTCGCAGGTGGGCAACTGGGTCGGCGGCATCTGGTACAACTGGCCGGTCAGCCAGTGGGCGCTGCGGGTGAAATACAACATCACCCCGGAATTCTTCGTCCAGGTCGGCGCCTTCGAGCAGAACCCTTCCAACCTGGAAACCGGCAACGGCTTCAAACTCAGTGGCAGCGGCACCAAGGGCGCGATCCTGCCGGTGGAAGCGGTGTGGTCACCCAAGGTCAACGGCCTGCCGGGCGAGTACCGCCTGGGTTACTACTACAGCACGGCCAAGGCCGACGATGTGTTCGATGACGTCAACGGCAACCCGCAGGCGCTGACGGGCGAAGCCTTCAAGTCGCACTCCAGCAAGCATGGCTGGTGGGTGGTGGCGCAGCAGCAGGTCACCGCCCATGGTGGCGACATCAACCGTGGCCTGAGCCTGTTCGCCAACTTCACCGTGCACGACAAGGCCACCAACGTGGTCGACAACTACCAGCAGCTGGGGTTGGTCTACAAAGGCGCATTCGACGCCCGGCCCAAGGACGATATCGGCTTCGGCGTGGCGCGCATTCATGTCAATGACGACGTGAAGAAGCGCGCCGAACTGCTCAACGCCCAGAGCGGCATCAGCGATTACGACAACCCAGGCTTCGTGCCGCTGCAGCGTACCGAGTACAACGCCGAGCTCTACTACGGCTTCCACGTCACCAACTGGCTGACCGTGCGGCCCAACCTGCAGTACATCAAGAGCCCCGGCGGGGTGGATGAGGTGGACAACGCGCTGGTCGCGGGTTTGAAGATTCAGTCGTCATTCTGAGAGCAATTGTTGTAAATTTACGCCAATCCACTTCGGTACCCGGCAGCCACTGGCCTTCAGTGGTTGTCGGGGATAGGCCGAGACAGCGCTATCTCAAACAACAAGAGCTCTGAACCATGCCCGAACATCCGCTCCATCGCTTCTTTACCTCGCAGCGGCCCCGGCCGACATTCGAGTGGGAGCGTTACCAGCAGCGCGATGTGCTGATCATCGACCATCCCCGTTGCCAGGCGGTGTTCAGCCGCCAGGGAGCGCAACTGCTGCATTTTCAACCAGCGGGTGAACGGCCCTGGCTGTGGTGCGCCGAGCAGTGGCCGCAGGTGGGGGCGATCCGCGGTGGTGTGCCGGTGTGCTGGCCATGGTATGGCCGCCACCCCAGCGAGGACTTGTGGCCGGCCCATGGCTGGGCGCGCCTGCTCGACTGGAAGCTGGTGGACAGCCGCGAGGACGAGGAGGGGGTAACCCTGAAATGGCGGCTGGACCTGTGCGACTGGCAGGTCGACCTGCATGCCCGGCTGGGTAGCCGCATGGAGCTGAGCCTGAGCACCGAGCACCAGGACAGCGAACCCTGCCAGCTGAGCCATGCCCTGCTGGCCTACTGGCGCATCAGTGACGTGTCCGAGATAGCGCTGTCCGGGCTGGAGGATATAGAAGGCTACGACCGCCTGAACCGCCAGGCCTGCCGTGAGGATGGCGCGCTGAAGCTCAAGGGCGGCTGCCAGAAGGTCTACCCCGGCACGCCGCGGGTGCAACTGCAGGACCCGGCCTGGCAGCGCGAGCTGTGCATCGATACCGGTGACAGCGACGACACGGTGGTCTGGCACCCGGGCAACCGCCCGCTGATGGGCGTGACCGGGCGTGAATGCCAGCGCTTCGTCTGTGTCGAGGCCGCCAGCGGCAGTGGCGAGGGCCTGAGCCTGGCGCCGGGGCAGCGTGCCCACCTGCGCCTGCAGGCACACCGGCTCAGTTGAGCTCGTCGTCCTCGATCGGGTAGCGGCTGGCGTTGAGGCTTTCCTTGATCTTGCGCAGGTGCGGCTGGAAGTCCACGCCGCGCCGCAGGGTCATGCCGGTGGCCAGCACATCGAGCACGGTCAGCTGGATGATCCGCGAGGTCATCGGCATGTAGATGTCGGTGTCTTCCGGCAGCGGAATGTGAAGGCTCAGGCTGCAGGCATTGGCCAGTGGCGAACCGGCAGCGGTCAGGCCCAGCACCGAGGCGCCGTTTTCCCGGGCCAGGCGGGCCACCTCGACCAGTTCGCGGGTGCGCCCGGTGTAGGAGATGATCACGAACAGGTCGCCGGTGTGTGCCACCGAGGCCAGCATGCGCTGCATCAGCACATCGGCGTGGGCCGATACTGCCAGGTTGAAGCGGAAGAACTTGTGCTGGGCGTCCAGCGCCACCGGGGCCGAGGCGCCCAGGCCAAAGAAGTGGATCTGCCGGGCCTGGATCATCATGTCCACGGCACGGCTGACCTGCTGCGGGTCAAGCTGCTGGCAGGCGCTGTCGAGCGAGGCGATGGCACTGGCGAAGATCTTCTGGGTGTAGGCGGCCGGGTCGTCGTCAGCCTCCACCGCGCGGCTGACGTAGGCGGCGCCGCTGGCCAGGCTCTGCGCCAGCTGCAGCTTGAGCTCGGGGTAGCCGCTGACGCCGAACGAGCGGCAGAAGCGGTTGACGGTCGGTTCGCTGACCTTGGCCGCCTGGGCCAGCGCAGCGATGCTGAAACGGGTGGCTTGTTGCGGGTTGAGCAGGATGACTTCGGCGACTTTGCGTTCGGCCTTGTTCAGCTCGTCGAGGCGGCCCTGGATCTGTTCCAGGAGGTTTCGCACGCGGTCCATGGGGTGTGTCCTTGGGTCGGGAAGACAGCCGGCTGTGGGAGCAGCAGGCTTTTTGCACGGTCGTCTATCGTACTGTCGGCGCGGTTGACGTACCACTTGTCTGTAACACTTGTGTGTAATGTTGTGGTTTTTACTACATTATCCCTTGAAAACCGTATGTGAAAGCGGTATTCCTAGACCAACTTTAGGAAAGAACCAACATCATGGCTGCGATCAGTGTCGAACCTTGCACCTTTGCCCTGTTTGGCGCCCTCGGCGACCTGGCATTGCGCAAGCTGTTTCCTGCGCTCTACCAGCTCGACCGGGCCAACCTGTTGCACCCGGAAACCCGCCTGCTGGCGCTGGCCCGCGAGGCCGGTAGTGCGCAGGGCCACCTGGACAGTATCGAAGCGCACCTGCGCCGGCATGTGCCCGAGGCCGATATCGAGCCCGCCGCGCTGGGCCGTTTCCTCGCCAGGCTGAGCTACCAGCACCTGGACTTCCTCCAGCCCGAGGGCTACCAGGCCCTGGCCGAGCAGTTGCCGGGCAAGCTGCCGCTGATCGCCTACTTCGCCACCGCTGCGGCGGTGTACGGGGCCATCTGCGAAAACCTCGACAAGGCCGGGCTGGCCGAACGCACCCGGGTGGTGCTGGAGAAGCCCATTGGCCAC
This sequence comes from Pseudomonas sp. B14(2017), assembly GCF_002113255.1. Taxonomy (NCBI): domain Bacteria; kingdom Pseudomonadati; phylum Pseudomonadota; class Gammaproteobacteria; order Pseudomonadales; family Pseudomonadaceae; genus Pseudomonas; species Pseudomonas sp. B14(2017). The sequence goes on from NZ_NEJY01000001.1 coordinate 266,163, forward strand.
GACCTGGAGTCGTCGCGCCGGGTCAATGATGCCGTGGCGCGGTTCTTCCCAGAGAGCCGGGTCTACCGCATCGACCACTACCTGGGCAAGGAAACGGTGCAGAACCTGATCGCCCTGCGTTTCGCCAACAGCCTGTTCGAAACCCAGTGGAACCAGAATTCCATCTCCCATGTGGAGATCACCGTCGCCGAGAAGGTCGGTATCGAAGGCCGCTGGGGCTACTTCGACAAGGCCGGCCAGCTGCGCGACATGATCCAGAACCACCTGCTGCAGCTGCTGTGCCTGATCGCCATGGACCCGCCCAGCGAACTGTCGGCCGATGCCATCCGTGACGAGAAGGTCAAGGTACTCAAGGCCCTGGCACCGATCACCGGTGAAGGGCTGAGCACCCGTGTGGTGCGCGGCCAGTACATCGCCGGCTACAGCGATGGCAAGCCGGTGCCTGGTTACCTGGAAGAAGACAACGCCAACGCCCAGAGCGACACCGAAACCTTCGTCGCCCTGCGTGCCGACATCCGCAACTGGCGCTGGTCGGGGGTGCCGTTCTACCTGCGTACCGGCAAGCGCATGCCGCAGAAGCTGTCGCAGATCGTCATCCACTTCAAGGAAACGCCGCACTACATCTTCGCCCCGGAACAGCGATTGCAGATCGGTAACAAGCTGATCATCCGCCTGCAACCGGACGAAGGCATCTCTTTACGGGTGATGACCAAGGAGCAGGGCCTGGACAAAGGCATGCAACTGCGCAGCGGCCCGTTGCAGCTGAATTTCTCCGATACCTGGCGCAGTGCACGGATTCCGGATGCATACGAGCGGCTGTTGCTCGAAGTGATGCGCGGTAACCAGAACCTGTTCGTGCGCAAGGACGAAATCGAGTATGCGTGGAAGTGGTGCGACCAGCTGATCGCCGGCTGGCGTAACGCGGGCGATGCGCCCAAGCCATACGCGGCAGGCTCTTGGGGGCCGATGAGCTCGATTGCACTGATCACACGCGATGGGAGGGCGTGGTATGGGGATATCTGAACTGAAACTGCCAGCGGCTGTGAAGGTACACGAGCTGGCGGATGCCAAAGCTCTGGCCGCAACCCAGGCCCATGACGTGGCCGAGCGCCTGCGTGCGGCCATTGCCGCCAAGGGCCAGGCCTGCGTGGTGCTGTCCGGTGGCCGCAGCCCGGTGCCGTTCCTCGAGCAGCTGGCCAGCGAAAACCTCGACTGGGCCAAGGTCACCGTCAGCCTGGCCGATGAGCGCTGGGTGCCGGTGGAGCACGCCGACAGCAACGCCGGCCTGCTGGCCCGCCACCTGTTCAAGGGCGCGGCGGCCAAGGCCCGCTTCGTTGGCCTTTACCAGCAGGCGGAGAACCTCGATGCCGCCGCGGGCAAGGCCGATCAGGCCCTGGCCGAGCTGCCGCCGATCGACGTACTGGTGCTGGGCATGGGGGATGATGGCCATACCGCTTCGCTGTTCCCTGCCAGTCCCAACCTGGAGGCAGGCCTCGACCTGGCCAACCCACGCCGCTGCCTGCCCTTGCTGGCACCGAGCGTGCCGCACCAGCGCCTGTCGATGACCCGCTCGCTGCTGGCCAGCTCCGCCTTTACCGCGCTGTCCGTACAAGGGCAGGGCAAACTCGCTACCCTGCGCGCCGCGCTGGCTGGCAACGACCTTACCGAAATGCCGATTCGCGCTTTTCTTCACGCCCCCCTGGACATCTACTGGTGCCCATGAGCCAAGGATCCACAGTCATGACCACCCTCGAACGCCCACAGCCCAAGCTCTCGATGGCCGACAAAGCCGCACGGATCGACGCCATTTGCGAAAAGGCGCGCATCCTGCCGGTGATCACCATCGCCCGTGAGGAAGACATCCTGCCGCTGGCTGACGCCCTGGCCGCCGGCGGTATCCGTACCCTGGAAGTGACCTTGCGCTCGCAATATGGCCTGAAGGCCATCCAGGTGTTGCGCGAGCAGCGCCCGGAGCTTTGTGTCGGCGCCGGCACCGTGCTCGATCGCGGTATGTTCGCCGCCGTTGAAGCTGCGGGTGCGCAATTCGTCGTTACCCCAGGCATTACCCAGGACATTCTCGAAGCCGGTGTGGACAGCGAGATCCCGCTGCTGCCAGGCATCAGCACACCGTCCGAAATCATGATGGGCTACGCCCTGGGCTACCGCCGCTTCAAGCTGTTCCCGGCGGAGATCAGCGGCGGCGTGGCGGCGATCAAGGCCTTTGGCGGCCCGTTCGGCGATATTCGTTTCTGCCCTACGGGCGGTGTGAACCCGGCCAACGTGCGCAATTACATGGCGCTGCCCAATGTGATGTGCGTGGGTGGTACCTGGATGCTCGACAGCAGCTGGATCAAGAACGGCGACTGGGCGCGGATCGAAGCGTGCAGTGCGGAAGCGATGGCGCTGCTGGACGCCAACTGAATTTGTTGTGTGCTTTACGGCTTGTGGGGCGCTTGGTCGGCGCCCCTTTTTTTTGCCTGGAGATCTTGCAGCGCCTGTACCGGCCCTTTCGCGGGCTTGCCCGCTCCCACAGGATTGCGCCGCTCTCGGGAGCTGTGCAGTACCTGTGGGAGCGGGCAAGCCCGCGAAGAGGCCGGCACAGGCCAACAAAAAAGCCCGCATCAAACGATGCGGGCTTTCTCATTCATTGCGGTACGGCTCAGGCCGCCTTGGCTTCCTGCAGGCTCAGCGAGCGGTTCAGCGCGCTGAACAGTGCCTTGAAGCTGGCCGTGGTGATGTTTTCATCGATACCCACACCATGCACCGGGCGGCCACCGGCCACGCGCAGTTCGATATAGGCCGCGGCCTTGGCATTGGTACCGGCGCCAATGGCATGCTCGTTGTAGTCCATGATCTCCACGGCAATCGGCAGGCCGGCCACCAGTGCTTCCAGCGCGCCGTTGCCCTTGCCGCGCCAGTGCAGGGTGGTTTCGCCTTCACCGGCAACTTCCACTTCCACGGCGCTGTGGCCGTTCTCTTCCTGCAGGCGGTGGCTGACCAGCGCGTACGGGGCGTTGGCCTGGAGGTATTCCTTGTGCAGCAGGCTGTAGATCTGCTGGGCAGTCATTTCCAGGCCCAGGCGGTCGGTTTCACCCTGTACTACCTGGCTGAACTCGATCTGCATGCGGCGCGGCAGGCTGATGCCGTATTCCTGCTCGAGCAGGTAGGTGATGCCGCCTTTGCCCGACTGGCTGTTGACGCGGATTACCGCCTCGTAGCTGCGGCCGATGTCGGCCGGGTCGATCGGCAAGTAAGGCACTTCCCACAGCTCGCCTTCCTGCTGCTTGGCGAAGCCCTTGCGGATGGCATCCTGGTGCGAGCCGGAGAACGCGGTGTGGACCAGGTCGCCCACGTACGGGTGGCGCGGGTGCACCGGCAGCTGGTTGCACTCTTCGACCACCTTGCGCACGCCATCGATGTCGGAGAAGTCCAGCAGCGGGTCGATACCCTGGGTGTAGAGGTTCAACGCCAGGGTCACCAGGTCGACGTTACCGGTACGCTCGCCGTTGCCGAACAGGCAGCCTTCGGCGCGATCGGCACCGGCCATCAGGCCCAGTTCGGTGGCGGCAATGCCGGTGCCACGGTCGTTGTGGCAGTGCAGGCTGATGATCACGCTGTCGCGACGGCTGACATTACGGCAGAACCATTCGATCTGGTCGGCGTAGATGTTCGGGGTGGACACTTCCACGGTGGCCGGCAGGTTGAGGATGATCTTGTGCTCGGGGGTAGGGTTCCACACCTCGATGACCGCGTCGCAGACTTCCTTGGCGAACTCCATCTCGGTGGCGCTGAAGGTTTCCGGCGAGTACTGGAAGGTCCACTGGGTTTCCGGCTGCTGGGCGGCGTACTTGACGAACAGCTTGGCCGCGTTCACCGCGATGTCCTTCACGCCTTGCTTGTCCTGGTTGAAGACGATGCGCCGGAACGACGGGCTGGTGGCGTTGTACAGGTGGACGATGGCCTTCTTCGCCCCGCGCAGCGACTCGAAGGTGCGGGCGATGAGGTCTTCACGGGCCTGGGTGAGCACCTGGATGGTGGTGTCGTCCGGGATGTGGCCGTCTTCGATCAGCATGCGCACGAAGTCGAAATCGGTCTGCGAAGCGGACGGGAACGAGGCTTCGATTTCCTTCACGCCAACCTGCACCAGGGTCTTCCAGAAGCGCAGTTTCTTCTCCGAATCCATCGGCTCGATCAGCGACTGGTTGCCATCACGCAGGTCGGAGCTGCACCAGATTGGCGCGGCGGTTATGGTCTTCGACGGCCAGGTACGGTCAGGCAGGTCGATGGTCGGGAAAGCGCGGTATTTCTTCGAAGGGTCTTTGAGCATGGTCATGGAAGCAATCCTTTTGTGTGCGGCCGAGATCGGGCCTGCCGAGCGATAACGAGATGAAAGGCGAGGCGACGCGATTCAGCCTGGTAGTCGGGCGCTGACCAGGCAGAGGCTGCGATGTTGTCGGAGCAGGATGAGGGTGCTGAAGGTTTTCATGCCTTCAACCCTAACCAGTGGGGTGGGGGATGGCAAGCGTTCAGGAAAAATTGAGAGGAATGCTTAAAAAAAGCTGAAAGGCGAGATTTTATCGCTGTAATTTTCTGAGTGCTTCTCGATTTTTGCGCAGTATTTTTCGATGGCGCAACACCTTGGAAGCGAGTTGACCTGCTCTGGCCTAATCGCCGGCAAGCCAGCTCCCACAGGATTACCACAGGCCTCGAATCCTGCGCGGGACCTGTAGGAGCTGGCTTGCCGGCGATGCGGACGCCGCGATCTCAGGGCTGGAACGCGCCAATGAAAATCGCCGGATCCACCCGCGCATCGTTCAGGCTGACGTTCCAGTGCATGTGCGGCCCGGTAGCCCGCCCGGTCGAGCCCACACGCCCCACCACCTCGCCCCGGCGCAACTGCTGCCCCACCTGCACATCGATCTTCGACATATGGCAGAACATGCTGATAAAGCCCTGCCCGTGGTCGACGAACACCGTACGGCCATTGAAGAAGTAATCGCCCACCAGAATCACCTTGCCATTGGCCGGGGTCTTGATCGGCGTGCCGGCCGGCACCGCGAAGTCCAGCCCGGCATGCGGGTTGCGTTCTTCGCCATTGAAGAAACGGCGCACGCCGAATTTGCTCGACAGCGGGCCACTGACCGGCTTGTCGAGGATCAGGTTGCTCGGCAGGGTCGGGCTGAAGCTGCGATAGGCCTTGATCTGCTCGGCCAGCTCACGGTCGATGCGCTTGAGGTCGGCCGGGTTCGGGTTGACCTGGCGGGTGTTCTTCAGGGTGATGCGCTGCTCGGGGTATTTCTTGCTACCGACCGTGAAGGGCAGGGTACGGCCGCCCTGGCTCAGCACCGCGGTGCCGGGCTTCTGGGTCAGCGGGATGCCAACGATGGCCAGCCAGTTGTCCTGTTCTTTCACCACCAGCACCGGCTTGCCGTCGAAGCGGGCGCTGGGCGCGCTGGCGGCGGGGCCGAGGGCGACCACCGCCACGCCGCCGGGTACCGGCTTGTTCAGCGTGCGGGTGATGTAGCTGGCCTGGGCGCCGCCGGCCAGCAGCAGGAGGGAAAGGGCAAGCAGGGGCGCGAGCAGGCGGGGCATGTGTCAGTCCAGAAGTGAGAGGGTGACCGGGGTCAGGTGGTTGTCTTCGACCCGCACCAACAGCTCGCCTTCGTTCAGGCGGGCGGTCAGGCGCTGGCCATTGCGGGTCTGTTCGGCGCTGCGGATGGCCTGGCCCTGTTCGTCCAGCAGGATGCTGTAGCCGCGGGCGAGGGTGGCCAGCGGGCTGACCACCTGCAGCGTCTGCAACTGGGCCTGGAAGCGCTGGCGGCGGTCCTTGAGCACCTCGCGCATGGCCCGTGGCAGGCGCTCGGCCAGGCTGTCCAGGCGTTGGCCCAGCAGTTTCAGGGTGCGCCCCGGGTGCTGCGCGGCGAGGCGGGTATCCAGGCGTGCCAGGCGTTCGTGGCGCTGGTTGAGGTTGAGCATGAACGCGCGGCGCAAGCGCATGTCCAGGTCGTCCAGGCGTTGGGCCTGCTGGCGCAGGCGCTCGCCCGGGTGGCGCAGGCGCCGGGTCAGCGACTCCAGGCGCAGGCGGTCGTGGGTCAGGCGGTTCTGCATGCGCAACAGCAGGCGCCGTTGCAGGCCATCCAGGCGTTGCTGCAGGCCACTGTTGTCGGGGGCCAGCAGCTCGGCAGCGGCAGAGGGTGTGGGCGCGCGCACGTCGGCGACAAAGTCGCTGATCGAGACATCGGTCTCATGGCCCACGGCGCTGACAATCGGCGTGACACAAGCGGCCACGGCCCGCGCCACGGCTTCTTCGTTGAAGCACCACAGGTCTTCCAGCGAGCCGCCGCCCCGGGCCAGGATCAGCGCATCGAACCCCAGGCTATCGGCCAGGCGGATCGCGCGCACGATCTGTGCAATGGCTTCGCGGCCCTGCACTGCGGTGGGGATCAGGTTCAGCTCCACCTGCGGGGCGCGGCGACCGAACACACTGATGATGTCGCGGATCACTGCACCGGTGGGCGAGGTAATGATGCCGATGCGCTGCGGGTGGGCTGGCAGCGGCTGCTTGCGTTCGGCGCTGAACAGCCCCTCGGCACCGAGCTTTTCCTTCAGTGCTTCGAAGGCCAGGCGCAGGGCGCCATCACCGGCCGGCTCGACGGTGTCGAGAATCAGCTGATAGTCGCCACGCCCTTCGAACAGCGAAACCTTGCCGCGTACCCGCACCGCCAGGCCGTCGCGCAGGGCCTGGCGCACCCGCGTGGCGTTCTGCCGGAACAGCGCGCAACGCACCTGTGCGCCGCTGTCCTTGAGGGTGAAGTACATGTGGCCGGACGCCGGGCGAGCGAGGTTGGAAATCTCGCCTTCCACCCACACGCTGCGGAACACGTCTTCCAGCAGCACGCGGGCGCGGCCGTTGAGTTGGCTGACGGTAAGGACCTCGCGGTCCAGGCCGAGTCGTTCGAAAGGGTCTCTGATCATGGCGGGCATCATAAAGGACATCGGACCCGGTTGTCTGTCCCGGCCCTATCGCCGGCACGCCGGCTCCCACAGGTATCGCGCTGGCTTGGGCCTCATGCTGTCCCTGTGGGAGCCGGCTTGCCGGCGATGGGGCCTTTCAGGCCTGCATCGCCGTCACGAACTGGCGCACCATCGAACCTGCATCCCGCCTGCAAGCCATCGCCACAGTACTCTCACACCCCCCCTCCAGCGCCACGAAGCTGACTGAGGCTGGCGCAATCTCACGCATGCATTCCGGCAACAACGCCACCCCAAACCCCGCCTGTATCAGCTGCAACTGGGTGGTCTTGCGCGACAGCACCTGCGCCGCGCGCGGGAAAAAGCCTGCCTCCATGCACATCGAGGCCGACAGGTAGCTCAGCCCGCCACGGTCCCGGTGCGGAATGGAAATGAAGCGCTCTTCCCGCAGTTGTTCCAGTTTCACCTGTGGCGCGCTGGCCAAGGGATGCGCGGCGGCGACCGCCAGCAGCAGGGGTTCGCTGAACAGTTCATGCAGCACCACCCCTTCATGCTGGCGCAGCACCGGCAAGCGCAGCAGGCCGATATCCAACCGCCCGGCAGCGATATCCTCCAGTTGAGCCTCCGACGACTGCTGGGCAATTTCCAGCGAAACCCCTGGGTTGTCGCGCAAGTAGCCGCCCAGGCGAGCCAGCAACGAGCCGGTCAGCGGTACGGTACTGGAGTGGTTCAGGCGCAGGCTGCCCTGCAACCCTTCGCCAATATCGCGGGTAACCCTCTCGGCCTGCGCCAGGTCGGCCAGCAAGCGCCGCGCCCGTTCCAGGAAGGCCTGGCCAGCCAGTGTCAGTCGCGGCAGGCGCGCGGTGCGCTCGAACAGCGGCGTGCCCAGTTGCTGCTCCAGTTCCTTGATCTGCCGGCTCAGCGCCGACTGGGCGATGTACAGCCGCTCGGCGGCAGCGCTGAAGCTGCCGCATTCGGCGATTTCCACGAAGTAACGCAATTGGCGGATCGACGTCATGTCATGCCTTTTCGAGATGAGTGTGGCGACAAAGGCATATTAGTCGGCATGGCTCATGGCTGGCTAACCTTTGCCTGTCTTCCCAGGAACTGCTGCCATGCTCGCCCAACTGTCGTTTTCCGGCCTTGACTGGCTGCCCATCCTGCTTGGTGTCGGCGCTGCCTACATCGTCTTCGGCATCGCCGGTTTCGGCACCGCGCTGGTGGCCGGCCCAGTGCTGATCCACTTCATGCCGCTGTCGCGGATCATTCCGCTGCTGGTGCTGCTGGATTTCGTCGCCGCCTTCGGCAACCTGCTGCCCTCACGCCGCGATGTCGTGCGCGGCGAACTGCTGCGGCTGCTGCCGTTCATGGCCATTGGCTGCACGCTGGGCGTGGTATTCCTGCTACTGCTGAAGTCCGACCTGTTGCTGCTGCTGATGGGCCTGTTCGTCACGGCCTATGCCCTGTACGGGCTGGCGGTGAAGGTGCGGCCGGCCAGTTTGTCGGGTTTCTGGGCAATGCCGATGGGCACGGCAGGCGGGCTGTTCGGTGCCTTGTTCGGCAGCGGCGGCTTCCTTTATGCCCTGTACCTGAGCGCGCGGCTGGAGGTGAAGGAGCAGGTGCGCGCTACCCAGAGCGCGCTGATCAGTTGCAGTACGGTGGTGCGCCTGACGCTGTTCCTGATCGCAGGCGTCTATGCCGACCAGAACCTGCTGCTGCTCGCGGCCTGCCTGTTGCCGGTCATGCTCGTCGGCCTCTGGGTAGGGCGCAGGCTCACCCACCGGCTGTCCCGCGAAGCTTTCGTGCGCCTGGTCACCTGGCTGGTGCTGGCCAGCGGCCTGGCGCTGATCGGTCGCTACCTGAGCGCCTGAGCAGGCGGTAGAATTGCGCCAATACCGCAGTTTTTCAGGCTTGTCCCGTTCATGAACACCCAGAGCATCATCGTTCCCAAGCTGTCTACCGTCCCGGTGCACGAAGCCCGGGCCCGCGCCATCCTGCGCTGGCTGGTGCGCGAGAAAGTCGTCGAGGAACAGCTGACCACCTGTGGCCGCACCGGCAACCGCATGGGCCATGCCCTGGCCGAAGGTGCCCGCAAAGTGGCCCTGCACCCGCAGAAACTGCCCTTCGGCGAGCAGGTCAACGGCCTGGAGGTGATGCTCAAGCGCTGCATCTATACCCCTACCGAAGGTTTCCTCGAAGAGGCCGGTTGCCCCGAGTGCCGGCGCGAGGTGGGTGAGCCGCTGTTCGAAAGCCTGGAAGAATGGATGCCGGCGGTGAGCGACAACTTCACCTGCCCGTTGTGCGGCTTCGAAGATGACATCAATGGCTTCATTTACCTGCAGCCATGTGCCTTTTCCAACCTGGGGTTCATCTTCAACAACTGGGGCGAGGCCGGGTTCACCCAGGCCTTTCTCGACAGCTTCGCCGACTGGCTCGACCAGCCGGTGACCGTGGTACAGGTAAAACTGCCACAAGGCTGACCGAAGGCCCTTATTTTGCATTGAGCGGCGCGCCGTGCATGAGTATAATGGCGCGCTTCCATTTTTCCCGCCCGGGAGCCCCCGCGATGCTGCGTATCAGCCAAGAAGCCCTGACCTTCGACGATATCCTCCTTGTACCTGGCTATTCCGAGGTACTGCCCAATGAAGTCAGTCTCAAGACCCGTTTGACCCGCGGCATCGAGCTGAACATTCCGCTGGTTTCCGCCGCCATGGATACCGTGACCGAAGCGCGCCTGGCCATTGCCATGGCCCAGGAAGGCGGCATCGGCATCATCCACAAGAACATGACCATCGAACAGCAGGCCAGCGAAGTCCGCAAGGTCAAGAAGTTCGAGGCTGGCGTGGTCAAGGACCCGATCACCATCGACGCCGACGCCACCGTGCGCGACCTGTTCGACCTGACCCGCCTGAACAACATCTCCGGCGTTCCGGTGCTGGCGAACGGCGACCTGGTCGGCATCGTCACCTCCCGTGACGTGCGCTTCGAAAGCCGCCTGGACGCCAAGGTCCGCGACGTGATGACCCCGAAAGAGCGTCTGGTCACCGTCCGCGAAGGCGCCGACAAGAACGAAGTCCGCGAGCTGCTGCACAAGCACCGCCTGGAAAAAGTCCTGATCGTTGACGACAAGTTCAACCTCAAGGGCATGATGACCGTCAAGGACATCGAAAAGGCCAAGGCCTACCCGCTGGCCAGCAAGGACGACCAGGGTCGCCTGCGCGTCGGCGCCGCGGTCGGCACCGGCAAGGACACCGGCGAGCGCGTTGCCGCCCTGGTGGCTGCTGGCGTTGACGTGGTGGTGGTCGACACCGCCCACGGTCACTCCAAAGGTGTGATCGATCGCGTTCGCTGGGTCAAGGAAACCTACCCGCAAGTGCAGGTGATCGGCGGCAACATCGCCACCGGCGCTGCCGCCAAGGCTCTGGCCGAAGCTGGCGCTGACGCGGTCAAGGTCGGTATCGGCCCGGGCTCGATCTGCACCACCCGTATCGTTGCCGGCGTCGGCGTGCCGCAAATCAGCGCCATCGCCAACGTTGCCGCTGCACTGGAAGGCACTGGCGTGCCGCTGATCGCCGACGGCGGCATCCGCTTCTCGGGTGACCTGTCCAAGGCCATCGTCGCCGGTGCTTCCTGCGTGATGATGGGTTCGATGTTCGCCGGTACCGAAGAGGCTCCGGGTGAAGTCGAACTGTTCCAGGGCCGTTCCTACAAGGCCTACCGCGGCATGGGCTCGCTGGGTGCCATGGCACAGGCGCAAGGCTCGTCCGACCGCTACTTCCAGGACTCCTCGGCCGGCGCCGAGAAGCTGGTACCGGAAGGCATCGAAGGCCGTGTTCCCTACAAGGGCGCCCTGGCCGCGATCATCCACCAGCTGATGGGCGGCCTGCGTTCGTCCATGGGCTACACCGGCAGCGCAACCATCGAAGAGATGCGCACCAAGCCGGAATTCGTGCGCATCACCGGTGCCGGCATGGCCGAGTCCCACGTGCATGACGTGCAGATCACCAAAGAAGCCCCTAACTACCGCGTAGGCTGAGGCTTCAAGCAATACAAGCATGCGGGGCTGTCATGACAGCCCCGCGTCGTTTCCGATTTCCACTGACGAGATTGAGTCATGGCCCTCGACATTCACGCTCACCGCATCCTGATCCTCGATTTCGGTTCCCAGTACACCCAGCTGATCGCCCGCCGCGTGCGCGAAATCGGCGTGTACTGCGAGCTGCATCCGTTCGACATGGACGATGAAGCGATCCGCGAATTCAACCCGCGCGGCATCATCCTCGCCGGCGGCCCCGAGTCGGTCCACGAAGCCAACAGCCCGCGTGCTCCGCAGGCGGTGTTCGACCTGAACGTACCCGTGCTGGGCATCTGCTACGGCATGCAGACCATGGCCGAGCAGATGGGCGGCAAGGTCGAAGGTTCCGACCTGCGTGAATTCGGTTATGCCCGCGTGGACGTGGTCGGCAAGAGCCGCCTGCTCGACGGCATCGAAGACCACATCGACGCCGACGGCGTACTGGGCCTGGACGTGTGGATGAGCCACGGCGACAAGGTCACCCAGATGCCGGGCAACTTCCACGTGCTGGCCAGCACCCCGAGCTGCCCGATCGCCGGCATGTTCGACGACGCGCGCGGCTACTACGGCGTGCAGTTCCACCCGGAAGTGACCCACACCAAGCAGGGCGGTCGCATCCTGTCCCGCTTCGTGCAGGACATCTGCGGCTGTGAAGCCCTGTGGACTCCGTCCAACATCGTCGAAGACGCCATTGCCCAGGTGCGTGAGCAGGTCGGTTCGGCCAACGTCCTGCTGGGCCTGTCCGGCGGCGTCGACAGCTCCGTCGTTGCCGCACTGCTGCATCGCGCCATCGGCGACCAGCTGACCTGCGTATTCGTCGACAACGGCCTGCTGCGCCTGCACGAAGGCGACCAGGTGATGGCCATGTTCAAGGAGAACATGGGCGTCAAGGTCATCCGCGCCGACGCTGAAAAGCAGTTCCTCGACAACCTGGCCGGCGAAGCCGACCCGGAGAAGAAGCGCAAGATCATCGGCCGCACCTTCATCGACGTGTTCGATGCCGAAGCCAGCAAGCTGGAAAACATCCAGTTCCTTGCCCAGGGCACCATCTACCCGGACGTGATCGAATCGGCTGGCGCCAAGAGCGGCAAGGCCCACGTGATCAAGTCGCACCACAACGTCGGTGGCCTGCCTGAGGAAATGAACCTCAAGCTGGTCGAGCCGCTGCGTGAACTGTTCAAGGACGAAGTGCGCAAGATCGGCCTGGAGCTGGGCCTGCCGTACGACATGGTCTACCGCCACCCGTTCCCGGGCCCGGGCCTGGGCGTGCGTATCCTCGGTGAAGTGAAGAAGGAATACGCCGACATCCTGCGTCGCGCTGACCACATCTTCATCGAAGAGCTGCGCAAGGCCGACTGGTACCACAAGACCAGCCAGGCATTCGTGGTGTTCCAGCCGGTCAAGTCGGTCGGCGTCGTTGGCGACGGCCGTCGCTACGCCTGGGTCGTGGCCCTGCGTGCCGTCGAGACCGTGGACTTCATGACCGCGCGCTGGGCGCACCTGCCGTACGAGCTGCTGGAAACCGTCAGCGGCCGTATCATCAACGAAATCGACGGTATCTCGCGCGTTACCTACGACGTGTCGAGCAAGCCGCCAGCGACCATTGAGTGGGAATGATCCCGCCTCGCGGTTAATGAAACGGGCCTGCATTGCAGGCCCTTTTTTTTGCCAAACCCTACTCGGCCCCGGGAGAATGCCCGAAATACGCCTTGTAGGCATGGCAGAAATTGGCAGGGTTGGCGTAGCCGACATGGTAGGCAACCTGCGATACCTGCCATCGACGCTCCAGCAGAAGGGCGCGGGCCAGTTCCATTCTTTGTTGCCGAACGTATTGCAGGAGCGACCGGCCGTATTCGTGGCTGAATGCGCGGCGCATGGTGGTTTCGCTCACCCCCAATTGGCGAGCGAGGGCTGCAGCAGTGGGCGGGGCGTTCAGGTTTTCGTCGAGCTGGCGGCGCGTTTCAACGGCCAGATCGCGGCGCCCCCGGTCCTGAATCTTCTCGGCAGACCTGTGCCCGATCAGGTGGCTGGCCAGCTCCAGCACGATGGCCAGGCTCAGGCTCTCGCAATGCAGGCGCCTGAGCCCGCCGGTGTAGGGCGACAGATAGAGCTGCTGGAACAGGCGGCTTACCGCTGGGCACTGCGGCAACTGGTCGAAGCGCATGCCATCGGCGACCAGCGCCAGCAGAGGCTTCAGCTGCGCGTCGTCCCGGGCCAGCTCGTGCAGGTAATCGCCAGCAATACGTACCCCGGCCATACGGGCGTGACTGTTGGCGGGCAATTGGTCCTGCGCCTCCAGGCTTTCACCAAGGCCCAGCATGTGCAATTGGCCAGAGGCATAACTGTTGAGCCTTCCGTCCACCGTGTGCTGCCACGCCCCGTCGAACACCTGCACGATGCACAGGCTTTGCGGCAGCACTTTGTCGATCTTCAGCGGCTCCGGAAATTGCAGGTTGCAATCGAAGTACTGCAACCCGTCGTGTACCGTCTGCGCCCGATAGTGGCCGGACGCGCTGCCCATCACCCGCGCGCTGTTCGCGTCCAGCACACCGGCCTCGGCGAGTGAGCCGGGGCTATCGAATGAAAAGTCGGTGTCGAGGTAGGGGCTGATCGATCGCATGTGCGCTAGGCATCCTTGGCTGAGGGCGGCATGGCCGGAAATGGTAACGCGTGCACATTTTCAGCGACAGCCATTGTGCGCACGGCGCTGTCTGTTGTGCGAACCGGTCAGCGGGGTTGGCTATTCGGACCAGGCTTATTTCAATGGGCGTTTGTTCCGATTCAGGATGGAAAAGACATGCTCGCTTATCGCAAATGGACTGCCCTTCTGGTGGCTGCGCTCAGCCTGTGGCTGGGCCAGGTTCACGCTGAAGAACGGCCGGAAGTGGCTGACCAGGTAGTTGCCTACACGGGGACGCAAGGTACCAAGGTGTGGACGCTGCGCATCGGTGAACGCGCCGCCAACGAAGCGCTGGTACAAATCGAGGGCGTCGATCACGACTGGAACATGCGCATCCAGAAAATGCAGGTGGAAAAAACCAGCAGGGATACCCGTTACTCCACCACCGTGAATGGCAAGAAATACGTTGTGCTGATCATCCAGGGCAACTGGGGCGGCGAACTGTATCTGCCGGGTGAGGCTCAGGCAATGCAGGTCGGCTATTCGGAAGGGCTGTCGCATCAGGGCAATGCCCAGGCATTCCTTACCGATTACCTGGCAGCACAGAACACGGAGGCGCAATGACCATGGGCGAGTTCAACGACCCGCTGTCCGAGCTGTCTGGCTCGCTCGGCCAGGACTATGAGCAAAGCCGTGCCGCCCAGCGCGACCGAGTGATCGCTGAGCTCAAGCAAGTGATCGAGCGCGTGCCCGAGCAGAGCGAGTTCACCAACTCCCGGCGTTACCGGGTCTGGGGGCCAGTATTGTTGCTGGGTTCCCTGATCATCACGGCCGTGACATTCAACCCTGAACGCTTGGGGGCGGTTGCAGCCGGTGTCTTCATCACCTTGATTGCAGCAGCGGTGACCTGGCAACACCGTAATGCCGGTACCCAGGTATTCATGCGCCTGACCCGCCGGCAATTGTTTGTCGATACGCTGGATGCACCGGTAGACCTGGCGGAAGTAGAAGACGTTTCGGTCAAGGATGAAGGGCTGGTCATGGTGCAGACGCTGGAAATGAGCAGCGAAGCCGTCCTGCCAAAGCATCATGTGGTGAAACTGCAGTTCTTCGGTAACCAGGCCATGGTGTTGAAGAAACCGCGACCGCAGATCCGCATCATGTCCGCAGGCCTGGCCAGCAACGGACGCAAGCTGGGGAACGAGGAAGTGCTCGCCCTGCTGGCGGCCTACCGCGATGCGGCACATGCGCAACGGCAACTGGATCTGTTGCAGACCGATGGATAACGGCGAACGCGAAGCCCACCTCGCGTACCTGCAGGAGCAGGCTGATGGCCCCACCGACAGCTTCGTACTGCTGGAGCGCTCGCTCGGCAAGGCGCTGGCCTGTGCTGTGATTGGCCTGCTGTTCGGCGCACTGGGAATATGGCTGACCGCTCTGGCGGTGCAGTTCAGTCCCGGTGCCAGCAGCGGTGTCATCTGGCTGATGTCTGGTTTCGGTCTCGGCCTGGCCGGCGTCGGGGTGGCGGGGCTAGCCTGCGCCGTCGTGCTATACCGCCGGCACGGCAAGCGGGTGCTGAGCGTAACGCCAGATACCCTGTGCTTCGCCAACGCGCAGGCGCCGACCCCACTGCATTCCTTCGACGGTTTCGAGGTCGAGCAGGGTTACTTCACCACCCGGCTGATCTTTACCGTGTCGGCGTTCAGCCATGCACCAGCGCTGGCACCGGCCTGTTTCAGGGCGCTGGCCTCGCCTGACGCGGTAGTTGTCGCGGGCGGCTTGCGCGTCAGGCTGTGGTTGTGCACGCCCGTCGTGGCCGGGCGACGCCTTGGCCTGCAGGAACTGGTGGATCTGCTTTATGCCTATGTGCAAGCGGCCCAGGCCAGGCGTACGTTGGCGCAGTTGTATCCGGGCGTGGCGCGTCTGGGTGAAGCGGCCAGATGAGCCTGATCGTGACCATTGGCGCTATGGGGCAATGAGGCGCTTCGGTTGGGGCCTGATCCTGCTGCTGCTGCCACTGGTGCTGTTCGGCTGGGGTAAAGTGCAGTACTGGCGGGCTGACACGGCGCAGGATCAGGCCCGGACCATACGGCAATGGCTGGCTGCCCCCAGTGAGACGTTGTTACGGCAATTGCCGTGGGAAGCCCGCAAGCAGCTTGCCACGTATGTCGATCCGCGACAGGCCCTGCAGCGCCATCTGGACCTGCTCGATGCGGATCGCCACTGGGTAAGCGTACGCAAGATTATGGCCAGTGTGAGCTGCTGGCTGGCGGTGGCCGCTTTGCTGGCAGGCCTCTGGGCCTGGCTCAAGCTGAAGTTGGACGCCTGGCGGGCGCTGCGTTCTGCGGCCTACCTGCATGAGTGCATGATGGCCAGCTGGCAGGGCCTGGGCTGTTGCTTGAGCATTTACATGATCATGCTTGCCGGTTCGCTTTGCCTGTCGTTGCTCTACGAGGCCAGTTCCGGAGCGAGCCGCGCAGCGCAGGGCGGCATGACGGTGCTGATCGTGGTGCTGCCGCTGGCCTCTGTTCTGGTTGTGTGTGTTCGCCAGGTCTGGCGAATGCGTCGGCAGTGGCCGCTGATGCAGTCTCCGACCGCCAGTTTTCTAGCCCGCCCGCTCGGCAGGCAGGCGACCCCAGCGGTGTGGCAGTGGATCGAGACCTTGGCAGCGCAACTGCACGCGCCGGCCCCGGACCATATCGTGGTCGGGCTTGACCAAGGGTTTTTCGTCACCAGCGTTCCGATTCTGCTGCAGCCCGACGGGCAGGTCCTCAGGGGGCGCACATTGTATCTGCCTCTACCTTGCCTGGCCGCCTTGAGCCAGGCCGAGGCGGCCTCGATCATCGGTCACGAACTGGGCCATTTCAGGCGCCGTGATACGGA
The DNA here is from genome assembly GCF_002113255.1 of Pseudomonas sp. B14(2017). NCBI lineage: Bacteria > Pseudomonadati > Pseudomonadota > Gammaproteobacteria > Pseudomonadales > Pseudomonadaceae > Pseudomonas > Pseudomonas sp. B14(2017). Next base: position 282,713 of record NZ_NEJY01000001.1, read on the forward strand.
GCGGGGCAGCGAAACCAGTGCGCGATTCAGCCTGATGTGCGCGCATTATTCGGCCATGGTCGGCGACGAGGATGCTCCGCGCTGGGTGGTTCGGCCCACCTTGTGGCTGGCCGGGCAGTTCTTGCACCATTTCCAGCTTGCGGTTCATCACTGGGGGCGTGCACAGGAATTGCTGGCTGATCGGGCAGGTGCCGAGGTCGCTGGCCCGAAGCTGTTCGTACAGGCACTGTTACGGGTGATTGCCCTGGGTCAGGTGATCGACGGCTTGTTGGTCGCACACGGTGGCAGCAACCTTTTGCAGGCGCTGGCGGCGCACCTGCAAGGCACGCCGTTGCAACTGGGCGAGGAAGTGCTGGGGCTGGCCACTACCCATCCGTTCGATACGCACCCCGACCTCGCCACGCGCCTGAACAACCTGGACATCCTGCTCGACCCGCAATTGCTGCAGGCGGCCTTGCGCGTGCCGTCCGGTGGGGACCAGCAATGGTTCAACGACCTTTGTCTGGGCCCCGACAGCACGTGCGATAGCAAGGCTGCTGGCAGCATCCAAAGAGACTTCACTTAATATTTCCCATTTGCAGGTGTATCGTATTCGCCCTTCATCGTCAGCCATGCTGGCAGCTTGATTGCGCAGAACACGAGGTACCCGCACCGATGTCCTTCACCCGTCGACAAATGCTCAAGGGCCTGACCGGCCTGGTTGTGGTTGGCCTGGGCGCCGGTGGCGCGGCGCGTTACTGGCTGGGCAAGGTCGAAGATGAGAACGCCGGCCACGACTATGAGCTGATCGCAGCGCCCTTGGACGTCGAACTGGTGCCTGGGCACAAGACCGAGGCCTGGGCCTTCGGCCCGTCGGCACCGGGTACCGAGTTGCGCGTGCGCCAGGGTACCTGGCTGCGGGTGCGCTTCATCAACCACCTGCCGGTCGAAACCACCATCCACTGGCACGGTATCCGCCTGCCGCTGGAAATGGACGGCGTGCCCTATGTGTCGCAGCTGCCGGTCAAGCCCGGCGAGTATTTCGACTACAAGTTCCGTGTGCCGGATGCCGGCAGCTACTGGTACCACCCGCACGTCAGCAGCTCCGAAGAGCTGGGCCGTGGCCTGGTCGGCCCGCTGATCGTCGAGGAGCGCGAGCCGACCGGCTTCCAGCATGAACGCACGCTCAGCCTGAAGAACTGGCACGTGGACGAGCAGGGCGCCTGGTTGCCGTTCAGCATCCCGCGTGAGGCGGCGCGCAACGGCACCGCCGGGCGCCTGATCACCATCAATGGCCAGGCCGATTCGGTCACCGAGCTGCCAGCCGGCCAGGTTGTGCGGGTGCGTCTGCTTAACCTGGACAACACCTGGACCTACCGCCTCAACCTCAAGGGCAACTGCGAGGCAAGAATCTATGCTCTGGACGGCAACCCGGTAACCCCGCGCCCATTGGACGATGACTACTGGCTCGGCCCAGGCATGCGTATATGCCTGGCTATCCGTATTCCCGAGGCGGGGGAGGAGATCTCCCTGCGCGACGGTTTCGTGCGTCTGGGCACCCTGCGTTCGGTGGCCAGTAACGACGCGCCGAGCGACTGGCCGCCGGCGCTACCGCCCAACCCGATCGCCGAGCCGGACCTGGAGAATGCCGAAAAGCTCAACTTCAATTTCGAGTGGGCGGCGAAAGTCTCGGTCACTACGGACCAGGATAGGCCGTCGAGCATGTGGCAGATCAACGGCCAGGCCTGGGATATCACCGACAAGACTTGCGCCGAGCGGCCGATTGCCACGCTGAAGAAGGGCAAGAGCTACATCTTCGAGCTGAAGAACATGACCCAGTACCAGCACCCGATCCACCTGCACGGCATGAGCTTCAAGGTGATCGCCTCCAACCGCCATGACATCAAGGAGCCGTGGTTCACCGATACCTACCTGCTGGGCAAGAACGAGCGCGCCCAGGTGGCGCTGGTCGCGGATAACCCGGGCACCTGGATGTTCCACTGCCACGTCATCGACCACATGGAAACCGGCCTGATGGCCGCGATCGCGGTGGTCTGATGCGCCCGCAGATCATCGATCGCAGCCGCGATCAGGAATTCATGCGCCTGGCCCTGGACCTGGCTGCCGAAGGCGCGGCCATGGGCGAGGTGCCGGTGGGCGCGGTACTGGTGCAGCATGGGCAGGTGATCGGGCAGGGCTTCAACCGGCCGATCATCGACAGTGACCCCAGTGCGCACGCCGAGATGGTGGCCATTCGCGCGGCGGCGAAATCCGCCAGCAACTACCGGCTGCCCGGCAGCACCCTGTATGTGACCCTGGAACCGTGCAGCATGTGTGCGGGGTTGATCGTGCATTCGCGGGTGATGCGGGTGGTGTACGGCGCGCTGGAGCCCAAGGCGGGGATCGTGCAGAGCCAGGGGCAGTTCTTCGGGCAGGGCTTCCTGAACCACCGGGTGATGGTGGAGGGCGGAGTGCTGGCGGAGGAGTGCGGGCAGATCCTCAGTGACTTCTTCAAGGCCCGCCGGGCCAAGGGGTAACCTGTCAGGGCCCTATCGCCGGCAAGCCAGTTCCCACAGGATATCTGCAGGCCTGGGGACAGTGGAGAACCTGTGGGAGCTGGCTTGCCGGCGATAGGGCCCTGACAGGCCTACATCGGCGGCGACTGCTCTGCCGGCTTGTCCTTGTTCACCCCGGGCACATGCAGGCTGCCCTCGGCCACCTGGCCTTCGAGCTGCGGCTGGGTCACCCAGGTGAGGATGTCGTAGTAGCGACGGATGTTGGCCACGAAATGCACCGGCTCGCCGCCACGTGCATAACCGTATTTGGTCTGCCGATACCACTGCTTCTGCGAAAGCCGCGGCAGCATCTTCTTCACGTCCAGCCACTTGTTCGGGTTGAGCTTCTCGCGCTTGGCCAAGGTGCGGGCGTCTTCCAGGTGGCCGGTGCCGACGTTGTAGGCGGCCAGGGCGAACCAGGTGCGGTCCGGTTCCTGGATGCTGTCGTCGAGCTCTTCTTTGATCTTCATGAAGTACTTGGCGCCGCCCTGGATGCTCTGCTTCGGGTCCAGGCGGTTGGACACGCCCATCGCCTGGGCGGTGCGCTGGGTCAGCATCATCAGGCCGCGCACGCCGGTCTTGGAGGTGACCTCGGGCTGCCACATCGATTCCTGGTAGCCGATGGCGGCCAGCAGGCGCCAGTCCACCTGCTCGACCTTGGCGTAGCTCTTGAAGTGCTTCTCGTACTTGGGCAGGCGCTGCTGCAGGTGCTGGGCGAAGGTGTAGGCCCCCACATAGCCCAGTACGTCGACATGGCCGTAGTAGCGGTCCTTCAGGCGTTGCAGGGTGCCGTTCTTCTGCGCCTTGTCGAGGAAATCGTTGACCTCGTTGAGCAGGCTGTTGTCTTCACCGGCCGCCACTGCCCAGCGCTGGTCGCGGGTGTCGCCCAGGTCGAAGGCAACCCGCACGTTGGGGAAGTACACCTGATTCATCGCCAGCTCGTTGGAGTCGACCAGGGTCAGGTCGATCTGGCCTTCGTCGACCATGCGCAGCAGGTCGACCACCTCGACGGCGTCGGATTCTTCGTATTCCAGGCCCGGGTACTGCTTTTTCAGCTCGGCCAGCTGGTCGGCGTGGCTGCTGCCCTTGAGCACCATGATCTTCTTGCCGACCAGGCCCTTGGCGTTGGTGGGGCGCGTGCGGCCGTTGCGGTAGATGACCTGTGGGGTCACTTCCAGGTAAGGGTGGGAGTACCTGACCTGGGCCTTGCGCCGTTCGCTGGTGACCAGGCCGGCCGCTGCCAGCACCGGGCCGGAGGGCTTGCCGAGGCTGTCGTACAGCTCGTCGAGGTTGTCGGCGGTCTCGATCTGCAGCTTTACGCCGAGATCCTCGGCGAAATGCTGGACCAGCTCGTATTCGAAGCCGGTTTCGCCGTTGCGGTCCTGGAAGTAGGTGGCCGGGCTGTTGCGGGTGATCACGCGCAGCACGCCATCCTCCTTCACGCGCTCGAGGGTGCTGGGTTTTTCAACGCAGGCACCGAGCAGCAGAAAGAGTCCGGTTGCGAAAAGCCATCTGGCGCAACGCTGGCGCAAAGCAGTGTGGGCGAACATAGGTTGCAGTATACGCAAAGGACTGGCCCAACCATATCTCGACAACTGTTAGCTTGTCTGGTAGCAGGTTCTGTGCTTTACCGGCCCTATCGCCGGCAAGCCGGCTCCCACAGGTACAACGCAGGCCTTGAGGGTGGTGGTATACCTGTGGGAGCCGGCTTGCCGGCGATAGGGCCGGAGCAGGCAACACAAGGCAATTTTTTTTGACCCGAAAGTCCGGTTCCGCCGCCCGGCAGCCGTGGCTTAGAGCGGGTGCCGAAACCCTTCGAATTAGGCTAGAATGCACGGCCTCTAAGCACACCCCTTCCTGAGGCTGTCCCGACGATGTTGATCCTGCGCGGCGCTCCTGCCCTTTCTGCCTTTCGCCACGGTAAATTACTCGAGCAACTGAGCCAGAAAGTCCCCGCTGTTACTGGTTTGTATGCCGAATTTGCCCACTTCGCCGATGTCGACGGCGAGCTGACCGCCGACCAGCAGCAGGTGCTGGGGCGTCTGCTCAAGTACGGCCCGAGCGTGCCGGTACAGGAGCCGAGCGGCCGCCTGTTCCTGGTCGTGCCGCGCCTGGGCACCATTTCGCCGTGGGCCAGCAAGGCCAGCGACATCGCCCACAACTGCGGCCTGCAGTCGATCCAGCGCCTGGAGCGCGGTATCGCCTACTACGTTGCCGGCAACCTGAGCGAAGCCGACGCCGAACTGATCGCCGCCGAGCTGCACGACCGCATGACCCAGCGCGTGCTCGGCCAGCTGGAGCAGGCCGCTGACCTGTTCAGCCATGCCCAGCCCAAGCCGATGACCTCGGTGGACATCCTGGCCGGTGGCCGTGACGCCCTGGCCAAGGCCAACATCGACCTGGGCCTGGCCCTGGCCGAAGACGAGATCGACTACCTGGTCAACGCCTTCCAGGGCCTCAAGCGCAACCCGAACGACATCGAACTGATGATGTTCGCCCAGGCCAACTCCGAGCACTGCCGCCACAAGATCTTCAACGCCAGTTGGGACATCGACGGCCAGGCTCAGGAAAAGAGCCTGTTCGGCATGATCAAGAACACCTACCAGATGCACAACGAAGGTGTGCTGTCTGCTTACAAGGACAACGCCTCGGTGATCGTCGGCAACGTTGCCGGCCGTTTCTTCCCGAACCCTGAAACCCGCCAGTACGGCGCGGTGCAGGAGCCGGTGCACATCCTGATGAAGGTCGAGACGCACAACCACCCGACCGCCATCGCCCCGTTCTCCGGCGCCTCCACCGGCTCCGGCGGTGAAATCCGCGACGAAGGCGCGACCGGCCGTGGCGCCAAGCCCAAGGCAGGCCTGACCGGCTTCACCGTGTCCAACCTGCGTATCCCGGGCTTCGAACAGCCGTGGGAGCATGCCTACGGCAAGCCTGAGCGCATCGTCGACGCCCTCGACATCATGATCGAAGGCCCGCTGGGTGGCGCTGCGTTCAACAACGAATTCGGTCGCCCGGCGCTGACCGGCTACTTCCGTACCTTCGAGCAGGCCATCAACACCCCGCACGGTGAAGAAGTGCGCGGCTACCACAAGCCGATCATGCTGGCCGGTGGCATGGGCAACATCCGTGAAGACCACGTGCAGAAGGGCGAGATCACTGTCGGCGCCAAGCTGATCGTGCTCGGTGGCCCGGCCATGCTGATCGGCCTGGGCGGCGGCGCCGCTTCGTCGGTGGCTACCGGTGCCAGCTCGGCTGACCTGGACTTCGCTTCGGTACAGCGCGAAAACCCGGAAATGGAGCGCCGTTGCCAGGAGGTCATCGACCGCTGCTGGCAGCTGGGCGACAACAACCCGATCGCCTTCATCCACGACGTTGGCGCCGGCGGTATCTCCAACGCCTTCCCTGAGCTGGTCAACGACGGTGGCCGTGGTGGCCGCTTCGAACTGCGCAACGTGCCCAACGACGAGCCGGGCATGGCCCCGCACGAAATCTGGAGCAACGAATCGCAGGAGCGTTACGTGCTGGCGGTCAGCGCCGTCGACTTCGAGCGCTTCAAGGCAATCTGCGAGCGTGAGCGTTGCCCGTTTGCCGTAGTGGGTGAAGCGACTGAAGAGCAACACCTGACCGTAAGCGACAGCCACTTCGGCAACACGCCGGTAGACATGCCGCTCGACGTGCTGCTGGGCAAGCCGCCACGCATGCACCGTTCGGTTACCCGCGAAGCCGAGCTGGGCGATGACTTCGACCCGAGCAAGCTGGACCTGGACAATGCCGTTCAGCGCGTCCTCAGCCACCCGGCCGTGGCCAGCAAGAGCTTCCTGATCACCATCGGCGACCGCACCATCACCGGCCTGGTAGCTCGTGACCAGATGGTCGGCCCGTGGCAGGTACCGGTGGCCGACTGCGCCGTCACCGCCACCAGCTTCGACGTCTACACCGGTGAAGCCATGGCCATGGGCGAGCGTACCCCGCTGGCTCTGCTGGATGCCCCGGCGTCCGGCCGCATGGCAATTGGCGAGACACTGACCAACCTGGCTGCCTCGCGCATCGAGAAGCTGTCCGACATCAAACTGTCGGCCAACTGGATGTCTGCCGCCGGCCACCCAGGTGAGGACGCCCGCCTGTACGATACCGTCAAGGCTGTCGGCATGGAGCTGTGCCCGGAACTGGGCATTACCATTCCGGTCGGCAAAGACTCGATGTCGATGAAGACCAAGTGGAGCGACGAGGGCGTCGAGAAGAGCGTTACCTCGCCAATGTCGCTGATCATCACCGGCTTCGCCCCGGTCACCGACATCCGCAAGACCCTGACCCCGCAACTGCGCATGGACAAGGGCGAGACCGACCTGATCCTGATCGACCTGGGCCGCGGCAAGAACCGCATGGGCGCCTCGATCCTGGCACAGACCTACGGCAAGATCGCTGCCCAGGCACCTGACGTCGACGACGCCGAAGACCTGAAGGCGTTCTTCGCCGTGATCCAGGGCCTGAACGAAGATGGCCACCTGCTGGCCTACCACGACCGCTCCGACGGCGGCCTGGTCACCACCGTGCTGGAAATGGCCTTCGCCGGCCACTGCGGCCTCGACTTGCACCTCGACCCGCTGACCGACAGCAAGGGCGACGTGCCGGCCATCCTCTTCAACGAAGAGCTGGGCGCGGTCATCCAGGTTCGCCAGGATGCCACCCCCGACGTACTGGCACAGTTCAGCGCCGCTGGCCTGGGTGAAGGCTGCGTCGCGGTGATCGGCAAGCCGGTCAACAACGGTGAAGTGTCCATCAGCCTGAACGGCGAAGTGCTGTTCGACGACGACCGCCGCATGCTGCAGCGCCAGTGGGCCGAGACCAGCTACCAGATCCAGCGCCTGCGCGACAACGCCGACTGCGCCGACCAGGAATTCGACCTGCTGCTCGAGGAAGACAACCCGGGCTTGTCGGTCAAGCTGGGCTTCGACGTCAACGACGACATCGCCGCGCCGTACATCAAGAAGGGCGTGCGCCCGCAAGTGGCCATCCTGCGCGAGCAGGGCGTCAACGGCCAGGTCGAGATGGCAGCCGCCTTCGACCGTGCCGGCTTCGCCGCCATCGACGTGCACATGAGCGACATCCTCGCTGGCCGTGTCGACTTCGAAGCCTTCAAGGGCCTGGTCGCCTGCGGTGGCTTCTCCTACGGCGACGTGCTGGGTGCCGGTGAAGGCTGGGCCAAGTCGGCGCTGTTCAACAGCCGCGCCCGTGACGCCTTCCAGGCCTTCTTCGAGCGTACCGACAGCTTCGCCCTGGGCGTGTGCAACGGTTGCCAGATGATGTCCAACCTGCACGAGCTGATCCCGGGCACCGAGCACTGGCCGCACTTCGTGCGCAACCGCTCGGAGCAGTTCGAAGCGCGTGTGGCCATGGTCGAAGTGCAGAAGTCCAACTCGATCTTCCTGCAGGGCATGGCCGGTTCGCGCATGCCGATCGCCATCGCCCACGGTGAAGGCCATGCCGAGTTCGCCAGCGAAGAAGCACTGCTGGCAGCCGACCTGTCCGGTTGCGTGGCCCTGCGCTACGTCGACAACCACGGCAAGGTCACCGAAGCCTACCCGGCCAACCCGAACGGCTCGCCGCGTGGTATCACCGGCCTCACCAGCCGCGACGGCCGCGTGACCATCATGATGCCGCACCCGGAGCGTGTGTTCCGTGCCGTGCAGAACTCCTGGCGCCCGGATGAGTGGCAGGAAGATGCCGCGCTGATGCGTATGTTCCGTAACGCACGGGTGTGGGTGAACTAAGGCGTGTACAAGCTCGCCTTCCTCGTCCCCGCCAGCCACGTCGAAGTGGTCAAGGCCGCTGTGTTCGCCGCGGGTGGCGGGCGCATCGGCGACTATGACCACTGCGCCTGGCAGACGCTGGGCCAGGGCCAGTTCCGCCCGCTGGACGGCAGCCAGCCGTTCCTCGGGCAAACCGGCCAGGTCGAGGTGGTGGAAGAGTGGAAGGTGGAGCTGGTGGTGGCTGACGACCTGATTGCCCAGGTCGTCGCTGCACTCAAGCAGAGCCACCCGTACGAGACGCCAGCCTACGAAGTCTGGCGGCTCGCCGAGTTCTAGACCGCATCAAGGCTATTCGCGGGCAAGCCCGCTCCCACAGGAATATCGCAGTCGTCAGAACCTGTGATATCTCTGTGGGAGCTGGCTTGCCGGCGATAGGGCCCTACAATCCAGCCACAATCTCCTTGCCCTGCCCAGGCCGCTTCAACCACCCACAGGCCAGCAACCCCACCTCGAACAGCACCCACATCGGCACCGCCAGCATCGTCTGCGAAAACACATCCGGCGGCGTCAGGATCATCCCCACCACAAAGCAGCCGACGATCACGTAGGGCCTGCTGCGCCGCAATGTAGCCACATCGGCCAACCCCACCCAGACCACGATAAACGTCGCCACCGGTATCTCGAACGCCAGCCCGAACGCCAGAAACAGCGCCAGGATGAAGTCCAGGTACTGGCTGATATCGGTCATCATCGCCACGCCCTCCGGTGTAACGCTGGCAAAGAAGCCGAACATCATCGGGAACACCAGGAAGAAGGCGAAGGCCATGCCGGCGTAGAACAGCACGATGCTCGACACCAGCAACGGCAGGGCAATGCGCCGTTCACGGCGGTACAGCCCCGGTGCCAGAAAGCCCCAGGCCTGGTGCAGCAGCAGCGGCATGGCGACGAACACTGCACACATCGCGGTCAGCTTGAACGGTGTCAGGAACGGCGAAGTGACGCTGGTGGCGATCATGCTCGCGCCTTCCGGCAAGAAGCGCCGCAGCGGTTCGGAAATCAGCGTGTACAGCGTCTGGGCGAAGGGGAACAGCCCGGCGAACACCAGCGCCACCAGCGCCAGGCAACGCACCAGGCGTTTGCGCAGGTCGCGCAGGTGTTCGGTCAGCGGCATGCTCGCCGCCGGGTCCATGGCAATGCTCATGAAAGGTTTTCCTTGGGGGGAGCGACCGTGGCCGCATCATTGGCCGGCTCCGCTTTCAGGCTGATGCCTTGGCGGATCTCCTGTTCCAGGCGCTGCAAAGGCGCACTGTCGAGAGTGGGTAGCTCGACAGCGGGCAGTTCGATCTCCCGCTCCACCTGCGTGCGCAGGGCGTGCATGGCCCTGCGCGCCTGGCCCAGGCCGCGCCCGAGGGTGCGTGCCGCCACCGGCAGGCGCTCCGGGCCTAAAACCAACAGCGCGACGATGCCGACCAGCAGCAACTCGCTGAAGCCTACCTCGAACATCAGGGCTGACGGTCCGCTTGCGGTTGCTGGGTACCCTGACCGGTCAGCGGACACTGTTGCTGCACCTGCGTATGCGCTGGGGGAGTGGCGTCAGTGTCACCGCCCATGGACTTGCGAAAACCCTGGATAGCCTCGCCCACATCGCTGCCCAGGCCCTTGAGGCGCTTGGTACCAAACAGCAGGAATACGATCAGCAGTACGATCACCAGTTGCCAGATTCCAATGCCACCCATTGCGACCACTCCTGTAAGGTCATGAAAAGGAAAGACAATCCTGCCTCGCGCAGATGACGTACACATGACGAACGGCCACTGCCATCTACCTGCAACACCGGGCGTGTTGACTGGCGTCTTTATTCGGCGACAGAGGCAGGCAAGGATGGGTGGCAGGCAACAGCAGGGCGCGGCCCTGCTGATGGTGATGGTAGTGCTGGCGATGCTGGCGGCGGGCATGGCCTGGCTGGTGGAAGATGGCCGCCGCCAGGTCGATGACGTGCGCCTGTTGCACCAGCGGGTGCAGGCGCGAGCGATGGAGCAGGCCGGCCTGGCCTATGCCGAGCAGGCCCTGCGTGACCCCAGCTGGCGGCTTAGCCCGCTGTTCTGGCAAGCCTTGCGCGGGCAGCCGTTGAACTACGATTTTGGCGCCGGCCAGGCGCAGTTGCGGGTGCGCGACCAGCACACCTGTTTCAACGTCAATGCGCTGCTTGGCGCTGACGGCGAGCGTGCTGCGCGCCAGTTGCGTTACCTGCTGGGCGACGACATGGCTGCCGAGCGCCTGGTCGATGCCCTGGCCGACTGGCTGGATGCCGACAGCGATACCCGCCTGCAGGGCGCCGAGAGCGCCCAGTACCTGCGCCAGCAACCACCGCGCCTGGCGGCCAACCAGCCAATGCTCGATACCAGCGAGCTGAACCTGCTACTGGAGCCGGACGCCAGCCGCCAAAGCCGTTACCCGATGCTGTGCGCCTTGCCGCAGACCACCGGCTGGCGGCTGAATGCCAATGCCCTTGGGCTGGAGCATCTGCCATTGCTGGAGGCGCTGTATGAAGGGCGCTATCCGCGCTCGTTGCTCAGCCGCATCATCAGCGGTCGCCCGGCGTCGGGGTATGTGGATGCAACTGCGCTACGCCAGGCCCTGGGGGCGGTGGATGACGAAACCTTCGAGCGCTTGAGCGAAGGGCTGCTGCTGAACAGCGGGTATTTCCTGTTGCAGCTGTCGTTCGCGGAGGAGGGGCGGGTGATACGCAGCGAGTTCCAGGTGGAGGCGCTGGGGGTGGTGCAATGGCATGCCCGAGTGCCGGCGCAGCAGGTGCGGGTGCGCAGCCGGGAGCCGATGGTGTGGTAGGGCTTGAGATTGCCGGGGCTGCTTTGCAGCCCTATCGCCGGCAAGCCAGCTCCCACAGGGTTACCACAGCATTCAGAAGCTGTGATGGGAGCTGCACATGACTTGAATCCGATGTGGTCGAGGTGGGAGCAACTGTCTTGCTCAAATTCTAAAAGTTGGCGCAATTCCCTGTGGGAGCGGCCTTGTGTCGCGAAAGGGCTGCAAAGCAGCCCCAGCAATTACAACTATTGCGCATCAATCCTGGGGCCGCGTTGCGGCCCTTTCGCGACACAAGGCCGCTCCCACAGGTACAGCGACAACCTCGAGAGCAACGCTGTACCTGTGGGAGCTGGCTTGCCGGCGATAGGGCCGCAAAGCGGCCCCCGTGCGCAGATCGATCAGGCGGTGCCGATCTCCCCGCCATCGATACGCTGGATCACCACCGTCGCAGCCCGCGGCCTTACCGTGGCACCTGCCGGGGTGGCATCGGTGGCCTTGTCGGTATACGGCCAGTTATCCGGGTGCTGGATGTTGACGAACAGCGTCTTGTTGTCCGGGGTAAAGGTAATCCCGGTCACTTCGCAGCCATTCGGCCCGACGAAGAAGCGGCGCAGGTCCACCTGGTTCTGTGCGTTCACCGGCACCTGCTTGCCGCTGGCATCCACCAGGTTGGTGGGGATCACTGCCAGCAGCTGGTCGTTGGTGTAGTCGGTCACGGTGCTCTCGCCGTTGTCGGTCTCGAACCACAGCACGCCACGGCTATCGAAACTCATGCCGTCCGGGCTGGCGAACTGGTTCAGTTCGGTCAGGCCGGAGCGATTGATGTCGGCAGTGCCGGCAGCGTTGGCGCCGAACACGAAGATGTCCCAGGTGAAGCTCAGCTGGTCGTCGCTGTCGTGCCAGCGGATGATGTGGCCGTGACGGTTCGGGCCGCGTGGGTTGGCTGCATCGACCTTTTCTGGTGTGCGCGCGCTGTTGTTGGTCAGGGTCAGGTACACGTCGCCGTTGAGCGGGTTGACCGTGGTCCATTCCGGGCGGTCCATCGGCGTTGCGCCCACGGCATCGCCAGCACCACGGGTGTTGAGGATGATGCCCGGCAGGTCGCCATACAGTGCGCCCAAAGTGCTGCCGCCAGTGGTGGCGGTGGCCACGTCCAGCAGCAGCCATACGCCAGTGCCGTCGGCATTGAAGCGGGCCACGTAGAGCTTGCCCTGGTCGAGGTACTTGGCACCGGTGGCCAGGCGGTCGGCCGGGTTGGCGTCGGCGGCGTCCCACACCGCGGTGGACACCCACTTGTACAGGTACTCGTTGTTCGAGTCGTCACCCATGTACCACACCAGCGGCTTGCCGGCGACGGGCAGGCCCGGGGCGCAGCCTTCGTGGCGGAAGCGGCCCAGCGCCGTGCGCTTGGTGGCCAGGGTGTTGCTGTTGTACGGATCGATTTCGACGATATAGCCGTAGGTGCTGGCTTCGTTGCGGTAGTCGTCGGTGGCGCTGGCGCCTTTGACGGTGACGTCGAAACGGGCGAATTCGTCGGCCACTTCGCTGCTGTCACCGGCCGCGGTTTCCCACTTGTACTGGCCGCTGGAGGTGCCCACGCCAATGCGGCGCTGGTCTTCGGGGCGGGTGCCCTTGTTGACGAAGATGCCTGGCCAGTTCTCTTCACAGGTCAGGTAGGTGCCCCACGGGGTGTAGCCGTTGCCGCAGTTGTTGTTGGTGCCGCGGCAGTGGGTGCCAGCGGTGGAGTACTTGGTCTTGACGTGTTCGGTACCCCGCAGCGGGCCGGTGATTTCCATGCGCGAGGCGGTAGTGAAGCGGCGGTTGAGCGGGTCGTTGTCGACCACCTGCCAGCGGCCGCCGATTTTCTGCAGGCGCACCACGCCGGCGCCGTGGGCGTTGATTTCCTTGCGCACTTCCTCGACCGGGCGCTTGCCGTTCACATCGGTGGTCGGGCCGGCCGGGTGCAGGGCGGCGGTGTCGATGTACTCGAAGTTGATCGCCAGCAGGCCGTCTTCGGAGCTGCCATTGATGGGGAAGAAGTGCATGCCGTCATGGTGCATGCCCATGGCGTTGGCCTGGTCGGTCGAGGTGTTGCTGCCGTCGGACTTCCACGGGTTGCCGTTGCTGTTGATCGGCGTGCCCCAGGGCGCCAGCACGTAGGCGCTGTAGCCGGCGGCAACCACGCAGGCGTCGGTGCGCGAGCCCGGGATGGACTGGAAGCCCAGTGCCAGTTTCGGCACTTCCGGCTCAGTCACGGGTGGCTCGGTGACCGGCGGCTCGGTGACCGGATCATCGTGATCGGAACCACCACCGTCGAAGCAGCCTGTCAGGCCGGTACCGGCAATCATGGCGATGGCGGCGCCCAGGCTGCCGCGCATCACGCTGCGGCGGCTCAGGTAGGCGTCCATGACGTTGGCCATCGGCAGGTTGCCGCTTTGGTTCCGGTCCAGGTTGTCGCCGGTATCTCGACTCATCAGGGTGTCCTTATGTTGGCTGAGTTAGAGGAAACCGCGACTTTAGTGCGCAAATATGATGATTCATTGGCAGAAATGTTAAGGGGGTTTTAAAACAACTCGCTCTTAGAAGCGTGCTGTACAGATCACTTTGGAATGGCTGTCGGATTTCTGCCATCAAACTGTAATGCCAACGCCGCAACATCCGGGGCCCTGAATGAACATGGATAAGGATGGCGGGTTCGATGGCAAGCAGTGTGCACAGGCGCGAAGTGATCGGCTGGATGGGTATCGGTGCTTTGGCTCCGTTGCTCGGCGCCTGCTCCGCCTTCCCTGGGCAGCAGGGCGGCAACGCCAGCCTCGACCTGCTGTATGTGGCCGATACCCTCGATGCCCGCCAGCCTGGCCAGGCGGTGGTGCCGGCCACCCGCCTGGGGCCGGTCAGCCACCTGGGCCGCGCCCCATGGATGACCGGCAGCAGTGCCAGCATCGCCTACCCGCAATTGGCGCCACTGCTCGATGCCAGCCAGGCTGCATCTGCCCAGCTGGGCGGCTATGCGGTGCTGGCGGCGTTGCTCGAGCAGCTGCGCGGCGAGGCTGGGGCGGGCAACAGCCTGACCCTGGAAAACGGCCAGGGCTGGAATGGCAGTGGCCTGGCCTACCTGACCCAGGGCGAAAGCGGCCTGCAGGGCAGCCAACTGCTGGGCAGCGAAGCGCGGGTCAGCAGCGACGAGCGCGTACTGTGGCCACAGCGCAGCCCGGCGCTGTATCGCCAGGCTGGCGCCGTTACCCTGGGCGCCGGGCTGGCAGACACGCAACGCCGGGCGTTGGGCCTGGAAGCCTTGCACGTCTTCGAACGCGGCGGTGCACGTATTGCCGTGGTCGGCGTGACCGACCCCTACGCCCAGGACCAGAAAGCCTCCCTTAAACAGTGGTACCAGTCATTGCAGCCGGTGTTCGAACAAGCCCGGCGCGAGGCCGACCTGGTGGTGGCCATGGCCGATGTCGGTACCGGGCCGGGTCTGTGGCTGGCCGAGCGGGTGCCGCAGATCGACGTGCTGCTGTGCGCCCGCGGCCAGGACCTGTGGCCGGCGCCGGTCGAGGTGAGCCAGGCCAGCGGCCGCCGCGTGCCGGTGCTGTTCGCCGGTTGCCGGGGCAGCGGCGCCTTCCGCCTGCGCTGTCAGCGCGTGGCCGGGCTGTGGCAGTTCAACGGGCGTTTCTTCCCGGCCTTTGAGCAACAGCTGGCACCCGCCGCGCAACAGCGTGTCGGGGCATTACAGGCAGAATTGCGCCAGCAGCGCGCCGGCCACGCGGCCTGGCTCGATCAACCGCTGGCCCGCGCGCCCCAGGCGCTGTGGCGCCGCGATACCCGAGGCGGCAGCTGGGATCGCCTGCTGCATCAGGCCCTGGCCGACGACAGCAGCATGCCGGTGTTGCTGCCGGGCCTGCGTTACGACTACCCGCTGCCCGCCGGGGCGGCCATTACCCGCGAACACCTGATCAGCCTCACCGGTGGCTACCCGGCACCGGTGGTCGAAGCGCCGGCCCGGCAGGTCGAGCAAGTGTTGGAAAACGCCGCGGAGCAACTGTTCGGTGACCCGCTGCTGCTGGACAACAGCCAGGACCTGCCGCGCTGGCAGGGCCAGGCCTGGCGTGTCAGCTACAGCCCGCAAGGCAAGCGCATCAGTGGCCTGGAACCGGTGCAGGGCCTGTGCCGCACCTTTGGCCTGCAATTCGAAACCCAGGCCGGCGAGCCGCTGTGGCAACGGGTCGAAGCCTGGCTCGCCCGCCAGGCGAGCGACTGGCAACTGGCGCCGCTGCAACTGCCCGAAGTGCGCTATGTGCAGGGGCACCCGGGCTGGCACCCAAGGCAACTGGCCTCGTGATGCTCGCCTCGCGCCTGCTGACTGGCGCTGGCCTGACCCTGGCCGGCTGGCTGGCCGCCCAGTGCGTGCTGCAACTGGGCCGCCAGCCGCAACCGGCCACTGCGCCCGCCGCGCCCGACAAGCCGCTGCCTGGCTTGATGGTCGGCCATTGGCAGGTACCCGTCGACGACGGTGCCATTGCCATCACCCGCCTGCCATTGCAATACCTGGGTGGCCTCAAGGCCCAGCCGCTGGCCTCCAGCGTGGTGGTGCTGCGCTATGGCGAGCAGGTGCGCACCTTGGCCCGCGGCCAGCGCCTGGCACCAGGGATCGTGCTGCAGGACATCGACAGCGATGGCCTGATTTTCAACAACCAGGGGCGGCGTGAACGCCTGCCCTGGCCGCCACGCCCCGCCGTGACCGGCTTCAAGCGGCAAGGATGAACGATGCCTGTTAGATATTGCGTGGCGGCCGCGCTGAGCCTGGCCCTGTCCATGGCCTGTGCTGAAGAGCCAGTATTCGACGACAACGGTACGCCGATGTACGAGGTGAACTTCGTCGACACCGAACTGGGCGAGTTCATCGACAGCGTGTCGCGCATCACCGGCACCACCTTCATCGTCGACCCCCGGGTCAAGGGCAAGGTCACCGTGCGCACCGTCGACCTGCACGACGCCGATGCCATCTACGACATCTTCCTGGCCCAGCTGCGCGCCCAGGGCTACGCCACTGTCGACCTGCCCAACGGCAGCGTGAAGATCGTTCCCGACCAGGCCGCTCGCCTGGAGCCGGTGCCGGTGGAGGCGGGAGGGCAGCAGGGGGAAGGCAGCGACAGCGTGGCCACGCGGGTATTCAATGTGCGCAACGCCGCCAGCGAGCAGGTGCTGGGCATTCTCAAACCCCTGATCGACCCACGGGTCGGTGTGATCACACCTTATCCGGCGGCGCACCAGTTGGTAGTTACCGACTGGCGCAGCAACCTGGAACGTATCGCCAGCTTGCTGCGCCAGCTCGACCGCCCCCAGGACGCACCAGGCAGCGGCAGTACCCAGGTCATCTACCTGCGCCATGCCAATGCTGGCGAAGTGGTCAAGGTGTTGCGCGGGCTCAGCCAGGAAGGCATGGCGCCCTCTGAAGGTGCGGGCGAAGCAGAGGGCAAGGACAGGCCCGTAGTGCCTGTCGCCGGTGGCTCGGGCATCCGCCTGGAATACGAAGAAGGCACCAACGCCGTGGTCATGGTCGGCCCCGACAGCGAGCTGGCCGCCTACCGCGCCATCGTCGAGCAGCTGGACATCCGCCGTGCCCAGGTAGTGGTGGAAGCGATCATCGCCGAGGTGTCCGACAGCAGCGCCCAGGAACTGGGCGTGCAGTGGCTGTTCGCTGACGAGAAGTTCGGTGCCGGCATCGTCAATTTCGGCAGCAACGGGGTAAACATCGCCAGCATCGGCGGGGCCGCTGCCAGCGGCGACAACGAGGCCCTTGGCGATTTGCTGTCCAGCACCACCGGCGCCATGGCGGGTATTGGCCATTTCGGCGGCGGCTTCAACTTCGCCATGCTGGTCAACGCGCTGAAGGGCAAGAGCGGCTTCAACCTGCTGTCCACGCCCACCCTGCTGACCCTGGACAACGCCGAGGCGTCGATCCTGGTCGGCCAGGAAGTGCCCTTCGTCACTGGATCGGTGACGCAGAGCAACGCCAACCCGTACCAGACCATCGAGCGCAAGGAAGTCGGAGTGAAGCTGCGCATCAAGCCGCAGATCAACATCGACAACAGCGTACGGCTGGACATTGTCCAGGAAGTGTCGTCGATTGCCGAGTCTACAGCTGCCAGCGACGTGATCACCAACAAGCGCGAGATCAAGACCAAGGTCATGGTCGAGGACAACGGCCTGGTGATCCTTGGCGGCCTGATCAGCGACGAACTGAGCACCAGCGACCAGCGCGTGCCGCTGCTTGGCGATATCCCTTACCTGGGCCGGCTGTTCCGCTCCGACGCCACCAAGAACACCAAGCAGAACCTGATGGTGTTCATCCGCCCGCGCATCCTGCGTGATGGGCCGAGCCTGGCCGGGCTCAGTGAAGACAAGTACCGCACCTTGCAGCAGACCACACCGCTGCAGTTGCCCGACCTTGCGGATGCGCAAAACGCTACGCCGTTGCTGCAGGTGTTCCCCTCCAGCCGCGCACGGCTGGAAGGCGGTGACTGGTGATGCTGCCTTATCGCCAGGCACGGCAGAGCGGGGTGGCCATGGCCCCTGCGGAGCAGGGCTGGCAGCTATGGTTGCGGCACGACGCCGATAGCGCCCAATTGCAGGAGCTGCTGCGCGTGCACGGCCAGCCCAGCCTGCTCGAATACCTGGAGCCTGCACTGTTCGACGAACGCCTCGGCCAGCTGTACCAGGCCGGCGATGCTGCCACCGAGGCGCTGATCGAAGGCATCGGCGACCAGGTCGACCTGGACAGCCTGATGAGCGAAATGCCGCGCATCGAGGACCTGCTGGAAAGCGACGACGAAGCCCCGGTGATCCGCCTGATCAACGGCCTGTTCGGCCAGGCCCTGCGCCTGCGTGCCTCGGACATCCACATAGAAACCTTCGAGCAGAGCCTGGTGGTGCGCCTGCGGGTCGATGGCCACCTGCGCGAAGTGTTGCGCCCACCGCGTGCGCTGTCGGCCATGCTGGTGTCGCGGATCAAGGTCATGGCCCGTCTGGACATCGCCGAAAAGCGCCAGCCACAGGATGGCCGCATCACCCTGCGTGCGGCGGGGCGCGAAGTGGATGTGCGGGTCTCGACACTGCCCGGCATCCACGGCGAACGGGTGGTGATGCGCGTGCTCGACAAGCAAGCCAGCCTGCTGGCGCTGGGCAACCTGGGCATGCCGGCGGCGGTGTTGCAGGGCCTGCGCAGTTGCCTGGCGCGGCCCAACGGCATCGTGCTGTCCACGGGGCCGACCGGTTCGGGCAAGACCACGACCCTGTATGCCAGCCTCAACAGCCTCAACGACGGCAGCCGCAACATCCTCACGGTCGAGGACCCGGTGGAATACGCTATCGCCGGCATCGGCCAGACCGCCATCAACCCGCGTGCCGGGCTGACCTTTGCCAGCGGCCTGCGCGCCATCCTGCGCCAGGACCCGGACGTGATCATGCTCGGCGAAATCCGTGACCAGGAGACCGCGCAGATCGCCGTGCAAGCCAGCCTCACCGGCCACCTGGTGTTGTCCACGCTGCACACCAACAGTGCGGTGGGCGCGGTGACCCGCCTGCGCGACATGGGCATCGAACCGTTCCTGATCGCCTCGTGCCTGCGCGGCGTACTGGCCCAGCGCCTGGTGCGGCGCCTGTGCAGTTGCGCCGTGGCGCACCCGCTGCAGCCGGCGGAACGCGACCTGTGGCCCGAGCTGGCGGCGCTGCGCAGCAGCTACCACGCGGTGGGCTGCGAGCAGTGCCAGAGCAGCGGGTATGTCGGGCGCCTAGGCCTGTATGAATTCATCGAGCTGGATGCCGGGCTGATCGGCCTGTTGTACGACGGCGCCAGTGAACTGGCCATGCAGGACTACCTGGCCGGACGCCGGCAGAGCCTGGTGGCGATGGCCAGCGACTGCCTGGCCCGTGGCGAGACCAGCCTGGCCGAAGTACTGCGCGTGGTGCAGGGCTGAGCCATGCCGACCTATCGCTACCAGGCCGTCGACCTCGCCGGCAAGACCCACAAGGCCAGCTTGCAGGCCGACAGCGAACGTCATGCCCGTCAGTTGTTGCGTGAGCAGGGCTTGTTCGCCCGCCGCTTGCAGCGTCACGAAGCCGGCACCCGGCAACCCCGGCGCCAGCGCCTGAGCCGCGCCCAGCTGTGCGAACTGACTCGTCAGCTGGCCACCCTGACCGGTGCTGGCATCCCTCTGGTCGACGCCCTGGCAACCCTGGAACGGCAACTGCGCCAGCCCGCCCTGCACGGTGTGCTGGTGGCCTTGCGCGGCTCGTTGGCCGAAGGCCTGGGCCTGGCTCGCAGCCTGGCACGTCAGGGGGCACCGTTTACCGGCCTGTACTGCGCGCTGGTCGAGGCCGGCGAGCGGTCCGGCCGCCTGGCCCAGGTGCTGACCCGCCTCGCCGACCACCTGGAGCAGGTTCAACGACAGCAGCACAAGGCACGTACCGCGCTGATCTACCCCGCCGTGTTGATGGGGGTGTCGCTTGCCGTGGTGGTAGGCCTGATGACCTTCGTCGTACCCAAGCTCACCGAACAATTCGCCCATGCCGGGCAAAGCCTGCCGCTCATTACATCGCTGCTGATCGGCCTGAGCCAAGGGCTGGTGCAGGCCGGGCCCTGGCTTTTGGGGCTGGCCCTGTTGCTCGGCGCGCTCGGCGGCTGGTTGCTGCGCAAGCCGCACTGGTGCCTGCGCCGCGACCAGTTGCTGCTACGCCTGCCACATATCGGCAGCCTGCTTCAGGTGCTGGAAAGCGCGCGCCTGGCACGCAGCCTGGCAATCCTCAGCGGCAGCGGCGTGGCCCTGCTCGAAGCCCTGCAAGTGGCCACCGAAACCGTCGGCAACCGGCGTATCCGCCTGGCCATGGAGCAGGTGCGCCAGCAGGTGCAGGGCGGCACCAGCCTGCATCGCGCGCTGGATGCCAGCCAGCAGTTCCCGCCGCTGCTGGTGAACATGGTCGGCAGCGGCGAAGCCAGCGGCACTTTGGCCGACATGCTCGAGCGCGTGGCCGACGACCAGGAGCGCGGCTTCGCCCGCCAGGTCGATACTGCCATGGCGCTGTTCGAACCCCTGATGATCCTGGTGATGGGCGCCGTGGTGCTGTTCATCGTGCTGGCGGTGCTGTTGCCGATCATGCAACTCAACCAGGGCCTGCAACTGTGACGACAAGGAGTACTGCCATGCAGCATCGACGTAACCGCCAGCGCGGTTTCACCCTCATGGAAATCATGGTGGTGATCTTCATCATCGGCCTGCTGATCGCCGTGGTCGCGCCCAGCGTGCTGGGCAACCAGGACAAGGCCATGAAGCAGAAAGTGATGGCCGACCTGGCCACCCTGGAGCAGGCGCTGGACATGTACCGCCTGGACAACCTGCGCTTCCCCAGTAGCGAGCAGGGCCTGGCCGCGCTGGTGAAAAAGCCGGCCCAGGAACCGCTGCCACGGGCCTGGCGCAGCGACGGCTACGTGCGCCGCCTGCCGGAAGACCCGTGGGGCACCCCGTACCAGTACCGCATGCCCGGCGAGCATGGCCGGGTCGACGTGTACTCGCTGGGCGCCGACGGCCTGCCGGGCGGCGAAGGCCAGGATGCCGACCTGGGTAACTGGGAGCTGTAACGGGTGCGTCGTCAGCGGGGCTTCAGCCTGATCGAATTGCTGGTGGTGCTGGCCATCGCCGGGCTGATGACCGGATTGGCGGTGGCCGGGTTCGGCAACAGCCAGGCCAGTGTCGACCAGGCGCTGCAACGGCTGGCGAGCGAGACCCGGGCGCAGGCCGCGCTGGCCCGGCATGCCGGGCAGCTGCGCGGGCTGCGCTGGAATGGCCAGCGCCCGGAGTTCGTCCGGCGCGAGGGTAATGGCTGGGTGGTCGAAGCAGTTGCCCTTGGTGACTGGCCCAAGGGGCTGCGCCCGGACTGGCCGGCCAGCCCACAGCCGCGCCTGTTGTTCACCCCGCATGGCTGGGCGCAACCGGGCAACGTGCGCTGGCGCTGGGCTGATGGCAGCCAGCAATGGGCCTGGAGCCGCGATGGCCGCTTGCAGGTGGTGGTCGCCCCATGAAGCGGCATCAGCGTGGCTTTACCCTGCTGGAGGTGACCGTGGCCCTGGCGATCGCTGCGGTGCTGGCGGTGATCACCAGCCAGGTTTTGCGCCAGCGCCTGGCGGTGCAGGACAACCTGCAGCAACACCGCCTTGGCCTGCTATGCGCGCGAGAACTGCAAACCCGCTTTGCCGTAGAGCAGTACTGGCCAGCTGAAAACCAGGTTGGCGGTGAACTGAGCCAGGGCGGCCAGCGCTGCCACTGGCAACTGCAGCTGCGCCGCACCGGCGTACGCGACCTGCGCCGCGGCGAGCTGCTGCTGTTCGCCGACCGCGACCAGCGCCTGCCGCTTGGCCAGTACACCGTGTTCCTGGAGCGGCCATGAGTTACAGAAACCGTGAAGCTTGCGCGGCCCCTGTGGGAGCGGGCATGCCTGCGAAGCAGGCGACTCGGTGTATGGCACCGGCTTCGCCGGTGTTCGCGGGCGCGCCCGCTCCCACAGGGCGGGCGTATACCCGTCAGCCCAGTATCCAGCCTGTGAAGCAGCGACAGGCCGGCCTGCCCCTGGAGCGGCCATGAGTTACAGAGATTGTGAAGCTTGCGCGGTCCCTGTGGGAGCGGGCATGCCCGCGAAGCAGGCGACTCGGTGTATGGCACCGGCTTCGCCGGTGTTCGCGGGTGAACCCGCTCCCACAGGGAGGGCGCATACCCGTCAGCCCTGTATCCAGCCTGTGAAGCAGCGCCAGGCCGGCCTGCCCCTGGAGCGGCCATGAGTTACAGAGATTGTGAAGCTTGCGCGGTCCCTGTGGGAGCGGGCATGCCCGCGAAGCAGGCGACTCGGTGCATGGCACCGGCTTCGCCGGTGTTCGCGGGCGCGCCCGCTCCCACAGGGAGGGCGCATACCCGTCAGCCTTGGACCCTGCCGAGCAAGCACCGCCAGGCCGGCCTTACCCTGATCGAGCTGATGGTCGCCCTGGCACTCACTGCTGTGCTCGGCATCATGCTCGCCGCCCTGGTCAACGGCTGGCTCAAGGTTCGCGAGCGCCTGCAGGTCACCACCCAGGAAACCTCGGTGCTGGATTTCTGCCTGGCCTTGGAGCGTCGCTTCGATAGCCCGGTAATGCGCCGTGTCTACGACCAGCGCCTGCCCTTGGCCAGCCGCTGGCTGGACTGGCAACCGGCAAGCAACCAGTTGCTCTGGGTCGCCATCACCGGCATGCCGGAAGCCGAGGGCGGCTCGCGCCTGCAGCGCCAGCGCCTGCGCTTCGAGGCCCGCGAGCAACGCCTGCTGCTGGAAAGCTCGGCCGATCTCTATGCCGCCGCCACCCCACGCTGGGTCCAGCGCGAGCGGCTCGACCGGGTCAGCGCCATGAATGTTCTTTATTACCAGGGCGGCCGCTGGCTGGCCTGGCCTTCCGACCAACCTGCGCACCCCGGCCGTGGCGTGCGTCTGGAACTGCAGCGTGACGGAGCACCCTATGTCTGCACCTTCGCCCTCCCGTGGGGGCGCTCATGAAGTTTGAATGGCGGCGGCGTAGCCCGGCCCAGTCGTGGTTGTTGCTGCGACCGGGCGTTGTCTGGCACTGGGCGCTGGCCGAGGGCGGCCTTGTGCAACGCCATGGGCAGGGCGAGCCCCCGGCGAACTTGCAGGCCCGTGTGGCGTTGATCCTGCCTGCCGAGGCCTGCAGCTACTTCCGCGTGCCGGCACCGCCGGGGCTCAAGCGTGAAGAATGGCCGTTGTTGCTCGAAGACCGATTGCTGCAGGCCATCGACGAGGTGACATGCGCCTGCCTGGCCCGCGAGCGCGGCCATCTTCGGTTACTGGTAGTGGCCCGTCAGCAACTGGAGGACTGGCGCGGGCAGTGCGCCGAATGGGGCTTGCAGGTGGCACGTTGCTGGGCAGAACTACAGCTGCTGCCGCCCCCCGAGTCGGGACATGCCTGGCAATGGCAGCGCACACCCGGCATGTATTTGTACAAAGGGCTGGCCGAAGACAGGCAGGAGCACTGGCTGGCCTGGCCGGATGCACTGGGCGAGATGCCACAACAACCGTGGGCGGAGCTGCAAAAGGTTCCGCTGAGCGGCGACTGGCCCAGTACGCTGGCACCGCTCGATTCATTGCCCGGCCTGTTCGAGCGTACCCGCAAGGTGCGCTCGCTGCCGGTGGTGTCCCGGCCGCAGCAACGGCTGCTCGCGGCCTGTCTGGTACTGGCTACCGTCTGGGGCGGGCTGTGGTTGAGCAAGCAGTGGGCCCAGGCGCAACTCTGGCGCAGCCAGGTCATCGCCGTGACCGGTGAGCAGGCCAGCCCCCGGCACGCCGCGCAGGCCCTCAAGCGCCTGCGCGAAAGTGAATTGCAACAGCAGCTGCGCACGCGCCAGCTCGAAGACCTGCAGGCGGCGTTGCAGGCCTGGCTGCGTGACCACCCCGGCTGGCGCCTGCAAGCGGTGCGCTTCGATGGCCAGCGCTGGCACTTGCAGCTGGAGGGCGAGGGCGGTTCGCCGCCATGGAGCGACATGGCGACAGCCGCCGGGGCCACTGTCCAGGTGCAGGACGGCCAAGTGGTGTTCGACCTGGGGGCAGCCTCATGAACCGGGGCTGGATACAGCGTCATCGCTTGAAGTTCGCCTGGGCACTGATTGCCCTGTTGCTGGCCTTCCTGGCCCTGCGCACAGGCCTTGCGCAATGGCGCGAGCTCAGCCAGTGGCGCGGGCTGGCCGAACAGGCCGCCAGTCTGCAAGGCGGCCCGGGGTTGAACCTGGAGCGGCTCCGACAGTCGGCCCAGGCGCGGCAGATCGAACTGGCCGAGGTCGATGCGCAGGGCAAGACCTGGCAACTGCGGGGGCAGGTGGCCGACGAGCGAGTGCTGCAGGGCTGGTTGCAGACCCTGCGTGCAGAAGGCGTACAGCCATTGCAGTGGGGGCTGGAACAGCATGAAAAGAGATTGCGCTTCGACCTGGTGGTGCGGCCATGAGCCGAAGAAGTGTGGCGTGGGTGCTGCTGGTTTTCGCCGTGACATTGCTGGTGGAGCTGCCGGCCAGTTGGGTGGTGCGCGGGATAGGCCTGCCAGCGCGTGAGGTCAGCGGCAGCCTGTGGCAAGGCCAGGCGCAGCAACTGGGGCCGGTCGGGCCATTGCGTTGGGCGGTGCAGCCCTGGCGCTTGCAGGCGAACGCGCAGCTCGGCTTCCAGGGCCAGGCCTGGCAGCTGCGCGCCGATGGCTGGCCATGGGGCTGGCGGCTGGAGGCGACGGCCATGGGGGCCCAGGCGACGGTGGCGACGGACTACCGCTTGGTCGGCCAGTGGCAGGGCACGTTGCGGGTGCAGGGGGCAGGGCGGCAATGCCGTGCCAGCGAAGGCCGCATGACGGTAACCGATCTTGCCCTGAGCGAGCCCTGGTCACTGGGCCTGGGGCAGGGCTGGCTGGAAATGGACTGCCGCAGCGGCTGGCACCTGCGCGGGCAGCTGGCGCAGCAGGGGCAGCATGAATTGGCCGTGGATGTCGACCTGCCCGCGCGACGGGCGCAGGTGGTCGTCGAGTTGCAGCCGGAGGCGGCGCTGACGCCTTTGCTGCGTGGGGTGCAGTGGCTTGGGCCGCAGGCGCTGGCAGGGCAGCGGGATCTGCGCTGGTAGACAGGTGTTACCGCCGGCAAGCTGGCTCGGCGTGTGTAGGAGCGGCCTTGTGTCGCGAAAGGGCTGCAAAGCAGCCCCAGCAATTTGTGCATATGCGCTGAAACCCGGGGGCTGCTTTGCAGCCCTTTCGCGACACAAGGCCGCTCCTACAACCAATCAACTCTAATAGAGGGCACGAAGCCCGTGCCCTCCAGCGCGGCGCCTGCTTCAGTTTTTCTTGCCCTGCACACTCGAAGCCCACTGCTCACTGCGATTGTGCCCACTGGTCCTCAACAACCCCAGGTCCAGTGCATTTTCCCCATCCGCCGCACCCTTGCCCTTGGCCAGCTCGGCCACCGCCGTGCCCAGGTCCACCGGTGAGTTGGACGCATCGATCGACACATCCCGGCGGTAGTCGTTACCGCTCAGTGTTTCGCGGGTAACCGAGTTGGCGTCGAGCACCACATCGCCTTTGGCCGACTGCAAGCGTGCCCCCACCACGTGAGCGTTGCCACCAACCTGCAGGTCGATACCGTCGCTACCTTTGAGCGTGGTCTGCTGGCCTACGCTGTCGCGCTGCGCGTGCGACACGTCGAGGCTGAAGGTAGGCGAGAGCCCCGGGTCTGCCTTGCTCAGGGCGGAGCCAGCTTTTTCATTCACCTTGCTCCCCAGCGGCCCTGCCACCGAAGTGGCCGCGTTGACGTAGCCTCGCGGGTTTTTCTCCTGGCTCAGCCGGGCATCGCCTTTCACGCTCAGGGTATTGACGTTGTCCTTGCGGCTGGCGATGCGCAGGTCGCCGTCGATCACTCCATCGATACGCCCCGTCTCCAGGGTGACGCCTTCGAGGCGGGTATCGCCACGGCTTTGCAGGTCGATGCGCTCGGCGCGCAGGTCGCTGGCGTTCCAGGTGAGGTTGTCGCGCTTGTCGAGCTCCACCTTGAGGCGGCCATGCAGGCCGCGGGTGTCGAGCGCGCCCTTGGCCATGTCGAAGCCGGCCCCGGCGGTGATGTCGAGGTTGTCACGTCGCTCCCGGCTGGAGGACGCTTCCACCAGCATGCCGCCATTCGATGCGTCGAGGGTTATCTGTTCGGCCGAGGCCTGCAGACCTTCAAGGTGCAGGGCGATATCCTCGCGGGCGCTGCTGCCCAGGGTCACTGTGCCGTTGCTGGCGAACAGGGCATTCACCGCCTGGCGTGCCTCTTCGTCCTGCTTGCCGTGGCTGAAGTGGCCGCCGATGGCACCGCCCTTGGTGTTGCCAGCCTTGACCGCCAGCTCCACGCCGCCGCCCATCTTGGCGCCGGTAGCGTTCTGGGTATCGCTGGCCGCCTTGACCTGCAGCCGACCACCGCTTTGCAGTTGAATGTCGCCGGTCTTGGCCTCACGGCTGCCAATGCGGGTGCCTTCGAGCAACAGGTCGCCGCCACTGCTCAGCTGTACCTGGCCCTTGGCGTCGATCTGCGCCACCTGGGCCTTGCGCTGTGTGCTCTGGTTCTGGCCGTGGTCGAGGTAGCCCCGGCCATCAACGCCGGTGCTGCCCGGGCGGTTACCGACCTTGGCCCAGGCATTGCCGTCGAGCTGGCGTGACTGCTGTTCGGTCTGGTCGTTTGCCTGTGGCAATGTCAGCGAACCGGCACTGCTGATGACCACGCTGCCTTCACCGCCATCGATGCGCGTACCTTCATAATGGCCAGAGCTGCCCAGTTGCACCTGGATGCCCTGTTGCCCATACAGGCTGCCGGGTACGGCGCTGCTGGTGCTGTCCTTCTTGTCCAGCGAGCCGCCTTTGCCGGCGGCGCGTGCATTCAGGTCTTCGCCGGTGCTGGTGTCCAGGCGCACATCGCCGCCGTAGGCCAGGCGTTGCACGGTATTTTCCTGGGTGTTCTCGGCCGCCTGCATCTGGTGTTGTCGGGCCTCGATCTGCAGCTTGCCGGCGTTGGCGCGCCAGGCGGTGCCCTGGTCGGTGATGGTGTCGGCCTTGACTTCGACCTTGGCCCCGGCCAACTCGCTCACCTGGGCAAAGCCGCGGCGCTGGTTTTCCAGGCGCTTGAGGTGTTCCACGGTCATGTCGGCGCCAACGCTGGGCGGCGCCATGGCGTCTTCGGGGGAGGCTTGCTGGAAGCGCGCGGCTTCTTCGCCCAGCACCAGGCGTTCGATGGGGCGGGTAAGGTCGCGGTACTCGACACTGGCGCCGAGGCTGCCCGACCAGTCGTCACGGCTTTGTTCACGTTCCTCGGTATCCTGCACCGCGCGGTTGTCGATGCGTTTGGCCGTTACCTGCAGGGTGTTGCCGGCCCTGACGCTTGCGGCCTCTGTGACCAGTTCATCGCCATTCAGCTTCAGGTCGCCGCTGGCCTGCAATGTGCTGCGTTGCACCTTGCTGTCGCGTTCGGTCTGCACCTGGCGGTTGTGATGGCCTTCGAACAAGCTGCCCAGCCGGTCGATGCCACCGGTCACCGTCAGGCCGCCGCCACTGTTGGTGGTGCTGGTGGTTTTGTCGCGGTCGTTGCGGGTTGCCCCCAGGGTCACCTTTTGGGCCTGCATATCGAGGTCGCCTGCGGCAGCCTTCACCGTGGAACCGTTGACTTGCAGGTGGGCCCCGCTGCCAAGGCTCACCGACGCGCCCTCTAGCTCACTGGCGACCTGGCTGGTGGTGTGCTGCTTGCTGCTGGTGGTGGCGACGTCATAGGCAATGCCGGCCGAGTACTGGCGGGACTCGGGCTTGCCATCCTCGGCCTCCTGGGTCTGCTTGGCGCTGGCGGTGAAACCACGTTGCTGGTTGCGGGTTTCGCGCTCGTCAACCGCTTGCGCGCTGGTAATCAGCAGGTCGCCCTTGGCCTCTACCTGCAGGTGCCCGCCCGCTGCGACCTTGGCGCCCTGGATGCGCATTTCCTCGGCGCTGGCCAGGCGCAGATTGGTGGCCGAGCTGACGTCGCTGGTAAGTACCTGTTGCGTACGCTCGGTGTTCTCGTGGTCGCTGCCAATCAGGCCGAACAGCTTGCTGTCGCTGGTACGGTCGGTGGAGGTGGTGCGGCCATGGTCGGCTTCGATGGCCAGTGCACCTTTTGTGCTGTAGAGCACCGCGTCCTTCTTGCCGTGCACGGTACTGCCCTTGATGGCAACCTGGTCAGCTACCACGGCCAGCTTGCCATCCGCCGTGACACTGCTGCCGGCAACGGCCTGGCCTTCGCTGTCGTTACCCTTGCGGTCGCCAAAGAAGGTGCCGGATACCAGGTCGCCGCGATAGTCGCGCCGGGTACCGCGCTCCTGCAGGGCGGTGGTACCGATGGTTGCGTCCTTGGCTTCGATCGCCATGTCGCCGCGGCTGTGCAGGCTGCTGCCCTGCACATCGACGGTATTCTTGGCCTTCAGTGTCATGCGCTGGGCCTGGAGCGCACTGCCTTGCGCGGTTTCCTTGTACTGGTCGGTATCGCTGTCACCGCGCCACAAGTCCTTGCGGTGGCGAACCTGCTCTTCGGTTTGCTGGCTGTCGATGCCGGCAGCGATGGCCAGGTTGGCGCCGCTGTCGAGGGTCAGCTCATTGCCAGCATCCACCTTGGCAGCCACCAGGCGCATGTCGTCAGCGGATTGCAGCAGCACGCCGTCCTTGCCTTGCAAGCTGCTGCCCTGTTGCTGCTGCTGGGTGGTGGTGGTTTCGCGGTTGTAGGTTTCGCGGGTGACGAACAGGAATTTCTTGTTCCAGCTGTCGCTGTCGCGCTCGATGTTCTCGCGGGTCGTGGCATCCAGCGTGAGCTTCTTGCCGGCCTTGGCCTCGATTCGCCGAGCTTGCCCATCGACGGTTTCAAGGGTCAGGTCATCGGCAGCGGTCAGCCGCAGATCGCCCTGTTCGCTGTGCAGTTCGACGGGGTTGTCGGCCTTGCCGCTGACCTGCAGGGCGCCGGCCGACTGGATGTCGACCCCGTCGATACCCAGCAGCTGCGATGCCCCCACACGCACACCGGCACCTTCTGCGGTGCTCACCACGCGAATGCGCCCGGCGCGCATGGCGCCGAACAGGCTGGCATCGATGCTGGACGGGTTGGCGGGCAGGTGTTCGACAATTTCGCCGCTGGTGCTGTCGATGCGGTTGCGACCGACGATGATATCGATGGAGTTGCGCGCCATCAGCAGCCCTTTGCCGTCCACGCGCGGGGCGATCAGCTCGAGGGCGCCGTTGGGGTTTCGCTGGCCGCCCTCGAGCACTTGCAGGGTACCGCTGGCGTTCAGCGTGTCGAGGTACTTCAGTTGCTGGCCCTCGAACTGGGGGCTGCCCACCACGAAGCCGGCGCGTGTGGTGTTGATGAAACTGCCGCCGTTGAGGGTGATGCCATTGGGGTTGGCCAGGATGTAGTCGGCCGGGCGGCCGAAGATTTCCTGCGGCCCTTCGATCAGCGAGGCGTTGCGGCTGACCACCTCGTTGAGGATGGTCGAGGCGGCCTGGCCCTGGAATTGCGGGTTGGCCGCCAGGGCACCGGCCAGCTCCGACTGCCCGGACTGGGTGGCATTGTTCAGCACCACCCCGGAGCGGTCGACGTTGTAATCGAGGAACTGGTTGTGCGACAGCCCGTTGGTGTTTGGCGCGACAATATCGATGACCGGGACGCCGTGGCCGTCGTTGATGACCGGTGTGCCGCCGGGGCCGCTGGTTGCGGTCAGGCCGCCCTGGGCCAGTGCGGCGCCGGGCCCGAGCAGGGCGAGGAAGATGGCCCAGCGCAAGGTATCTGGGCGGGAAGACGACTGCGAGAGTGTTTGCATGTTCTCGTTCTCTTTGTTGTGGGTGAATCAGATGTTCAGGGCCAGTTCCACTACCCAGAAGCCAGGTTCCAGCAGCGGGCGGGGCAGGTCGCTGGCGTACAGCGCGCGTTGGTAGCCCAGGCGCAGGTGGCTGCCGGGCAGGCTCAGTTCGGCACCGGCGGTGGCCCCGGCAAGGCGTTGTGAAGGCTTGCCTTCGGCAGTGCGGGTCCAGCCCAGGTCCAGGCCGATGTAGGGGCGTACTTGCAGGGGAGCGGTCCAGCCCTCCGGCAGCGGCTGACTGACGGTGTTGCGCCAGGCGGCGCTGCTGGCACCGGAGTAGGTACGCAGGCGAAACCCGCGCACGGCCGAATCGTCGCTGACCAGCAACTGCTCGACGGCGGGTAGTGGGTCATTGCTGAATTGCAGAGCCAGCTCGCTCTGCCAGCGCCATGGGCGGCTGGCCGGGCCCTGGCGCAGGTGCAGCAGGTTGGCGCGGTACTTGCGAAAATCCGGGCGCAGGCGTTCCGCCCCCAGCGGTGAGCGGTCAGCGCCGAAGGCGTCGATACCCTGGGCGACACCGAGGTAGCCATTCCACAGGCCTCCCTGGAGCCAAAGCAGGTTGATACCCGCCTCCACGGAGACCAGGGTGGGGCTCTGCTGGACGATCACCGCGCCAGCGCTGCGGTTGACCATTTGCTTGCGGTCCAGCCGGGCGCTGGCGCTGAGCATGCCTTGCTGGTTGCGCCACAGCACCCGCTCGACGCTCAGGCCCTGGTAGCTGCTACTGCCGTCGGCTATCTGGCGGCTGTGGGGGAGCGGCGCCTCGTAGCGCAGCTCGCTGGCGCTGAGCGCGAAGGTCCAGGCGCCGTAGGGGATGCTGTAGTACAGCGAGATGCCTTGGCTTTGCCCGGGCGCATCGAGCACCGTGCCGTTCAGCGACAGGCGCAGGTCATCATTGAGGCCCAGCGGGCTGTCCAGGCCGAAGCCGAGGTTCAGGCGATGACGCCCGGTCAGGTCGCTGCCGCGGTTGTCGAAGCGGCTGTCCAGGTGCCCGCGCGAGGCCACCTTGCGCGGCTGCACGACAACCCGGGTGCCGCCCTGCAGTTCGCCGGGCAGCAATTCTGCGGACAGGTCATAAGCGCGCAGGCGGTTGAGCTGGTCGAGGCCTTGCTCCAGGGCTGGCAGGTACAGTGGCTGCCCGAGCAGGCCGGGAAAGGCGCCGGGGAGGGACAGGGGCAATTCGGGGCCGGCCATTTCTATGGACTCGACGAACCCCTCGACGATGACCAGGTTCAGTGGTGTGCCGTCTTGTGGCGGTTGCTGCAGGTAAGGCCGGCTGGTTGGGTATCCGGCTTGCACATAGCGCTGGGTGATGGCTTTCAGCAGCCCGTTGATTTCCGCAATGCCCATGCACGGGGTGATGAACCTGCGAAGGGTTGGCGTTAGCGCCGAGTCGGAAAGCTTGCGGTTGCCGGCCACGCGTACGCCGGTGATGGCCCAGCAGCGCTGGTCGTGCGGGAGGGGGGCGGTGGTGTCGTGGCTTTCAGCCGGGGCGGGCTGGCGCTGCCAGCGTTCCAGCCGCTGTTGCTGTTCCAGCTGTTGCAGCCCGCGCTGCTGATCGCGCAGTTGCTGGCTGGCGGGGTCGTCGGCCAGCGCCTGGGGCGCGGCCAGCAAACCGGACAGGCAGCAGGTGAGCGCCCAGCAGGTGGCGCGGTGAATGTGGAACGGCATTGAAGCACCCCGCAAATGATGTACGGATTTCGTACTCGTCTGCGTGGATGCTAAAAACTAAGGGGTTCGCCTGGATGCAGTACCCGGCCTAAGCGCTTGTAAGGCGCGTTCTTGCCTGGAGGTGGGAAGCTTCCTACAGCATCAGTTGAAAGGCCCGCTATCAGGGCCGAATTTCGATCAACGTGCCATCCCGCACCAGGTCCCACACTTCCTGCATGTCGCGGTTACGCATGGCAATACAGCCGTCCGTCCAGTCCAGGGTGTGGAAGTACCACTCCGGATACTCGTCGTTGATCGGCGTGCCATGGATCATGATCATGCTGCCGGCGCTCACCCCTTCGCGGGTGGCACGGGCGGCATCGGTGATGTTCGGGTAATTGATGTGCATGGCCAGGTTGAAGCGGTCGCTCTGCTTGCGCCAGTCCAGCCAGTACAGGCCCTCGGGGGTTTTCTTGTCGCCTTCGCGCTCCTTGGCGCCCTTTGGCTGCTTGCCCAGCGAGATACGGTAGGTTTTCAGCGGCTCGCCACGGCTGATCAGCTGCAGGCGGCGCTCGGACTTGATCACCAGTACCTTGTCGATCAGCGGTTGCATGGCCTGCTGCGAAGGCGATGGGGTTTGCGCTGCCGGCTGGGGCTTGCGGATGATGGTCTCGGTGAAGGCCGCCTGGGACACCGAGGTAACGCAAAGGCAGAAAAGGGCAAGCAACCAGCGCATGTAACGGTATCCCTGAAGGCTTCTAGGTAATGGGCGAGACGTTCATCGGCGGCAGGTATTCATGGCCTATGGGGTAGTGCTGCCCGATGCGATCGCGATAGTAGCATTCTAGTGTGCGAGTGACGGTGCGGAAAGCCAGCTCGCCCCACGGTATCTCATGTTCCTCGAACAGCCGCACCTCCAGGCTTTCGACACCGACCGCGAAATCAAGGTCCGCCAGTTCGGCGCGGAAGAACACGTGCACCTGGTTGATGTGTGGCAAGTCGAACAGCTGGTACAGGTTCATGCTGCCGACCCGGGCGCAGGCCTCCTCGACGGTTTCGCGACGGGCGGCCTGATCGAGGGTTTCGCCGTTTTCCATGAAACCGGCAGGCAAGGTCCAGAAACCGCGGCGTGGCTCGATGGCGCGCCGGCACAGCAGCACCTGGCTGCCCCAGGTCGGCAACACGCCGGCGACGATGTTGGGGTTCTGGTAGTGGATGGTCTGGCAAGACTCGCAGACATACCGCAGGCGGCTGTCGCCCTCGGGGATCCGCTGAGTGACCGGCTGGCCGCACGCGCTGCAGAATTTCATGTGTCGTTCCTTTTGCTCTGGGCTATCTTGGCGCGCCGGCCGTGCTGCCGCAAGCGCACGGGGCTTGGGTGCTTCGCGCCTTTGGTGCATCATGCAAGGCAGGCCTTGGATACGAGCGTGCGCAATGCTGGACGAGCTACTTCGCCGAATGAGCAACCACCAACCCGCATCACTGGAAACCGACCGGCGGTTCCCCGAAGCGGCGGTCCTCTTGCCCATTACCCGCAGCGAAGCGCCCGAACTGGTCCTGACCCTGCGCGCCAAGGGCCTGTCCACCCACGGCGGCGAAGTGGCCTTTCCCGGTGGCCGCCGCGACCCGGAAGACCCGGACCTGGTGTTCACCGCGCTGCGTGAAGCGGAAGAAGAAATCGGCCTGCCGCCAGGCCTGGTGGAAGTGATCGGCCCACTCAGCCCGCTGATTTCGCTGCACGGCCTGAAAGTGACGCCATTCGTCGGGCTTATCCCCGATTTTGTCGAATACCGTGCCAATGATGCCGAGATCGCGGCAGTATTCACCGTGCCGCTGGAATTCTTCCGCCAGGACCCGCGCGACCATACCCACCGTATCGATTACCAGGGGCGCAGCTGGTATGTGCCCAGCTATCGCTATGGCGAATACAAGATCTGGGGGTTGTCGGCGATCATGATCGTCGAACTGGTCAACCTGCTGTTCGATGCCGGCATCAGCCTGCACCAGCCCCCTGAGCGTTACATCGAAAACTGAGCGGGGCCAACCCCGTCGTCTGCGTTGCAGCCTGAGGAGCAAGCATGAAATACCGCCTGGGCGACCTGCGGGTCGAGAGCCACCCTACCAGTTGGGCCGCACCCAACGCCACGCTGATCGGCAAGGTGCGCCTGCAGGCCGATGCCAGCGTGTGGTTTGGCGCGGTGCTGCGCGGGGACAACGAGCTGATCGACATTGGTGAGGGCAGCAACGTGCAGGATGGCACGGTGATGCACACCGACATGGGCTCGCCGCTGACCCTGGGCAAGGGCGTGACCGTTGGCCACAACGCCATGCTGCATGGTTGCACGGTGGGCGACTACAGCCTGGTAGGCATCAATGCGGTGATCCTCAATGGAGCGCGCATCGGCAAGCATTGCATCATCGGCGCCAATGCGCTGATTGCAGAGGGCAAGGAGATCCCTGACGGTTCGCTGGTGATGGGCTCGCCGGGCAAGGTGGTGCGCGAGCTGACCGAACAGCAGAAGCGCATGCTCGAAGCCAGCGCCGCGCATTACGTGCACAATGCCCAGCGTTATGCACGGGAGTTGGTGGTTGACGATGAGTGATGTGGTGGAGCGGCCGGTGGCCTCGCCGTGCGTGAGTATCTGTGCGCTGGACGAGCAGGATATCTGCACCGGTTGCCAGCGAACCGTGGCCGAGATCGGCCGCTGGGGGCGGATGGACAACGACGAGCGCAGGGCGGTGCTGAAGCTGTGCCATGAGCGGGCAGTAGAAGCCGGCCTCATCCTGTAGGCTGACGCGTACCCTGTGGGAGCGGGCGTGTCGAGGCGTCGAACCGCCGCGAAGCAAACACCGCGGTGCATGGCACCGGCTTCGCCGGTGTTCGCGGGCCCGCCCGCTCCCACAGGATGTGCGCCAGGCATGGATTGGTGCCGTACCTGCGGGTTTACCCGCGAACCAGCCAGCGGTAATCTGTGCGGCTTGCCCACAGACTACCCGCCATGTTCTATCTGATTGCCTACATCAGCAGCGTAGTGCTGATCAACTACGCCTTCTCCAGCGCGCCACACCTGGACATCATCTGGTCCGCCTGGGGCGGCCTGGTGTTCATCCTGCGCGACATGGTGCAGACCCGCTTCGGCCATGGCGCCCTGGTCGCCATGCTGGCGGCGCTGGTGCTGTCCTATGTCACTTCGGAACCGGCCATCGCCCTGGCCAGCGCCACCGCGTTCTTCATTTCCGAACTGATCGACTGGCTGGTGTTCAGCATCACCCGCCGGCCGCTGCGCGACCGCTTGTGGCTGAGTTCGGCGCTGAGCATCCCGGTGGACACCTTCATCTTCTTCGGCATGATCGGCGCCCTGACCCCAGCCGTGATCGGCACCGCCATGGCCTCGAAATTCGCCGGTGTCACCGCCGTGTGGCTGGCCATGGCATTTCGCGCCCGGCGGGCCGCCGTGGCGGGTTGATGGTGTAGAATAGCGGTCCTTTTTCAGCGGGCGGCGCCAAGCCTGGTGCGGCCCCGGACGCCTTCGAGGACCTGAAATGACCCGTATCGGAACCCCCTTGTCGCCCACCGCGACCCGTGTACTGCTCTGCGGCTGTGGCGAGCTGGGCAAGGAAGTGGTGATCGAGCTGCAGCGCCTGGGCGTCGAAGTGATCGCCGTCGATCGCTACGCCAATGCCCCGGCAATGCAGGTGGCGCACCGCAGCCACGTGGTCAACATGCTCGATGGCGTGGCCCTGCGCGCGGTGATCGAGGCCGAGAAGCCGCACTACATCGTCCCTGAAATCGAAGCCATCGCCACCGCCACCTTGGTCGAGCTGGAAAACGAAGGTTTCAACGTGGTGCCGACCGCCCGCGCCACCCAGCTCACCATGAACCGTGAAGGCATCCGCCGCCTGGCCGCCGAAGAGCTGGACCTGCCAACCTCGCCGTACCACTTCGCCGACACCTACGAAGACTACGCCAAGGCCGTGGCCGATGTTGGCTACCCGTGCGTGGTCAAGCCGGTGATGAGCTCGTCGGGCAAGGGTCAGAGCCTGCTGCGCAGCGATGCCGACCTGCAGAAGTCGTGGGACTACGCCCAGGAAGGCGGCCGCGCCGGCAAAGGCCGGGTCATCGTCGAGGGCTTCATCGACTTCGAATACGAAATCACCCTGCTGACCGTGCGCCACGTTGGCGGCACCACCTTCCTCGAGCCTGTCGGCCACCGCCAGGAGAAGGGCGACTACCAGGAATCGTGGCAGCCGCAGGCCATGAGCCCGAAGGCGCTGGCCGAGTCGCAGCGGGTGGCCAAGGCGGTCACCGATGCCTTGGGCGGTCGTGGCCTGTTTGGCGTGGAACTGTTCGTGAAGGGCGACCAGGTGTGGTTCAGCGAAGTCTCGCCACGCCCGCATGACACCGGCCTGGTGACCCTGATTTCCCAGGACCTGTCGCAGTTCGCCCTGCATGCCCGGGCCATTCTTGGCCTGCCGATTCCGGTAGTGCGCCAGTTCGGCCCTTCGGCTTCGGCGGTGATCTTGCCCGAGGGGCAGTCGCAGCAGACCAGCTTTGCCAACCTGGGTGCGGCGCTGAGCGAGCCGGATACCGCCATTCGCCTGTTCGGCAAGCCGGAAATCAACGGTACCCGCCGCATGGGCGTGTGCCTGGCGCGTGACGAGTCGGTCGAAGCGGCGCGTGCCAAGGCGACCCGTGCTTCGCAGGCGGTCAAGGTCGAGTTCTGATCCGGGATCGTAAGGGGCCGCGTTGCGGCCCTTTCGCCGGCAAGCCAGCTCCCACAGGGACTCCACAAGGCTTGAGGGCTGTGGAGGCTTTGTGGGAGCTGGCTTGCCGGCGATGGGCTGCAAAGCAGCCCCTGCTTTCTCAAAGTTCGGTATTGCGGGTCTCTTTCAGGCACAGCACGGCAATCAAGCTGATCACCGCCGCCACCGACACATAACCCCCCACCCAGCTCAACCCACCCATGCTCACCAGCTTCTGAGCAAAGAACGGTGCCGCCGAGGCGCCGACGATGCCGCCCAGGTTGTATGCCGCCGAAGCGCCGGTATAACGCACGTGGGTCGGGAACAGTTCAGGCAGCAGTGCCCCCATCGGCGCAAAGGTCACGCCCATCAGGAACAGTTCGATGGCCAGGAACAGCGCCACACCTGCGGTCGACCCCGAAGTCAGCAGCGGTTCCATGGTAAAGCCCGAGGCCACTGCCAGCAGGCCGCCGACGATCAGCACCGGTTTGCGCCCGTAGCGGTCGCTGAGCCAGGCCGACAGTGGTGTGGCCAGGGCCATGAACACCACCGCGAAGCACAGCAGGCCAAGGAACGTCTCGCGGCTGTAGCCCAGCGTGGTCACGCCATAGCTCAACGAGAACACCGTGGAGATGTAGAACAGCGCGTAGCACACCACCATCGCCGCTGCGCCCAGCAGGGTCGGCAGCCAGTATCTGGAAAACAGGTCGACCACCGGCATTTTCACCCGCTCGTGGCGGGCGACGGCCTTGGCGAACACCGGGCTTTCTTCAAGCTTCAGGCGCACATACAGGCCCACCAGTACCAGCGCGGCGCTGAGCAGGAACGGAATGCGCCAGCCCCACTCGCGGAACTGCTCGTCGCTGAGCACCAGGGCCAGGGTCAGGAACAGGCCGTTGGCGGCCAAAAAGCCGATCGACGGGCCCAATTGCGGGAACATGCCGAACCAGGCGCGCTTGCCTTCGGGCGCGTTCTCGGTGGCCAGCAAGGCCGCGCCACCCCATTCGCCACCCAGGCCCAGGCCTTGGCCAAAGCGCAACAGGCAGAGGATGATCGGCGCCCATACACCAATGCTGTCATAGCCCGGCAGCACGCCGATGGCCGTGGTGGACACGCCCATCAGCAGCAGCGAGGCGACCAGGGTCGACTTGCGGCCGATACGGTCGCCAAAGTGGCCGAACAGTGCCGAGCCCAGCGGGCGCGCCAGGAAGGCGATACCGAAGGTGAGGAAGGCCGCCAGCATCTGCGCGGTGCCTGACCCGGACGGGAAGAACACCGGGCCGATCACCAGGGCGGCGGCAGTGGCGTAGACGTAGAAATCGTAGAACTCGATGGCGGTGCCGATGAAGCTGGCGGTGGCTACCCGCGCGGGCGAGTTGACCGGTGCGGCAGGCGCTTCGGCATAGGTGCTGCTGGTTGTCATTGAATAGGTCCCTGACAGTCTGGTCCGGCTCCATTGGGATAAGCCCCGCGGCGTGCAATGCAAAAGGGCAGGCACGGTGGCGCGGGCGCCGGAGCGTTTTGTTGTTGTGTGCGCCCGACTGACGATAGCCCAAGGGGGATAGGGGCGGGGGCGGGCACTGTTCGGGGTGTTGAAGCAGGACCGCAGGGCGTGTCAGTGGAGCGGACTGGCCGTGGAGCGCCGGGTGCGGGTAGCAGGCGGGACGGCGGGGCTGGGTAAGCGTGACCCGAGTATAGCTATCGGGTCACGGTCCACACCAGTACCTTGCTGGCACAATTGTCCTCTGTTTCGAGGATTTCCAGGCGATAGCGGCCGATCTTCAGGCAAACGGCGCTTTCCGGGATGCTTTCCAGCGCTTCGGTGACCAGCCCGTTGAGGGTCTTCGGCCCGCCGTCGCAGGGCAGGTGCCAGCCCAGGCTGCGGTTGATCTCGCGCAGCGAAGCGGTGCCGTCGATGACGAAGGTGCCATCGGGCTGCGGGTGCACGTGAGGGTTGTCCAGGCTGTGTTCATCCTCGAACTCGCCAACGATCTCCTCGAGGATGTCTTCCAGGGTGACGATGCCCAGCACTTCGCCGTACTCGTCCACCACCACGCCCATGCGGCGCTGCTGTTTGTGGAAGTTCAGCAGCTGCATTTGCAGGGGCGTGCTCTCGGGCACGAAATAGGGCTCGTAGCAGGCGCCGAGCAGCATCTCCAAGGTCAGTTCGGCCTTGGGCAGCAGGTGGCTGATCAGCTTGGTATTGAGGATTGCTTCAACCTGGTTGATGTCGCTGTGGTACACCGGCAGGCGGGTGTGGCGGCTGACGATCAGTTGCTCGATGATGCGCTCGATCGGCTCGTCGAGGCTGATACCGTCCACTTCGTTGCGCGGTACCAGGATGTCGTTGACGGTCATCTTGTCCAGTGACTGCAGGCCGTCGAGCAGGCCGTGACGCGGTGCTTCGTGTTCCTCATCCTCGTCGAACTCGTCGGCTTCCTGCGGGTGCAGGGCCACGGCCGTGGGTTGCACGCGGAACGGACGCAGGATCAGCTTGGCAATGCCATCCAGCAGGTAGGCCAGCGGTTGCAACAGGGCGAGGGGGACTTTCAGCAGGCTGGTGCCGAGGCTGACGAACGCCTGCGGGTTGCGCCGGGCCAGACGCCGCGGCAGGTATTCGGCAAACACCAGCAGGACGAGGGTGGCGGCCAAACCGGCCAGCCAGAAGCCGTGCTCGCCGCTATGGCGCTGGCCAACCAGGCAGGCCAGGCCCAGCACCAGCAGCTTGCCCAGGCTGGCGCACAGCACCAGGGCCTGGGCCGGCAGCACGGGCTGGCCGTCCTCGCCGGTGCGCAGCGCGCCATTGAGTTGCAGGCGGGCGGCATCCACTGCGGTAAACAGCGCCGACCACAACAGCGCCAGTGCCAGGGTGCCGAATAGCGGTGCGTACGGCAGGGTATCCATGGGCGGCCGTCAGATATGCAGGATGAATTCGCGAACCAGCTTGCTGCCGAAATAGGCCAGCATCAGCAGGCAGAAACCGGCCAGCGTCCAGCGGATGGCCTTGTGGCCACGCCAGCCCAGGCGGGTGCGGCCCCACAGCAGCACGCTGAACACCACCCAGGCGACACAGGCCAGCAGGGTCTTGTGCGCCAGGTGCTGGGCGAACAGGTTGTCGAGGAACAGCCAGCCGGAGATCAGCGACAGCGACAGCAGGCACCAGCCGGCCCAGAGGAAGCCGAATAGCAGGCTTTCCATGGTTTGCAGCGGCGGGAAGTTGCGGATCAGCCCGGACGGGTGCTTGTTCTTCAGCTGGCGGTCCTGCAGCAGCAACAGCAGTGCCTGGAACACCGCGATGGTGAACAGCCCGTAGGCCAGGATCGACAGCAGGATATGCGCGAGGATGCCCGGCTCTTCGTTGACCAGCGGCACCGTGCCAGGGGGCGCGAACTGGGCCAGCAGCGCGGTCACCGCGCCCAGCGGGAACAGCAGCACCAGCAGGTTTTCCACGGGTATGCGCAAGCAGGCCAGCAGAGTCAGGGCGATGACCGCCACGGCGATCAGGCTGGCGGCACTGAAGAAGTCCAGGCTCAGGCCCAGCGGGGTGATCAGCTGGAAGAACAGCGCACCGGCCTGGGCGAGTACCGCGAAGGCACCCAGCAGGGCAAGCAGGCGCTTGTCGGCCTTGCGGTTCTGGGCAAGGTAAGAGCCCTGGTAGATTGCCGCAGCTATATATAGGCCGGCGGCGATCAGGTTGGGGATGAGGCTGGGTGAGGAGAACATAAGTCCTGGTTGGCGAGCCTTAAAGAGACGGAGTTTGGCATAGATCCCGCCGCTCTAGGAAGACTGCACGCTTGTGTCGGGGCATTCGCGGGCACGCCCGCTCCCACAGGGATCGCGCCGCTCTTCAGGGTGGTGGTGTACCTGTGGGAGCGGGCTTGCCCGCGAAGAGGCCGGCACAGCCACCGAATATCTACCAGGCCGCCAGCAAGGTGTGCGCCGCCGCCGCACTTCGCTATAATCGCCGCCTTGCTGTGCCCGGCGGGTATGCATTCCCCCCTGGGCGCCTGACAAACCTCGGCTTTTACTGGGCCTGAAAGGATCACCATGTTCGAAAACCTGACCGACCGCCTGTCACAGACGCTGCGCCATGTCACCGGCAAGGCCAAGCTGACCGAAGACAACATCAAGGACACGCTGCGCGAAGTGCGCATGGCCCTGCTCGAGGCCGACGTTGCCCTGCCGGTGGTCAAGGATTTCGTCAACAGCGTCAAGGACCGTGCAGTCGGCACCGAAGTGTCGCGCAGCCTGACCCCGGGCCAGGCGTTCGTGAAGATCGTCCAGGCCGAACTGGAAAGCCTGATGGGCGCGGCCAACGAAGACCTCGCGCTGAACGCCGCCCCGCCCGCCGTGGTGCTGATGGCCGGCCTGCAGGGCGCCGGTAAGACCACCACCGCCGGCAAGCTGGCGCGCTTCCTCAAGGAGCGCAAGAAAAAGAGCGTGATGGTGGTGTCCGCCGACGTCTACCGCCCGGCGGCGATCAAGCAGCTGGAAACCCTGGCCAACGACATCGGCGTCACCTTCTTCCCGTCCGACATCAGCCAGAAGCCGGTGGCCATCGCCGAAGCGGCCATCCGCGAAGCCAAGCTGAAGTTCATCGACGTGGTCATCGTCGACACCGCCGGCCGTCTGCACATCGACGCCGACATGATGGACGAGATCAAGGCGCTGCATGCCGCGGTCAAGCCGATCGAGACCCTGTTCGTGGTCGACGCCATGACCGGCCAGGACGCCGCCAACACCGCCAAGGCCTTTGGCGAGGCGCTGCCACTGACCGGCGTGGTGCTGACCAAGGTCGATGGTGATGCCCGTGGCGGTGCCGCGCTGTCGGTGCGTGCCATCACCGGCAAGCCGATCAAGTTCATCGGTATGGGCGAGAAGACCGAAGCCCTCGAACCGTTCCACCCCGACCGCGTCGCCTCGCGCATCCTCGGCATGGGTGACGTGCTCAGCCTGATCGAGCAGGCCGAACAGAACATCGACAAGGCCAAGGCCGACAAGCTGGCCAAGAAGCTGAAGAAGGGCAAGGGCTTCGACCTCGAAGACTTCCGCGACCAGCTGCAGCAGATGAAGAACATGGGCGGCCTCGGTGGCCTGATGGACAAGCTGCCGAGCATCGGCGGGGTCAACCTGTCGCAGATGGGCAACGCCCAGGGCGCCGCCGAGAAGCAGTTCAAGCAGATGGAAGCGATCATCAACTCCATGACCCCGGCCGAGCGCCGTGATCCGGAGCTGATCAGCGGCTCGCGCAAGCGCCGTATCGCCATCGGTTCCGGCACCCAGGTGCAGGACGTCGGCCGCCTGATCAAGCAGCACAAGCAAATGCAGAAGATGATGAAGAAATTCTCCGCCAAGGGCGGCATGGCCAAGATGATGCGCGGCCTTGGCGGGATGCTGCCGGGCGGCGGCATGCCGAAGCTGTAAACCCTATTCCGGGGGCCTGCCGTTTGTCCGGCAGGCGCCCAGAACCCCCGCCGTGGCGGGGCAATGGCCGCGGATTTCGCGGCTCAACCGGCAGATCTGGACGGCAGGGCAGGGCCTTGCCGAAAAAGTCATTTGCAAATGTCCGTGTATTCCCCGAGAATATGCGGCCTTTTGGGCACCCGTGTGCCTATTTGGCATTCAGATTTGCAGTACCAGCTGCTGTATCAACTGCAGCACCGACTATAGGAACGATGTTCACATGGTAACCATTCGTCTGGCCCGTGGCGGCTCGAAAAAGCGCCCATTCTACCACCTGACCGTGACCAACTCGCGTAACGCCCGTGACGGCCGTTTCGTTGAGCGCGTAGGTTTCTTCAACCCGATCGCTGCTGGCGCCGAAGTCAAGCTGTCGGTCAACCAAGAGCGCGTCAACTACTGGCTGAGCCAGGGTGCACAGCCGTCTGAGCGCGTTGCTCAGCTGCTGAAGGACGCTGCCAAGGCTGCTGCCTGAGTAGTATGAACGCGACGCCAGAAAAGGCTGACGACCTCATCGTCGTTGGCAAGATTTTTTCGGTTCACGGCGTTCGCGGCGAGGTGAAGGTGTATTCCTTTACCGATCCGATTGAAAACCTGTTGGATTATCCGCGCTGGACGCTTCGGCACGAAGGCAAGGTAAAGCAGGTCGAGCTGGTCAACGGTCGTGGCTCCCAGAAGGGCCTGGTCGTGAAACTGAAAGGCCTCGATGATCGTGATGAAGCCCGTCTTCTGAGCGGTTACGAAATCTGCATTCCGCGGAGCCTTTTGCCCAACCTGGCTGCTGACGAGTACTACTGGTACCAGTTGGTGGGCCTGAAGGTCATCAACCAGGACGAACAACTGTTCGGCAAGGTCGATCACCTGTTGGAGACCGGTGCGAACGATGTAATGGTGGTCAAGCCCTGCGCAGGCAGCCTGGATGATCGCGAGCGTCTGTTGCCCTATACGGCGCAATGCGTGCTCGACATCGACCTGGAAGCAGGCGTGATGCGGGTTGAATGGGACGCGGACTTCTAAACGATGGGTAACCTTCGCGTAGACGTCATCACGTTGTTCCCCGAGATGTTCTCGGCCATCACGGAGTACGGCATTACCAGCCGCGCGGTGAAACAGGGGTTGCTTCAGGTGACTTGCTGGAACCCGCGGGACTACACCACAGATCGTCACCACACGGTGGATGATCGGCCGTTTGGCGGTGGTCCGGGCATGGTGATGAAAATCAAGCCTCTGGAAGACGCCCTGGTTAGCGCCAGGCAAGCGACCGGAGCAGCGGCGAAGGTGATCTACCTTTCGCCACAAGGCCGCAAGCTGACTCAGCAGGCGGTCAAAGGCCTGGCCGAACAGGAATCGTTGATCCTGATCGCCGGTCGTTATGAAGGCATCGACGAGCGCT
Organism: Pseudomonas sp. B14(2017); assembly: GCF_002113255.1. Taxonomy (NCBI): domain Bacteria; kingdom Pseudomonadati; phylum Pseudomonadota; class Gammaproteobacteria; order Pseudomonadales; family Pseudomonadaceae; genus Pseudomonas; species Pseudomonas sp. B14(2017). The sequence goes on from NZ_NEJY01000001.1 coordinate 325,525, forward strand.
TTATCGAGGCTCATGTCGATGAGGAGTGGTCGATTGGCGACTATGTGCTTTCCGGTGGCGAGCTGCCGGCCATGGTACTGATCGATGCGGTTACACGGCTGCTGCCCGGAGCTTTAGGGCATGTGGACTCGGCGGAAGAGGATTCCTTCACCGACGGTCTGCTCGATTGCCCGCACTACACCCGGCCTGAGGTGTATGCGGATCAGCGTGTTCCCGACGTGTTGCTAAGTGGCAACCATGCACACATCCGGCGTTGGAGAATGAAGCAGTCCCTTGGTAGGACCTTCGAACGACGCGCCGATCTTCTGGAAAGTCGCTCGCTTTCTGGAGAAGAGAAGAAGCTGCTCGAGGAATATCTCCGCGAGCGGGACGATAGTTAAACGTATCGATGGTGGATCACGTATCCATCTTAGGAGCACAGCATGACCAACAAGATCATCCAGCAGCTCGAAGCCGAGCAGATGAGCAAGGAAATCCCGACCTTCGCACCAGGCGACACCGTTGTCGTTCAGGTTAAAGTGAAGGAAGGTGAGCGTTCCCGTCTGCAGGCGTTCGAAGGCGTCGTTATCGCCAAGCGTAACCGCGGTCTGAACAGCGCCTTCACCGTGCGCAAGATCTCCAGCGGCGTTGGCGTAGAGCGTACCTTCCAGACCTACAGCCCGCAAATCGACAGCCTGGCCGTGAAACGTCGTGGTGACGTGCGTAAAGCCAAGCTGTACTACCTGCGCGACCTGTCCGGCAAAGCCGCTCGCATCAAGGAAAAACTGTCCTGAGTGCAGTTTGCCCGGTGGCCAAGGCCGCCTAGCGAGAAAAAAGCAGCCTTCGGGCTGCTTTTTTGCGTTTTGAACCCCCGAAGATGTGATTGCCATGACTACCCGAGACCAGGAAATCCTGCGCCGCACCGAGCTGTCGGTGACCCGCGTGACCAAGGCGGTGTTCCCCAACACCACCAACCACCACAACACCCTGTTCGGCGGCACCGCCCTGGCCTGGATGGACGAAGTGTCGTTCATCGCCGCCACGCGCTTCTGCCGCCTGCCGCTGGTGACCGTGTCCACTGACCGCATCGACTTCAAGCACCCGATCCCGGCGGGCTCGATCGTCGAGTTGGTGGGGTCGGTCATCAAGGTGGGTAATACCAGCTTGCAGGTGCAGGTGGATGTGTTCGTCGAGAACATGTACCTGGATGGGCGCGAGCGAGCGATTCATGGGGTGTTCAGCTTCGTCGCCATCGACGAGGACAAGCGGCCGGTGCCGGTTTTGCCCCAGGCCTGAGTTCTCCTGCACTGGCCCTTTCGCGGGCGCGCCCGCTCCCACAAGTACTGCAAAGCATTCAAAGCCTGTGGAGGTCCTGTGGGAGCGGGCGTGCCCGCGAAGAGGCCGGTACAGACAACCCCCAAGGTGCTGTGAAACACTAGCCCCACCTCCAACACCCAGCAGCCCCGAATGCCCGCCCTAGACCACCCCCTGATCGACCAGTTCCTCGACGCCCTGTGGCTTGAAAAGGGCCTGTCCGACAACACCCGAATGTCCTACCGCAGCGACCTGGCTCTGTTCAACGGCTGGTTGCAGGAACACGGCGTCAGCTTGCCCGACGCCGGCCGCGACCTGATTCTCGACCACCTGGCCTGGCGCCTCGACCAGGGCTACAAGCCGCGCTCCACGGCACGCTTCCTGTCCGGCCTGCGCGGCTTCTTCCGCTACCTGCTGCGGGAAAAGCTGGTGGCCATCGACCCGACCCTGCAAGTGGACATGCCGCAACTGGGCAAGCCGCTGCCCAAGTCGTTGTCCGAAGCCGACGTCGAAGCCTTGCTGCAGGCCCCGGACCTGAGCGAAGCCATCGGCCAGCGTGACCGCGCCATGCTCGAAGTGCTTTACGCCTGTGGCCTGCGGGTCACCGAACTGGTCAGCCTGGCCCTCGACCAGGTCAACCTGCGCCAGGGCGTGCTGCGGGTGATGGGCAAGGGCAGCAAGGAGCGCCTGGTGCCCATGGGCGAAGAGGCGGTGGTGTGGCTGCAACGCTACCTGCGCGATGGCCGCGCCGAACTGCTCAATGGCCGCCCCAGCGATGTCTTGTTCCCCAGCCAGCGTGGCGAGCAGATGACCCGCCAGACCTTCTGGCATCGCATCAAGCACCATGCCCGGGTCGCCGGCATCGACAAACCGCTGTCGCCGCACACCCTGCGCCATGCCTTCGCTACTCATCTGCTCAACCATGGCGCCGACCTGCGCGTGGTGCAGATGCTGCTGGGCCACAGTGATCTGTCGACCACGCAGATCTACACCCATGTCGCCAAGGCCCGCCTGCAGCAATTGCACGCCCAGCACCACCCGCGTGGATGAATGTTTTTCATGTTCCGCCGACCGGTCCTTGCAAGGCCCTTCACCGGCGGTGTGATGTGGTAGGCTTGGGCGGTTTGCACCAAGGGCCGCACGGTCACCGCGTATTTTCCGCAGGTGGCGCCCTCCGGCCCCTGTCCGCCTTCAGGAGTTCCCATGCGCGTGACCCAGTTTTTCGCCGCCGCCGCGTTGGCGCTGGCCAGTACTTTTGCCGTTGCTGCGGCAACCGACAGCAATGCCGCTGCCGAGCAGGCCATCCGTAAGTCGTTGCAGAACCTCGAGCTGGAAGTGCCCGTCGAAAGCGTGGCCAGCAGCCCGGTCAGCGGCCTGTATGAAGTCAAGCTGCAGGGCGGCCGCGTGCTGTATGCCAGCGGCGACGGCCAGTTCGTGATGCAGGGCTACCTGTTCCAGATCCAGGACGGCAAGCCGGTCAACCTCACCGAGAAGACCGAGCGCCTGGGCATTGCCAAGCTCATCAACGGCATTCCAGCCGCCGAGATGGTGGTTTATCCTGCCAAGGGTGAGACCAAGTCGCACATCACCGTGTTCACCGACACCACCTGCCCGTACTGCCACAAGCTGCACGCCGAGGTGCCCGAGCTCAACCGCCGCGGTATCGAAGTGCGCTATGTCGCCTTCCCGCGTCAGGGCCTCGGTTCGCCGGGTGACCAGCAGTTACAGGCCGTCTGGTGTTCCAGCGACCGCCGTGCGGCGATGGACAAGATGGTCGAGGGTGAGGAAATCAAGGCCGCCAAGTGCGCCAACCCGGTCAGCAAGCAGTTCCAGCTGGGCCAGTCGATCGGCGTCAACGGCACGCCGGCGATCGTCCTTGAAAGCGGCCAGGTCATTCCGGGCTACCAGCCGGCACCGCAGGTCGCCAAGCTGGCACTGGCCAAGTAATCCAATTCAGTACGCCGTCGTCATGGGGTGACGGCATGTTTCACGGTCGGCATAGGTGTCGGCCGTTCAATGGGGAGTTCACAGTGAAACCGGTCAAAGTAGGCATCTGTGGGTTGGGGACCGTCGGTGGCGGAACCTTCAATGTACTTCAGCGCAACGCCGAGGAGATCGCCCGCCGTGCCGGGCGCGGTATTGAAGTGGCACAGATTGCCATGCGCTCGCAGAACCCGAACTGCCAGATTACCGGTACCCCCATTACCGCTGATGTGTTCGAAGTTGCGAGCAACCCGGAGATCGACATTGTCATCGAGCTGATCGGTGGCTACACCGTGGCCCGCGAACTGGTGCTCAAGGCCATCGAAAACGGCAAGCACGTGGTCACCGCCAACAAGGCGCTGATTGCCGTGCACGGCAATGAAATCTTCGCCAAGGCCCGCGAGAAGGGCGTGATCGTCGCCTTCGAGGCGGCCGTGGCCGGTGGCATCCCGGTGATCAAGGCCATCCGCGAAGGCCTGTCGGCCAACCACATCAACTGGCTGGCCGGCATCATCAACGGCACCGGCAACTTCATCCTCACCGAAATGCGTGAGAAGGGCCGCGCCTTCCCGGACGTGCTGGCCGAAGCCCAGGCGCTGGGTTACGCCGAAGCCGACCCGACTTTCGACGTTGAAGGCATCGATGCCGCGCACAAGTTGACCATCCTGGCTTCGATCGCTTTCGGCATCCCGCTGCAATTCGACAAGGCCTACACCGAAGGCATTACCCAGCTGACCACTGCTGACGTGAATTATGCCGAGGCCCTGGGCTACCGCATCAAGCACCTGGGTGTGGCCCGCCGCACTGCCGAAGGTATCGAGCTGCGCGTACACCCGACGCTGATCCCGGCCGACCGCCTGATCGCCAACGTCAACGGCGTGATGAACGCCGTCATGGTCAATGGCGACGCCGCCGGTTCCACCCTGTACTACGGCGCCGGTGCCGGCATGGAGCCTACCGCTTCGTCGGTGGTCGGCGATCTGGTCGATGTGGTCCGTGCCATGACCTCCGACCCGGAAAACCGCGTGCCGCACCTGGCCTTCCAGCCGGATTCGCTGTCGGCCCACCCGATCCTGCCGATCGAGGCCTGTGAAAGCGCCTACTACTTGCGCATCCAGGCCAAGGATCACCCTGGCGTACTGGCCCAGGTGGCCAGCATCCTCTCGGAGCGTGGCATCAACATCGAGTCGATCATGCAGAAGGAAGCCGAGGAACAGGACGGCCTGGTGCCGATGATCCTGCTGACCCATCGCGTGGTCGAGCAGCGTATCAACGACGCCATCGTCGCCCTGGAAGCCCTGCAGGACGTGGTCGGCAAGGTCGTGCGCATTCGCGTCGAGCAGCTCAACTAACAATAGTGCCGGCGGGCCGCCAGTGCGGCCCCGGCCCCAGCATCGAAGGTTTGCACCCATGCGCTATATCAGTACCCGCGGCCAGGCTCCGGCCCTCAATTTCGAAGACGTCCTGCTGGCTGGCCTGGCCAGCGACGGCGGCCTGTACGTCCCGGAAAACCTGCCACGCTTCACCCAGGAAGAAATCGCCTCGTGGGCCGGCCTGCCGTACCACGAACTTGCCTTCCGGGTGATGCGCCCGTTCGTCGAAGGCAGCATCGCCGACGCCGACTTCAAGAAGATCCTCGAAGAAACCTACGGCGAGTTCGCCCACGCCGCGGTTGCCCCGCTGCGTCAGCTGAACAGCAACGAGTGGGTGCTGGAGCTGTTCCACGGCCCGACCCTGGCGTTCAAGGACTTCGCCCTGCAACTGCTCGGCCGCCTGCTGGACCACGTGCTGGCCAAGCGCAACGAGCGCGTGGTGATCATTGGCGCCACCAGCGGTGACACCGGTTCCGCCGCCATCGAAGGTTGCCGCCGTTGCGACAACGTCGACATCTTCATCCTGCACCCGCACCAGCGCGTGTCGGAAGTGCAGCGCCGGCAGATGACCACCATCTTCGGCGACAACATCCACAACATCGCCATCGAAGGCAACTTCGACGACTGCCAGGAAATGGTCAAGGCCAGCTTCGCCGACCAGTCGTTCCTCAAGGGCACCCGCCTGGTTGCGGTCAACTCGATCAACTGGGCGCGGATCATGGCCCAGATCGTCTACTACTTCCACGCGGCCCTGCAGTTGGGTGGCCCGGCGCGTTCCGTGGCGTTCTCGGTGCCGACCGGCAACTTCGGCGACATCTTCGCTGGCTACCTGGCACGTAACATGGGCCTGCCGGTCAGCCAGCTGATCGTCGCCACCAACCGCAACGACATCCTGCACCGCTTCATGAGCGGCAACCAGTACGTCAAGGAAACCCTGCACGCGACCCTGTCGCCGTCGATGGACATCATGGTCTCGTCCAACTTCGAGCGCCTGCTGTTCGACCTGCACGGCCGCAACGGCGGCGCCATTGCCGAACTGATGGCCAACTTCAAGCAAGGTGGCGGCTTCAGCGTCGAGCAAGACCGCTGGACCGAAGCGCGCAAGCTGTTCGACTCGCTGGCAGTGAGTGACGAGCAGACCTGCGAAACCATCGCCGAAGTGTTCGCCGCTACCGGCGAAGTGCTCGACCCGCACACCGCAATCGGCGTCAAGGCCGCCCGCGAGTGCCGCCGCAGCCTGGACACGCCGATGGTGGTGCTGGGTACCGCGCACCCGGTCAAGTTCCCGGAAGCGGTGGAGAAGGCCGGTGTTGGCAAGGCGCTGGAGCTGCCGGCGCACCTCAGCGACCTGTTCAGCCGTGAGGAGCGTTGCACGGTGCTGGCCAATGACCTGAAGGCTGTGCAGGGCTTTGTCAGCCAGCATGGCAACCGCGGCAAGCCGCTGTAAACATCGGGGCCGCACTGCGGCCCATCGCCGGCAAGCCAGCTCCCACCCCGACCGCATAGGCCCAAGGTCATGTGCAATCCCTGTGGGAGCTGGCTTGCCGGCGATGGGCTGCGGAGCAGCCCTAATTGTCCGAATCTTCCCACTGCTCCATCAGAAACATCCTATTCAGGCCGCCCAGCGCAACGCCTAATTTAGCCGGTCCTCCCATCAGGAGCGGCTCATGTACCAGCCCTACGTGTTGATCCACCAGGCTCGCCCATCCCATCAGATCCTCCTGCACCAGGCCCTCAATGCCCAAGGCATGTTCCATGTGCGCATCAGCGAAACCAGCGCAGACCTCGACGCCTGCCTGAACGCCGATCACCGCCCCGATCTGTTGATCCTTGACCACGCCATGCCAACCCGGGCCGGCCTTGCCTTGCTCGAACACCAGCACCGAACCCGCGCTTTGCTGTTCGTCGGCCAGGCTACCCCCAAGCGCCACAACCTTGCCCAAGAGGCCAGAAACCGGGGCCTGTGGGTGCTCGCCGAACTGCCCTGGCCGCTGTCGATGCCAAGCCTGCAGCGTGCCCTGCAAGCACTGCAGGCGCGCCCGTGGCGGCGTATTCAAACTGTCACGTCCGCCCCGCATGCTCACTGAAGCAGCCGCGGTGTAACGAACTTTCCGCTGCGTCTGTTGGTCAGTTCCTCTATATCCCACCACGCAGCGAGTGATCCGGATGGAAAGAATCTGCAGACTGCTCAACGAAGCCCTGACCCCCTATCAGACCCACCTCGGCGTCGCCGATGCCCAGGGTAATCGCCAATTGACCGTTCATGACCGCCTCGCCGGCATCACCCTGCGGCGCACGGTCAGCGAGCGCCAGTTGCAGGAACAAAGCCTGTTGATCGACCTGGTGGATGGCCTGCACCGCGACCTGCAGATCGCCGAAGGGCGTTTGCAGCCCTGTGTGATCGCGGCATTGCAGCAGCGCCAGCAACCCCATGGAACCTTTGCCTGAGTGGTTTATCAGACACTGTAGGGGCAGCCGGGCCAGTGCTTTGCTCCGGCGCTGGCAAGGCTGTCACGGGAAGCCCCCAAGGGCTTTCGCTTGGCCCCGGGCGTGTTTCCCCAGCGCCCGGGGTTTCTTTTTTGGGTTGCCTGCACCGGCCCTATCGCCGGCAAGCCAGCTCCCACAGATACTGCACATGGCTTGAGGTTGATTCGGTCGAGGTGGGAGCTGGCTTGCCGGCGATAGGGCCGGTGCAGGCAATCAGTGGTCTTCGAAGAAGCGCTTGCTCTCTTCCAGGTAGTCTTCCTGCAACGCCGGGTCCAGCCAGCGTGCATACAACCTCGGCAACACATCCCGGCGCAAGGCAGGCAGCAGTTGGTCGATGTGCGCAATCGCTTCACGCCCAAGCTCGCTATTCGAACAACCTACATGCAGAAACTGGTAGCGGTTCACCCCTTGCACAGGATGAAACCGGTAGTCAGTCAGTGCCCCGCCTTGCTGCTCCACCAGGTAGCGCACTTCGGGCCAGTAGCCGAGCACCATGCGCAGGCGCCCGAGCTGTTGCATCTGTAGCAGGTTGGCGGTGGCGTCGTTGCCGTAGTGGCGGCTGAACGCGGTGTCGGGCAACTGGCGCAGGATGGCGTCGATCTGCGTGCCATAGCTGCGCTCGGCGACAACCCCCAGCTTCAGCGGGGTCTTGCTCAGCAGGGCATGCAGGTCTACCTCCTGGCCGTCGAGGTAAGGCGCCACCAGCGCCTCGCTGTCCTTGCGCAGCACCAGGCCGCCACTGAGCACGCCCAGGGAGGGCACGGAAAACCGCACATATTCGGCGCGCTCCGGCGTCCACAGCAGGGTCGGGTCGCAGGTGAAGCTATTCAGGTCCTGCAGCATCTGGATGCCGCGGGCGCGGTTGACCCGCAGGATGCTGTGGTCGTACTCGGGCATCTGCCTGATCAGCAGGGGCAACAGCTGGTCGATCACCCCTTGGCCTTTTTCCGGCCCTTCCAGAATGGTGAACGGCGGCAGGTCGCGCACCAGCCAGAAGATGCGCTCCTTGGCAGTGGCAGGCTGCAACAGCAATGCGGGCAGCAGCCCGCACAGCAGGACCAGGTGACGTAGGCAACGGGCAGCGCGCATGGACCAGGGCCGCGCCAGGGTCAGACCGTGCCTGCTGCGCGCAGGCTGGCGATGGCCGCCGCGTCGTAGCCCAGGTTGCCGAGCAGCGCCTCGGTGTGTTCGCCCAGCGCCGGGCCTACCCACTCGGTGGAGCCGGGGGTGTCCGACAGCTTGGGCACGATGCCCGGCATGCGGAATGGCTTGCCGTCCGGCAGCTTGGCCTGCAGGAACATTTCGCGTGCCAGGTACTGCGGGTCGTTGAACATGTCCTCGGCCGAATAGATGCGGCTGGCCGGCACTTCGGCGGTGTTCAGCACCTGTATCAGTTGCTCCAGCGGCAGGCTGTTGGCCCAGCGGTCGATTACCCCGTACAGCTCGTCACGGCGCAGGTCGCGGCCATCGTTGGTGGCCAGGGTCGGGTCGTCGGCCAGGTCGGTGCGGCCAATGGCCTGCATGAAGCGCTTGAAGATCGCATCGCCGTTGGCGCCGATCTGCACATGCTTGCCGTCGGCGCTGGTGTGAATGGAGGAGGGCGTGATGCCGGGCATGATGTTGCCGGTGCGTTCGCGGATAAAGCCGAACACATCGAACTCCGGGACCATGCTTTCCATCATGGCGAAGATCGCTTCGTACAGGGCTACGTCCACCACCTGGCCCTGGCCGCCGTTGACTTCCCGGTGTCGCAGCGCCATCAGTGCGCCGATCACCCCCCACAGGGCAGCAATCGAGTCACCGATGGAAATGCCCGTGCGCACCGGTGGGCGGTCGTCGAAGCCGGTGATGTAGCGCAGGCCGCCCATCGACTCGCCCACGGCGCCGAAGCCCGGCTGGTCCTTCATCGGCCCGGTCTGGCCGAAGCCCGACAGGCGCACCATTACCAGGCGCGGGTTGAGCGCGTGCAACACGTCCCAGCCCAGGCCGAGTTTTTCCAGCACGCCCGGGCGGAAGTTCTCGATCAGGATGTCGGCGTCGGCCAGCAGGCGCTTGAGAATCTCGCGGCCCTCTGGGTGCTTGAGGTTGAGGGTGAGCGACTGCTTGTTGCGAGCCTGCACGAACCACCACAGCGAGGTGCCTTCGTACAGCTTGCGCCATTTGCGCAACGGGTCGCCGCCATCGGGCGATTCGACCTTGACCACCTCGGCGCCGAATTCGGCACAGATGCGCGAGGCGAACGGGCCAGCGATAAGGGTGCCGAGTTCGACAACCTTGAGACCGGCGAGGGGTTTGCTGGGCGTAGTCATGGGGCATCCGTGGCAGCTGGGCAGATGCGTGGTTTTATCATAGGTCCGAAGCGGCAGATACTGCTGCGGGGCAACGAAGGGCAGTATCGGTTAGACTGTGTCACTTTTTCTCTGCGCAAGAAGCCCGTCGACCATGGCCCAGCCGTCCACCACCTACAAATTCGAACTGAACCTGACCGACCTCGACCGCGGCGTGTACGAAAACGTCCGTCAGACCATCGCCCGCCACCCTTCGGAAACCGAAGAGCGCATGGCCGTACGCCTGCTGGCCTACGCCCTGTGGTACAACGAGAACCTGTCGTTCGGCCGTGGCCTGTCCGATGTGGATGAAGCGGCGCTTTGGGAAAAGAGCCTGGACGATCGCATCCTGCACTGGATCGAAGTGGGCCAGCCGGACGCCGACCGACTGACTTGGTGCTCGCGCCGCACCGAGCGTACCAGCCTGCTGGCCTACGGCAGCCTGCGCGTATGGCAGAACAAGGTGGTGGACGCGGTCAAGGGCTTGAAGAACCTGAGCATTGCCGCCGTGCCGCAGGAGGTGCTGGAAACCCTCGCCACCGACATGCCCCGCACCATCAAGTGGGACGTGATGATCAGTGAAGGCACCTTGTTCGTCACCGACGACCGTGGCCAGCACGAAGTGCAGCTGGAGTGGCTGCTTGGTGAGCGCGGCTGAAGCACCCCATGCGTATCGAACCTCGCCCGCTGCCGCCGACCCTGCCATTCCTGGGTAACCTGCCACCCTTGCTGACCCGCCTGTACGCCGCGCGCGGCGTGCAGAGCGAGGCCGAGCTGGACAAAAGCCTCTCGCGCCTGCTGCCGTACCAGCAGCTCAAGGGCATCGAGGCCGGTGTGGATCTGCTGGTCGAGGCTATCGACCAGCGCCAGCGCATTCTCATCGTCGGCGACTTCGATGCCGACGGCGCCACTGCCAGTACTGTCGGCGTGCTGGGCCTGCGCCTGCTGGGCGCGGCCCACGTCGACTACCTTGTGCCCAACCGCTTCGAGTACGGCTATGGCCTGACCCCGGAAATCGTCGAGGTGGCGCTGCAACGCCAGCCGCAGCTGCTGATCACCGTGGACAACGGCATTTCCAGCGTCGACGGTGTGGCAGCCGCCAAGGCCGCCGGGCTCAAGGTGCTGGTCACCGACCACCACCTGCCGGGTGCGGAGTTGCCCGACGCCGACGCCATCATCAATCCCAACCAGCCGGGTTGCAGTTTCCCGAGCAAGGCGCTGGCCGGGGTAGGGGTGATCTTCTACGTGCTGATGGCCCTGCGTGCGCGCCTGCGCAGCCTGGGGCGCTACGAAACGCAGCCGCAGCCGAACATCGGCGAATTGCTCGACCTGGTTGCCCTGGGCAGCGTCGCCGACGTGGTGCCATTGGATGCCAACAACCGCATCCTGGTGCACCAGGGCCTCGAGCGCATTCGCGCCGGCCGCGCCCGGCCGGGGCTCAAGGCCATTCTTGAAGTGGCCCGTCGCGATCACCGGCGCATCACTTCGACCGACCTTGGCTTTATCCTGGGCCCGCGGCTGAACGCTGCCGGGCGCCTGGACGACATGAGCCTGGGCATCGAATGCCTGCTGTGTGAAGACGCGGCCCTGGCCCAGGACATGGCCCAGCAGCTGGACGACCTGAACCAGGACCGCAAGTCGATCGAACAGGGCATGCAGCGCGAGGCCCTGGCCCAGCTCAAGGACCTGCCTGTCGAGTCGATGCCATATGGCCTGTGCCTGTTCGATGCCGACTGGCACCAGGGGGTTATCGGTATTCTGGCTTCGCGCTTGAAGGAGCGTTACCACCGGCCGACCATCGCTTTCGCCGACGCTGGCGAGGGCATGCTCAAAGGGTCGGCGCGTTCGGTGCCGGGGTTCCATATTCGCGATGCGCTGGATGCTGTGGCGGCGCGCCACCCGCAACTGATCAGCAAGTTCGGCGGCCACGCGATGGCGGCGGGGTTGTCGTTGCCCGAGGCCAATTTCCCGGCATTTGCCGAGGCGTTCGACGAAGAAGTGCGACGCCAGCTGCGCGAAGAGGACCTGACCGGTCGGCTGTTGTCCGACGGCAGCCTGGCGGTGGAGGAGTTCCACCTCGACCTGGCCAAGGCCCTGCGCCATGCCGGGCCCTGGGGGCAGCACTTCCCCGAGCCGCTGTTCCATGGCGTGTTCCAGTTGGTGGAGCAGCGCGTGGTGGGCGAGCGGCACCTGAAGGTGGTGCTCAAGAGCGAGTGCGGCTCGGTGCGGCTGGACGGCATTGCCTTTGGCATTGACCGCGAAGTGTGGCCGAACCCGACGGTGCGTTGGGTCGAGTTGGCGTACAAGCTGGATGTGAACGAGTTCCGTGGCAATGAAAGTGTGCAGTTGATGATTGCCCACATGGAGCCGCGCTGACTCCAATTCCGGGGCAGCGTTGCAGCCCATCGCCGGTGAACCAAGCGCGATCCCTGTGGGAGCGGGCATGCCCGCGAACACCGGCGAAGCCGGTGCCATCCACTGAGTCGCCTTCTTCGCGGGCACGCCCGCTCCCACAGGGCCTGCGGCGGGCTTGAGACTTGCGCTGTACCTGTGGGAGCTGGCTTGCCGGCGATCACCGGCGAAGCCGGTGCCATCCACTGAGTCGCCTTCTTCGCGGGCACGCCCGCTCCCACAGGGCCTGCGGCGGGCTTGAGACTTGCGCTGTACCTGTGGGAGCTGGCTTGCCGGCGATCACCGGCGAAGCCGGTGCCATCCACTGAGTCGCCTTCTTCGCGGGCACGCCCGCTCCCACAGGGCCTGCGGCGGGCTTGAGACTTGCGCTGTACCTGTGGGAGCTGGCTTGCCGGCGATCACCGGCGAAGCCGGTGCCATCCACCGCGTCGCCTGCTTCGCGGGTAAACCCGCTCCCACAAGGCTCTGCGGCGGGCTGGCTAATGTGCTCCATGTGCGATCGATGATCACATCAAACTCAGCGCGCCATACCTAACTCGGCATCATCCATCAGCGCCTTGGCCATCGCACTGAGATAGTGCGCAGCCCAGATCATCATGGGTTTCTCATCCATCAGCCCGACGATGGTCAACTCCCGCACATAGCCCATCAATTCCGAAGCCTGATCACGGGCGTCTCGGCACGGAATGCCCGCTTCGATACGAAATAATGGGTGGGTCTGGTTTTCACCCTGAAAAAAAGTGGTCTTGCCGACGGTGAACTGGGTGTCGTCTGTGTTCATTGATCCCTCTCCTGATCATTCTGAGCGTTTTGTCGAAGGAGAAGAAATGAGGGGGGATCAGGGACTGTCATTTTCATATCAATCACTCGTATGGTTGCTGATTGACCGCCTCTCCGATTCCACACGAAGGGTGGCAGTTGTACGCGGTGTGGAATCCAGGCTACGAGTAAACCCGGTAGGCTTTGCGGCCTTCCGCGCACAACTGCCATGACGACAGCTACTCGGTAATTGATCGGGATTCCACCCCCGGCCGCTGAATGCCAGCGACCAGCAAAGGCTAGAGAGTCAGGATTCCAGTAACAATCAGACGCGAGTCGACAGGACTTGTAGGTTATTTCCTCAGCCTAGGCTTCACCAGATCTGGGCCGTAAGGGATATCTGAAACTCTGATCAGACATGGCGCTGGTAACACAGAGCCGTTCAACCTCTACCAAATCCCATGGAACCTCCCCCCCAACCATTCTGGTCTAGTCTGAAGTTATGACCGGACCTGGGCCAGGGACGTGCAATTGAGTGTCCGGGCCGGATCACCATTGGAGTCCTTGGGAGGTGCCCTCATGAGCCTGCTGCTCGAGCCTTACACCCTGCGTCAGCTGACCCTGCCCAACCGCATCGCCGTTTCGCCGATGTGCCAGTATTCCGCCGTCGATGGCCTGGCCAACGATTGGCACCTCGTCCATTTAGGCAGCCGCGCCGTGGGTGGCGCTGGCCTGGTAATCACTGAAGCCGTGGCGGTGACCGCCGATGGCCGCATCACCGCTGAAGACCTCGGCCTGTGGGACGACGCTCAGATCGCCCCGCTGCAACGCATCACCCGTTTCATCACCGCCCAGGGGGGCGTGCCCGGTATCCAGCTGGCTCACGCCGGGCGCAAGGCCAGCACCTATCGCCCGTGGCTGGGCAAGCAAGGCAGCGTCAAGCTCGAAGAGGGCGGCTGGCAGCCGGTGGGCCCGTCGAAAATCGCCTTCGACCCGCAACACACGACGCCGCACGAGTTGAACCACAATGAGATTCAGGGTGTGATCGCCGCCTTCGTCGCCTCGACCGAGCGCGCCCTGAAGGCCGGTTTCAAGGTGGTCGAGATCCACGCCGCCCATGGCTACCTGTTGCACCAGTTCCTGTCACCGCTGAGCAACCAGCGTCGCGACGAGTACGGCAGTTGCTTCGAAAACCGCATCCGCCTGACCCTGGAGGTGGTCGAGGCCGTGCGCAAGGTCTGGCCTGCCGAGTTACCGCTGTTCGTGCGGGTATCGGCGACCGACTGGGTCGAGGACGGCTGGAACCCGGATGAAACCGTCGAACTGGCCCGCCGCCTGCGTGGCTTGGGCGTCGACCTGATCGATGTGTCCTCCGGCGGCACCTCGGTCAACGCCGAAATCCCCACCGGGCCCGGCTACCAGACCCGCTTCGCCGAGCGTGTGCGCAAGGAATCGGAAATCGCCACCGGCACCGTGGGCATGATCACCGAACCGGCCCAGGCCGAGCACATTCTGCGCACCGGCCAGGCCGACATCATCTTCCTCGCCCGCGAACTGCTGCGCGACCCGTACTGGCCGCTGCATGCCGACGACGACCTGGGCGGCAACAAAGCTACCTGGCCTGCGCAATACCAGCGTGCCACCAGCCGGGCCAACCCGATTCACGAGTCGGACCTGCGGGATTGACCTGACCCAAGCATTACGCGGTCGTTGTAGGAGCGGCCTTGTGTCGCGAAAGGGCCGCAAAGCGGCCCCGGCAATATCAGCGGCGGAGCTGAAAACCTGGGGCCGCTTCGCAGCCCTTTCGCGACACAAGGCCGCTCCTGCAACGACCGCGTCGGCATCTCAATTCAGCTATAGGCAGCCTTGCTGAGAATATCGCTTACCCACTGGTTGATACTCTTCTCGGCCAACTCGGCCTTGGCCGCCACACTGGCATGAAGGGTAGGCTCCAAGCGCAGGCTGAGCTTGCCGGAGTAGGTTTTCTGTGGCTCACGGCCCAGGCGTTGGCAAGTCTCAAGATAATCGTCCACGGCGTCTTCAAATGCCTGGCGCAGCTCACTGATCGATTCGCCATGGAAACCGATCACATCGCGAATACCTGCGACATGGCCGATCAGTAACTGGTCTTCGTCGCTGTATTCGATACGAGCGGCGTAGCCGCGGTAGGTCATGACATTCATGGTATTACTCCTGCCTGCTCGAGGAACTGGCGGGCGTCTCTTAGTTGATAGGGCTTGGCGTGCCTGTCCGGATGAGGGCGATGGAAAGTTGCTACTGCGCCATTGAGTTCAAAGCGAACCCGTGACCCTCTTCCTTCGATGACCCGGGCACCCAGTGATACCAACATTGACTCCAGTCGCACCCATTCCAGCGTCCTGGGAACCGGCTTTTTCAGTACTGCTTGAAGTGTGGCTTGCTGATGGTTATTCATGGTATCAGATTATGATACCAATGAGAGGGGTTCAATGGATGAGTAGTAGGATGGAGGGGATCGTGCTTGAAGGAAATGTCTGAGATGTTGACCGAGGGGATGCAAAGCCCCTCGATCAACACGACCGCTCAATGCTTGATCATCACATGCCGCACACAGGTGTAGTCCTCCAGCCCATACATCGACATGTCCTTGCCATACCCCGAATGCTTCTGCCCGCCATGGGGCATTTCGCTGACCAGCATGAAGTGGGTGTTCACCCACGTGCAGCCATACTGCAGGCGCGCCGCCAGGCGGTGGGCGCGGCCGGTGTCGCGGGTCCAGACCGATGAGGCCAGGCCGTAGTTGGAGTCGTTGGCCCATTCCAGTGCCTGCGCTTCGTCGTTGAAGCGGGTCACCGACACTACCGGGCCGAACACTTCGTTACGCACGATTTCGTCGTCCTGCAGGGTGTCGGCCAGCACGGTCGGTTCGAAGAAGAAACCGTCGCCATCAATCGCCTTGCCACCGGTAATCAGGCGAATGTGCGGCTGGTCGATGGCCCGTTGCACCAGCCCTGCGACCTTGTCGCGGTGCTGGGCACTGATCAGTGGCCCCAGTTCGGTGTCCTCGGCTTCCTGCAGGCCTGGCTTTAGGCTGGCCACTGCGGCCCCCAGGCGTTCGACGAAACGATCATAGATGCCATCTTGCACGTACAGCCGACAGGCGGCGGTGCAGTCCTGGCCGGCGTTGTAGAAGCCGAAGGTACGGATGCCGTCGATGGCAGCATCGATGTCGGCATCGTCGAACACCAGCACCGGGGCCTTGCCGCCCAGTTCCATGTGCATGCGTTTCACGCTGTCGGCAGTGGCGCTGATGATGTGAGCGCCGGTGGGGATCGAGCCAGTCAGCGACACCATGCGCACCTTGGGGTGGTTGACCAGCGGGTTGCCGACCGTCTGGCCACGGCCGAAGAGGATGTTCAGCACACCCGGTGGCAGCAGGTCCTGGGCCAGTTCGCCGAGGCGCAGGGCGGTCAGCGGGGTCAGCTCGGAGGGCTTGATCACCACCGTGTTGCCGGCAGCCAGGGCTGGGGCGATCTTCCAAGCCAGCATCATCAACGGGTAGTTCCACGGTGCGATCGAGGCCACCACGCCCAGCGGGTCGCGGCGGATCATCGAAGTATGCCCCGGCAGGTACTCGCCGGCTGCCGAGCCGCCCAGGCAGCGCGCCGCACCGGCGAAGTAGCGGAACACGTCGGCAATTGCCGGGATCTCGTCATTCAGCGCGGCGCTCAGCGGCTTGCCGCAGTTCTGCGATTCCAGTCGGGCCAGTTCATCGCCATGGCCTTCGATAGCGTCGGCCAGCGCCAGCAAGGCTTGCGAGCGTTCCTTGGGGGTGGTTTGCGACCAGCTGTCGAAGGCCTGGTCGGCGGCGCGCACGGCACTGTCCACCTGGGCCTCGCTGGCTTCGTTGATCTGCGCCAGGGCACTGCCCAGCGCCGGGTTGAGCACGGTCCAGGCCGGGCCTTCGCCAGCGACCAGCTGGCCATTGATCAGCATCTGCGTTTGCATCGGGGACTCCTCCAGGGTCATTTGCCACTGCCCGCGACGCTTTCACCGCCACGGGTCAGGTAATAGGCGCCAAGGATCGGCAGCATGGTCACCAGCATCACCAGCATGGCGACCACGTTGGTCACCGGCACGTCGCGCGGGCGGCTGAGCTGGTTGAACAGCCAGATCGGCAGGGTGCGTTCGTGGCCGGCAGTGAAGGTGGTGACGATGATTTCGTCGAACGACAGGGCAAAGGCCAGCATGCCACCGGCCAGGAGCGCCGAGCCGAGGTTGGGCAGGATGATGTAGCGGAAGGTCTGCCAGCCATCGGCGCCCAGGTCCATCGAGGCTTCGATCAGGCTCTGCGAAGTACGCCGCAGGCGAGCGATCACGTTGTTGTAGACGATCACCACGCAGAACGTGGCATGGCCGACCACGATGGTGAAAACCCCGGGCTCGATCCCCAAGGTCTTGAACGCCGAAAGCAGAGCGATACCGGTGATGATGCCGGGCAGGGCGATGGGCAGGATCAGCATCAGCGAAATGCTCTCCTTGCCGAAAAAGCTGCGCCGGTACAGCGCCGCCGAGGCCAGCGTGCCGAGCACCAGGGCGATCAGCGTGGCCAGGCAGGCCACTTGCAGTGACAGCTTGATCGCTTCCAGCACATCGGGCCGGGCGAAGGCCACGGCGAACCACTTCAGGGTAAAGCCCTTGGGCGGGAAGCTGAACGCCGCGTCTTCGGTGTTGAAGGCATACAGGAAGATGATCAGGATCGGGAAGTGCAGGAACAGCAACCCGCCCCAGGCAGCCAGGCGCAGCCCGGTCGAGGCTTTTTCAGAGTGCATCGAAGGCCCCCAGTCGCTTGACGATGGACAGGTACACCGCGATCAGCACGATCGGCACCAGGGTGAACGCGGCGGCCATCGGCATGTTGCCGATCGCCCCTTGCTGGGCATAGACCATGCTACCGATGAAGTAGCCGGGCGGGCCGATCAGCTGCGGCACGATGAAGTCGCCCAGGGTTAGCGAGAAGGTGAAGATCGAGCCGGCGGCAATGCCCGGGATCGACAGCGGCAGTATCACCTGCACGAAGGTTTGCCCGGGCCGGGCGCCGAGGTCTGCCGAGGCTTGTAGCAGCGATGGCGGCAAGCGTTCCAGCGAGGCCTGGATCGGCAGGATCATGAACGGCAGCCAGATGTATACGAACACCATGAAGCGCCCCAGGTGCGAAGTTGACAGCGTGCTGCCGCCCACGCCCGGCACCGCCAGCACCGTTTGCAGCAGGGTATCCAGGTGCAGTTGCTGGACGAACCATTGGGCCACGCCACCCTTGGCCAGCAGCAGGGTCCAGGCGTAGGTCTTGACGATGTAGCTGGCCCACATCGGCATCATCACCGCGATATAGAAAAACGCCTTGGTCTTGCCGCTGGTGTAGCGCGCCATGTAGTAGGCGATGGGGAAGGCCAGCACCGCGCTGGCCAGCGACACCGCCAGCGCCATGCCCAGGGTGCGCAGGATGATGTCGAAGTTCGACGGGTTGAACAGCGCGGCGAAATTGCCCAGGGTCAGGTCCGGGGTCACCGCCATGGTGAAGTCGTCGAAGGTATAGAAGCCCTGCCACAGCAGGTTCAGCAGCGAACCCAGGTAGATCGCGCCGAACCAGGTCAGCGGTGGGGTCAGCAGCAGGGCCAGGTACAGGTTGGGGCGCCGGTACAGCAGGTTGGACAGGCCGCGCAGTGTGCTCATGTCAGCGGCCCTCGGTTTCCTGCAGCACCGTCATGGCTTCGCGGGGCCAGTGCGCCTGTACCCGTTGCCCGGTTTGCCAGGCCTGTGCCTGCGCCTGCCAGCGGTCGTTGGCCTGGCTCACCGCCAGCAGCTGGCCGCTGTCCAGTTGCAGCTCGTAGCGGGTGGCACTGCCCTGGTACTGGATATCGCGCAGCTGGCCGCTGACCTGGACGTGCTGGCCGGCTGTGGCCGGGTCGCCGAGGCGGATGTGTTCGGGGCGGATGGAGAAGGGCGCCGGGCTGCCATTGAGCAACGTGGCCAGTTCGCCGCGCACCACATTGGAGGTGCCGACGAATTCGGCGACGAAGGTGGTTGCCGGTTGCATGTAAAGGTTGCGCGGGGTGTCGACCTGCTCGATACGGCCGCGGTTGAACACTGCGACGCGATCGGACATCGACAGCGCCTCGGTCTGGTCGTGGGTGACGAAGATGAAGGTGATGCCCAGCTGGCGCTGCAGCTTTTTCAGCTCGCCCTGCATCTGTTCGCGCAACTTAAGGTCCAGCGCGCCAAGCGGCTCGTCCAGTAGCAGTACCCGTGGCCGGTTGACCAGCGCGCGGGCCAGGGCCACGCGCTGGCGCTGGCCCCCGGACAACTGCGCCGGTTTGCGCGCGCCGTAGCCGGCCAGGGCCACCATCGCCAGGGCTTCTTCGGCACGGCTGTGGCGTTCGGCCTTGGCCACGCCTTTTACCTTCAGGCCGTAGGCGATGTTGTCCAGTACGTTCATGTGCGGGAACAGGGCGTAGTCCTGGAATACGGTGTTGACGTCGCGCTGGTAGGGCGGTACGCCCGCAGCCTCGACACCGTGGATGCGGATCGAACCGCTGGTGGGTTGCTCGAAGCCTGCGATCAGGCGCAGGCAGGTGGTCTTGCCCGAACCAGAGGGGCCGAGCATGGAGAAGAATTCGCCATCGATGATGTCGATGCTGACCTGGTCGACGGCCTTGACCTCGCCGAAGGTGCGGGAAACCTGGGTGAACTGGACGGCTAGGGGCATAGGCGGTACTCGGTTGTTCTTGTATTGCCTGTACCGGCCCTATCGCCGGCAAGCCAGCTCCCACAGGTACTGTGCAGGCCTCAAGGCCTATGCGGGCCCTGTGGGAGCCGGCTTGCCGGCGATAGGGCCGGTACAGGTGAAGAAACCCTCAGCGCCCGCCCATGATCGCAATGTAATCCTGGGTCCAGCGGCTATACGGCACGAACTTGCCGCCCTGGGCCTGCGGGGTTTTCCAGAAGGCGATCTTGTCGAAGTTGTCGAAACCGTTGGTCTTGCAGCCCTCGGCCCCCAGCAGCTCGCTGCCGGTGCAGGCCGCCGGCACTGCCGGCAACGAACCGAACCAGGCCGCCACATCCCCCTGTACTTTCGGCTGCAGCGACCAGTCCATCCATTTGTAGGCACAGTTGGGGTGCTTGGCCTCGCTGTGCAGCATGGTGGTGTCGGCCCAGCCGGTCGCGCCTTCCTTGGGAATGGTCGAGGCCACGGGCTGCTTCTCGGCCTTGAGGCCATTGACCATGTAGCCCCAGGAGCTGGAGGCAACCACGCCTTCGTTCTTCACGTCGCTCATCTGCACCGTGGCGTCATGCCAGTAGCGGTGGATCAGCGGTTGCTGCTGGCGCAGCAGCTCCAGCACGGCCTTGTACTGCGCTTCGCTCAGCTCGTACGGGTCCTGGATGCCCAGCTCCGGCTTGGCTGCCTTCAGGTACAACGCCGCATCGGCGATGTAGATCGGCCCATCGTAGGCCTGCACGCGGCCCTTGTTCGGCTTGCCGTCGGGCAGGTTCTGCGGCTCGAACAGCACGCCCCAGCTGGTAGGCGCCTGCTTGAACACATCGGTGTTGTACAGCAGCACGTTCGGCCCCCATTGGTACGGGGTGCCGTAGACCTGCTTGTCGACCACGTACCAGCCACCGTTCTGCAGCCGTGGGTCGATGTTCTTCCAGTTGGGGATCAAGGCGGTGTTGATCGGCTGTACCCGCTTGCCCGCGATCAGCCGCAGCGAGGCATCGCCCGAGGCGGTGACCAGGTCGTAGCCGCCCTTGGTCATCAGGCTGACCATCTCGTCCGAGGTGGCGGCGGTCTTGACGCTGACCTTGCAGCCAGTTTCCTTCTCGAAGCCGGTCACCCAGTCGTAGGCCTTGTCACTTTCACCGCGCTCGATGTAGCCGGGCCAGGCGACGATGTCCAGGCGGCCCTCGCCGGGCCCCAGGGCCTTGGGCGGTTCCGCAGCCTGCAGGCTGGCGCTGGCCAGCACGGCGCAGGCGGTTGCGCCGAGCAATGCGGTCTTGTGCACTGACATGGTGTTCCCTCTTCTTGGAGATTTTGGTCGGGGCAGTCATCAAGCAAGCCGTGAAGCGATCGTCATGAACGTGGTGCGGTTAGCGCGGTATTGGCGATATCGAGTCTAGTTGGCTTTTTGCCAGCCAATGCAACATCCGGAAGCAAATCCCCCCATGGCGATCGGGCGGGCAGGGCTTAACCTGACGGCTCCCTTGGCCAACGTGGAGACCGTTTGATGAATACCCGGGGATTGCTCGACCAGTTGCTCAAGTCCGGCCAGGACTTGCTCGCCAGCCAGGCCGGCAAGGGCAGCTCTGGCAAGCCAGGCGCCAGTGCCGGCGGCCTTGGCAGCCTGCTTTCCGGTGCCGGTGGCGGCGCCCTGGCGGCGGGCGCCATGGGCTTGCTGCTGGGCAACAAGAAGGCCCGCAAATATGGCGGCAAGGCCCTCACCTATGGCGGCCTGGCCGCGCTCGGTGTGCTGGCCTACAAGGCCTACGGCAACTGGCAGGCGCGCCAGCAGGTGGCCGCCACCGAGCCACAGACCGTCGACCGCCTGCCGCCGGCCCAGGCCGAGCTGCACAGCCAGGCGGTACTGCGGGCGCTGGTGGCGGCGGCCAAGTCCGATGGCCATATCGACGAACGCGAGCGTGCGCTGATCGAGGGCGAATTCACCCGCCTGGACAACGACCGCGAGTTGCAGCACTGGCTGCATGCCGAGCTGAACAAGCCGCTGGACCCGGCCGAAGTGGCCCGTGCCGCGCAAACGCCGGAAATGGCCGCCGAGATGTACTTGGCCAGCGTGATGATGGTCGACCAGGAAAACTTCATGGAGCGCGCCTACCTGGACGAACTGGCCCGCCAGCTGCGCCTGGACCCGGCCTTGCGTCAGGAACTGGAAAGCCAGGCAAGGCTTGCCGCCGGCCAGTGACGGGGGCTGCGTTGTAGCCGATCGCCGGCAAGCCGGCTCCCACAGGGATCGCACATGGCTTGCCGGCGATGGGCCGCACAGCGGCCCCAATGGCGTTGGGCACAAATGACCGGTCTGTCGGCAAGGTTACCCGGTTACCCCACATTTCAGCCGCATGAGCACTGGGCGCCTGGGCTATACTTCGGCGATTTTTCCCGCTCGTTGTGAATTCCTGAGGGCTGAATGTGAAGAACTGGACCTTGCGCCAACGGATCCTGGCAAGTTTCGCCGTGATCATCGCCATCATGCTGCTGATGATCGTGGCCGCCTACTCGCGGTTGGTGACCATCGCATCCGCCGAGCAGGCAGTGGGGACCGACAGCATTCCCGGCCTCTACTACAGCTCGATGATCCGTAGTGCCTGGGTCGACAGTTACGTCACCAGCCAGCAGCTGGTGGGGCTGTCCAATCACCGCGAATTCACTTCGGCGGACGCAGAGCTGTTCAAGAGCTTCCAGGACCGCCTGAAAGAGCACATGGACAGCTACCAGGGCACCATTCAGGACGATGACGACCAGGCGCGCTTCGACACCTTCATCCAGATGAAAGATGCCTACCTCAAGATCGTCGACCAGGTGCTGGAAGCCTATCGACAGCGCAACTACGCGGAAGCCCAGCGGTTGATCACCGATGTGCTCACCCCGGCCTGGATCGAAGGCCGCAAGCACCTGAACGAAGTGATCGAGCACAACCGGGCCTCCGCCGACACCGACACCAACGAGATCGTCGGCGCCGTGAGCACGGCCAAGGGCAGCATGATAGTTTCGCTGCTGCTGGCGATCATCGCCGCCGGTATCTGCGGCCTGTTGCTGATGCGCGCCATCACCGCGCCCATGCAGCGCATTGTCCATGCCCTCGACAAACTGCGCTCGGGCGACCTGAGCATGCGCCTAAGCCTGGACCGCAAGGACGAGTTCGGCGCCATCGAAAGCGGATTCAACGAAATGGCCGAGGCCCTGGCCAACCTGGTGGCCCAGGCCCAGCGTTCGTCGGTGCAGGTGACCACCTCGGTGACCGAAATCGCCGCAACCTCCAAGCAACAGCAGGCCACCGCCACCGAAACGGCCGCCACCACCACCGAAATCGGCGCCACCTCGCGGGAAATCGCCGCCACTTCGCGTGACCTGGTGCGCACCATGACCGAAGTCACCTCGGCCGCCGACCAGGCCTCCAGCCTGGCCGGTTCCGGCCAGCAGGGCCTGGCACGCATGGAAGAAACCATGCACCAGGTGATGGGCGCCGCCGACCTGGTCAACGCCAAGCTGGGCATCCTCAACGAAAAGGCCAGCAACATCACCCAGATGGTGGTGACCATCGTCAAGGTCGCCGACCAGACCAACCTGCTGTCGCTCAACGCTGCCATCGAAGCGGAAAAGGCCGGCGAGTACGGCCGCGGCTTTGCCGTGGTAGCCACCGAAGTGCGTCGCCTGGCCGACCAGACCGCCGTGGCCACCTACGATATCGAGCAGATGGTGCGCGAGATCCAGTCGGCGGTGTCGGCCGGGGTCATGGGCATGGACAAGTTTTCCGAAGAAGTGCGCCGCGGCATGTTCGAGGTGCAGCAAGTGGGCGAACAGCTCAGCCAGATCATCCACCAGGTGCAGGCCCTGGCACCGCGCGTGCTGATGGTCAACGAAGGCATGCAGGCACAGGCCACCGGTGCCGAGCAGATCAACCAGGCGCTGGCCCAGCTCAGCGATGCCAGCACCCAGACGGTCGAATCGCTGCGCCAGGCCAGTTTCGCCATCGATGAGCTGAGCCAGGTGGCCGCTGGCCTGCGTGGCGGCGTGTCGCGCTTCAAAGTCTGACTGCGATGAACGACTTGCAACCGCGCGCCGCGCGGGCGGTCAACGCCAAGGGGGCGTTGTACCTGCAGTTTCGCATCCGGGAGCAACGCTTTGCCCTGAGCGTGCACGAAGTGATCGAGGTGCTGCCGCGCCAGCCGCTCAAGCCGATCGCCAAGGCGCCTGCCTGGGTCGCAGGCATCCTTGCACACCGGGGCCTGCTGGTCCCGGTGGTCGACCTGGCGGCATTGAGCTTCGGCCAGCCGGCGGCGCAGCGCACCAGTACCCGCCTGGTGCTGGTGCACTACCGAGGCGGCCTGCAGCTTGGCCTGATCCTGGAGCAGGCCACCGAAACCCTGCGTTGCCACCCCGACGAGTTCCAGCCGTATGGCGTGGACAGCGGTGAAGCCCCGTACCTGGGGCCGGTGCGTCAGGACGAGCAGGGCTTGTTGCAGCGCATCGAAGTCAACGATCTGCTGCCCGATGCCGTGCACGAGTTGCTGTACGCGGATGATCCGACAGGGATGCCGACATGAACGAACAGCATTTTTTCCGCTTCCTGCGTGAACGCATCGGCCTGGACGTGGAGTCGGTGGGCGCGCCCATGGTCGAGCGTGCGCTGCGCCAGCGCTGCGTGGCCGTGAACGCTGCGGACCTGGATGATTACTGGCTGCACCTGCAGCAGTCGATGGATGAGCAACAGGCGCTGATCGAAGCGGTAATCGTCCCGGAAACCTGGTTCTTCCGTTACCCCGAATCCTTCACCGCCTTGGCCAGCCTGGCGCACAAGCGCCTGGCCGAGCTGGCCGGGGCGCGCCCGCTGCGTTTGCTCAGCCTGCCTTGCTCGACCGGCGAGGAACCCTATTCGTTGGCCATGGCCTTGCTCGATGCCGGTATCGCGCCGGGGGCGTTCATGATCGACGGCATGGACATCAGCCCCAGTTCCGTGGCCAAGGCCGGGCAGGCCGTGTACGGGCGCAATGCCTTCCGTGGTAGCGACCTGGGCTTTCGCGAGCGTTACTTCGATGCCCTCGACGAAGGCCACCTCCTGCATGAGCGGGTGCGCGAGCAGGTCAGCCTGCAGGTGGGCAACGTGCTCGACCCGGCGCTGGCCAGCCGCGATGGGCTGTACGACTTCGTGTTCTGCCGCAACCTGCTGATCTATTTCGACGTGCCGACCCAACAACGGGTGTTCGAAGTGCTCAAGCGCTTGTTGCACCCACAGGGTGTGCTGTTCATCGGCCCGGCCGAAGGCAGCTTGCTGGCGCGATTGGGCATGCGCCCGCTGGGGATTGCCCAGTCGTTCGCCTACGTGCGCCAGGAGGGTGGCGGCGCTGCGCTGGCTACGCCCCCGGTCCAGCCCTTGCGGCGCACATCGCCAGTACCGGCCAAGCCAGGCTATCCGTTACCGAGCGCAGCGTCGCCGCGCCCACTGCGGGTGCTGCCCGTGGCCGCCAAGCCAGCGCCGGCGCGCGAGCACAAGCGCGAGGAGGCAAGCGAGTTGCTGGCCAGCATTGCCCGGCTTGCCAATGCCGGCGCCAGCGAGCAAGCCCGTGCCGAATGCCAGCGCTACCTGGGCCAGTTCGCGCCTTCGGCGCAGGTTTACTACTGGCTGGGGCTGCTCAGCGATACCGAAGGCGATGCGCAGCAGGCACTGACCCACTATCGCAAAGCCCTGTACCTGGAACCGCAGCACCCCGAGGCGTTGGTGCACCTGGCGGCCTTGCTGGCGGCCCAGGGCGACCTGGCCGGTGCCCGACGCCTTCAGGAGCGCGCCGCGCGGGTTGGTCGGGAGTCTGAACGATGAAGGAATCCGCGATGCAATTGCTCGCCGAGGATGACGCGCACATCGACGACTGCTGGAACCGCATTGGCGTGCACGGCGACAAGCAGTGCCCGCTGCTGGAACGTCACGTTCACTGCCGCAACTGCGAGGTATATGCCGCAGCGGCCACACGCCTGCTCGACCGCTACGCGCTGATGCAGGACCACCAGGCTGCCGTGGCGCCACCGGTCGAGGAAAACACCGGCCGCTCCATGCTGCTGTTCCGCCTGGGCGAAGAGTGGCTGGCGCTGGCCACCGCCTGCCTGGCCGAAATTGCCCCGCTGCAGGCGGTGCATTCGCTGCCGCACCAGCGCTCGCGGGTGTTGCAGGGGGTGGCCAACGTGCGCGGTGCGCTGGTGCCGTGCCTGTCACTGGCCGACCTGCTGGGTGTGCAGGCCAGCGCTGCCGAGCAACGGGGCGGCCGGGCGATGCCACGCATGCTGATCCTGGCTGCGGATGGCGGGCCGGTGGTGATGGCGGTCGAGGAAATCGACGGCATTCACCGGCTCGACCCGCTGTTGCTGGGCGGCGGCCAGGACGCCTCCCACTTCACCGCAGCGGTCCTGCAATGGCGTGGCCGCAGCGTGCGGGTGCTGGACGATCAACACTTACTGTCTGCCGTGCAGCGGAGCCTGTCATGACCCCAGAGCAAATGCGCGACGCATCGTTGCTCGAACTGTTCAGCCTGGAGGCCGAGGCGCAGACCCAGGTGCTCAGCGTCGGCCTGATGGCGCTGGAGCGTAATCCCACGCAGGCTGACCAGCTCGAGGCTTGCATGCGCGCGGCCCACTCGCTGAAGGGCGCGGCGCGGATCGTCGGGGTGGACGCTGGCGTCAGCGTCGCCCACGTCATGGAAGACTGCCTGGTGGCCGCCCAGGAGGGCCGCCTGCGGCTGAGCGCCGAGCATATCGATGCCCTGTTGCAGGGCACCGACCTGTTGATGCGCATCGCCACGCCTGGCGACGCCGGGGCGCAGGCGACCCTGCCGGTGTTCCTTGCGCAAATGGCCAACCTGCTCGACCCGGGGGCGGCAGCCGTGCCCCCCGCGCCGCCAGCCGTGCCAGCGCTGCCGGAAGCGCCGGTGCAAACCGTGCAAACCGAACCTTTGCCGCTGCCTGTCGAACCCTTGGAGCCTGAGACCGAGCCCGAGCTGGCCCCACGTCGCAAGGCCGGCAAGCGCACCGGCGAAGGTACAGAGCGGGTGCTGCGGGTCACCGCCGACCGCCTCAACAGCCTGCTCGACCTGTCCAGCAAGTCGCTGGTGGAAACCCAGCGGCTCAAGCCTTACCTGGCCACCCTGCAGCGCCTCAAGCGCATGCACGGCCAGGGCATGCAGGCGCTTGATGGCCTGCGCATGCAACTGGAGGACAGTGGCCAGAGCAGCGAGGTGCTCGAAGCCCTGGCACAGACCCAGCGCCTGCTGGCGGAAACCCAGCAGATCCTGCAGCAGCAGGCTGCCGATCTGGACGAGTTCGGCTGGCAGGCCAGCCAGCGCGCACAACTGCTGTACGACACCGCGCTGGCCTGCCGGATGCGGCCGTTTGCCGATGTGCTGACCGGCCAGAGCCGCATGGTGCGCGACCTTGGCCGTTCGCTGGGCAAGCCGGTGCGGCTGCTGGTGGAAGGGGACAAGACCCAGGTCGACCGCGATGTGCTGGAAAAGCTCGAAGCACCGCTGACCCACCTGTTGCGCAATGCGGTCGACCACGGCATCGAGCTGCCCGAGCGGCGCCTGCTGGCGGGCAAGGCGGAGGAGGGGGTGATCCGCCTGCGGGCCTCGCACCAGGCCGGAATGCTCAGCCTGGAACTGATCGACGACGGTGCCGGCATCGACCTCGAGCGCCTGCGCAGCAGCATTGTCGGGCGTGCCCTGTCGCCCGCCGACACGGTGGCGCGGATGAGCGAGCAAGAGTTGCTGACGTTCCTGTTCTTGCCCGGTTTCAGCCTGCGCGACAAGGTCACCGAGGTGTCCGGGCGCGGCGTGGGCCTGGATGCGGTGCAGCACATGATCCGTGAACTGCGCGGTTCTATCGAGCTGACCCAGCTGGCCGGGCAGGGCTGCCGTTTTCACCTGCAGGTGCCACTGACCCTGTCGGTGGTGCGCAGCCTGGTGGTCGAGGTGGGCGGCGAGGCCTATGCCTTCCCGCTCGCTCATATCGAACGCACGCTGGAAGTGAGCGCCGAAGAGATCGTGCAGATCGAGGGGCGTCAGCACTTCTGGCACGAAGGCCGGCACATCGGCCTGGTCGCGGCCAGCCAACTGCTCAACCGCCCGGCCGGGCAAACGCAGGAGAGCAGCCTGCGGGTAGTGGTGATCCGCGAGCGCGAGCAACTGTACGGCGTGGCCGTGGAGCGGCTGGTGGGCGAGCGGGTGCTGGTGGTGATGCCGCTCGACCCACGGCTGGGCAAGGTGCAGGACATTTCTTCCGGCGCCTTGCTCGACGATGGCTCGGTGGTGCTGATCGTCGATGTCGAGGACCTGCTGCGCTCGGTAGAGAAACTGCTCAGCACCGGCAGCCTGGAACGCATCGAACGCGGCAGCAGCGGCGCCCGTGGCGTGGCGCGCCAGCGCATCCTGGTGGTCGACGATTCGCTGACCGTGCGAGAACTGCAGCGCAAGCTGCTCGGCAACCGTGGCTATGACGTGGCCGTGGCGGTGGACGGCATGGACGGCTGGAACGCCTTGCGTGGCGAGGACTTCGACCTGCTGATCACCGACATCGACATGCCGCGCATGGACGGCATCGAACTGGTCACCCTGGTGCGCCGCGACCAGCGCCTGCAATCGCTGCCGGTGATGGTGGTGTCCTACAAGGACCGTGAGGAAGACCGACGGCGTGGCCTGGATGCCGGCGCCGACTACTATTTGGCAAAGGCCAGTTTCCATGACGATGCGTTGCTGGATGCTGTGGTTGAGCTGATCGGAGGTGCTCAGGGATGAAGATCGCCATCGTCAACGACATGCCCATGGCCGTGGAGGCGCTGCGCCGGGCGGTCGCCCTGGAGCCGGCGCACGAGGTGGTATGGGTGGCCAGCAATGGCGCCGAGGCGGTGCAGCGCTGCACCGAGCAGCAGCCAGACCTGATCCTCATGGACCTGATAATGCCGGTCATGGATGGCGTCGAGGCCACCCGGCGGATCATGGCCGAAACCCCATGCGCCATCGTCATCGTCACAGTCGACCGCAAGCAGAACGTGCACCGGGTGTTCGAGGCCATGGGCTACGGCGCACTCGACGTGGTGGATACGCCGGCGCTGGGCGCGGGCGATCCCCGTGAAGCGGCGGCGCCACTGCTGCGCAAAATCCTCAATATCGGCTGGCTGATCGGCCAGCAACGTTCGCCTGCCGCCCGCCCGGTGGCCACGCCGCTGCGCGAGGCTTCCCAGCGCCGCGGCCTGGTGGCGATCGGCTCGTCGGCAGGTGGCCCGGCGGCGCTGGAAGTGTTGCTGCAGGGCCTGCCGGCGGCGTTTCCGGCGGCCATCGTGCTGGTCCAGCATGTGGACCAGGTGTTTGCCGCGGGCATGGCCGAATGGCTCAGCAGCGCTGCCGGGCTGCCGGTGCGCCTGGCCCGTGAAGGCGAGCCGCCGCAGCCGGGGCAGGTGTTGCTGGCAGGCACCAATCACCACATCCGCCTGCTACAGAACGGCCAACTGGCCTACACTGCCGAACCTGTCAATGAAATCTACCGGCCCTCGATCGATGTGTTCTTCGAGAGTGTGGCGCGCTATTGGACCGGCGATGCGGTGGGCGTGTTGCTTACCGGCATGGGCCGCGATGGTGCCCAGGGCCTGAAGCTGATGCGCCAGCAGGGCTTCCTGACCATTGCCCAGGACCAGGCCAGCAGTGCGGTGTACGGGATGCCCAAGGCCGCTGCGGCCATCGATGCCGCAGTGGAAATCCGCCCGCTGGAACGCATAGCCGGGCGCTTGATGGAATTTTTCGCAAAATGACGAAGTGTATTGAATCACGCCGCCAGGCCGGCAGTGATCGGGTGAACAGGTATGAATGATTTACCGATCGAAGGTTTCACGACCCCCAACGAGAACTCGGCGATGGTGCTGCTGGTCGACGACCAGGCCATGATCGGCGAGGCGGTGCGGCGTGGCCTGGCCCATGAAGAGAACATCGACTTCCACTTCTGCGCCGACCCGCACCAGGCGGTGGCCCAGGCCGTGCGCATCAAGCCCACGGTGATCCTGCAGGACCTGATCATGCCTGGCCTGGACGGGCTGACCCTGGTGCGTGAATACCGCAACAACCCGGCGACCCAGGACATCCCGATCATCGTCCTGTCGACCAAGGAAGACCCGCTGGTCAAGAGCGCAGCCTTTGCTGCCGGGGCCAATGATTACCTGGTCAAGCTGCCGGATACCATCGAGCTGGTGGCGCGCATCCGCTATCACTCGCGTTCCTACCTGACCCTGTTGCAGCGCGACGAGGCCTACCGCGCCCTGCGCGTCAGCCAGCAGCAACTGCTCGATACCAACCTGATGCTGCAGCGGCTGATGAACTCCGATGGCCTGACCGGGTTGTCCAACCGCCGCCACTTCGACGAGTACCTGGAACTGGAGTGGCGCCGGGCCATGCGTGAGCAGCAGCAGTTGTCGCTGCTGATGATCGACGTGGACTACTTCAAGGCCTACAACGACAGCTTTGGCCACCTGGCCGGTGACGAGGCCTTGCGCCAGGTGGCCGAGGCGATCCGCGGCTCGTGCTCGCGGCCGACCGACCTGCCGGCGCGCTATGGTGGCGAGGAATTCGTCCTGGTATTGCCCAACACCACGCCGGGCGGGGCACGCCTGGTGGCCGAGAAGCTGCGCCAGACCGTGCTCGGCCTGGGCATCCCGCACACCGCGCCGGTGCCCGACTCGTATCTGACCGTGAGCATTGGCCTGGCCACCCAGACTCCGCCCATCGGCAGCCATAGCCGGCAACTGATCTCGGCTGCGGACAAAGGCCTGTACCAGGCCAAGAATGGCGGGCGCAACCAGGTTGGTATCGCCTGACAGGGCCTCATCGCCGGCAAGCCAGCTCCCACAGGTACAGCGTATGCCTGAGACCTGCGCTGTACCTGTGGGAGCTGGCTTGCCGGCGATAGGCCGGGGCAGGCGTTCACCTCATTCTGCCGACACCACTTCTACCGCCCGGCGGGTCTGCCGCCCTGCGGCGGACTCGGTTATACTCGCAGGCTTTTCACCGAATTCGTGCGAGTAGCCAGCCCATGGAAATCCAACCGATCCTGAACACCATCAAGGACCTCACCGAGCGTTCCCAGTCCATTCGGGGGTATCTTTGACTACGATCACAAGCATGACCGCCTGATCGAAGTCAACCGCGAGCTGGAAGACCCCAACGTCTGGAACAAGCCCGAGTACGCCCAGGCCCTGGGCCGCGAGCGTGCCATGCTGGCACAGGTCGTCGAGACCCTGGACAAGCTGTCCGGTGGCCTGGCCGACTGCCAGGACCTGCTCGACATGGCCGTCGAAGAAAATGACGAAGGCGCCGTCGGCGACGTCGTGACCGAACTGGAAGGCCTGGAAGAAAAACTGGCCCAGCTCGAGTTCCGTCGCATGTTCAGCGGCGAGATGGACATGAACAACGCCTACCTGGACATCCAGGCCGGCTCCGGTGGTACCGAGGCGCAGGACTGGGCCAACATCCTGCTGCGCATGTACCTGCGCTGGGCCGACAAGCGTGGTTTCGATGCCACCATCATCGAGCTTTCCGAAGGTGAAGTCGCCGGCATCAAGGGCGCCACCGTGCATATCAAGGGCGAGTACGCCTTCGGCTGGCTGCGCACCGAGATCGGCGTGCACCGCCTGGTACGCAAGAGCCCGTTCGACTCCGGTGCCCGTCGCCACACCTCGTTCTCGGCGGTGTTCGTGTCGCCCGAGATCGACGACAAGGTCGAGATCGAGATCAACCCGGCCGACCTGCGTATCGACACCTACCGTTCCTCCGGTGCCGGTGGTCAGCACGTTAACACCACCGACTCGGCGGTGCGTATTACCCACGTACCGACCAACACCGTGGTGGCTTGCCAGAACGAACGCTCCCAGCACGCCAACAAGGACACCGCCATGAAAATGCTGCGGGCCAAGTTGTACGAGCTGGAAATGCAGAAGCGCAACGCCGCCTCGCAGGCGCTGGAAGACAGCAAGTCGGACATCGGCTGGGGCCACCAGATCCGCTCCTACGTGCTGGATGACTCGCGTATCAAGGACCTGCGTACCGGTGTCGAGCGCAGCGACTGCCAGAAGGTGCTGGACGGCGACCTCGACCAGTACCTGGAAGCGAGCCTCAAGCAGGGGCTGTAAACCGCACACAACCGCCGCGGTACCTGGCCTGGGGCCGGTATCGCGTGCCCTGCCCGAAAGGGGCACCGAACACCTGATGGAAAGAATGACGAAATGAGCGACCTCAAGACCGAAGCGCAAGACCTGCAACAGGAAGAAAACGCCCTGATCGCCCTGCGCAAGGAAAAGCTTGCCGCCGAGCGCGCCAAGGGCAATGCCTTCCCCAATGACTTCCGTCGCGACAGCTACTGCAACGACCTGCAGAAGCAGTATGCGGACAAGACCAAGGAAGAACTGGAAGCTGCAGCGATTCCGGTCAAGGTTGCCGGCCGCATCATGCTCAACCGCGGCTCGTTCATGGTCATTCAGGACATGACCGGCCGTATCCAGGTCTACGTCAACCGCAAGACCCTGCCGGAAGAAACCCTGGCCGCGGTCAAGACCTGGGACCTGGGCGACATCATCAGCGCCGAAGGCACCCTGGCCCGTTCCGGCAAGGGCGACCTGTACGTCGAAATGACCAACGTGCGCCTGCTGACCAAGTCGCTGCGCCCGCTGCCCGACAAGCACCACGGCCTGACCGACACCGAGCAGCGCTACCGCCAGCGTTACGTCGACCTGATGGTCAACGAAGAAACCCGCCACACCTTCCGTGTGCGTTCGCAGGTGATCTCGCACATCCGCAAGTTCCTCATCGAGCGCGACTTCCTCGAAGTCGAGACGCCGATGCTGCAAACCATCCCGGGTGGTGCTGCGGCCAAGCCGTTCGAAACCCACCACAACGCCCTGGACATGGCCATGTTCCTGCGTATCGCGCCGGAGCTGTACCTCAAGCGCCTGGTGGTTGGTGGCTTCGAGAAGGTGTTCGAGATCAACCGCAACTTCCGTAACGAAGGCGTTTCGACTCGTCACAACCCTGAATTCACCATGCTCGAGTTCTACCAGGCCTACGCCGACTACCGCGACAACATGGACCTCACCGAGGAACTGTTCCGCGAGCTGGCGCAGCTGGTACTGGGCACTACCGACGTGCCGTACGGCGACAAGGTGTTCCACTTCGGCGAGCCGTTCGCCCGCCTGTCGGTATTCGACTCGATCCTCAAGTACAACCCGGAGCTGACCGCTGCCGACCTGCAGGACGTCGACCGCGCCCGCGACATCGCCAAAAAGGCCGGTGCCAAGGTGCTGGGCCACGAAGGCCTGGGCAAGCTGCAGGTGATGATTTTCGAAGAGCTGGTCGAGCACAAGCTGGAGCAGCCGCACTTCATCACCGAGTACCCGTTCGAAGTGTCGCCGCTGGCCCGTCGCAACGACGACAACCCGGCTGTTACCGACCGTTTCGAGCTGTTCATCGGTGGCCGCGAGATCGCCAACGCCTACTCCGAGCTCAACGATGCCGAAGACCAGGCCGAGCGCTTCCTGGCCCAGGTGGCCGAGAAGGACGCCGGTGACGACGAAGCCATGCACTACGACGCCGACTTCGTTCGCGCCCTGGAGTACGGCATGCCGCCGACTGCAGGTGAAGGCATCGGCATCGACCGCCTGGTGATGCTGCTGACCAACTCGCCGTCGATCCGCGACGTGATCCTGTTCCCGCACATGCGTCCGCAGGCCTGAGTGAATTGAACGAGCCGCCTTTCGAGGCGGCTTTTTCTTGCCTGAAGCTTTATGTTGTCAGTACCGGCCCTATCGCCGGCAAGCCAGCTCCCACAGGTACTGCACAAGTCCTGAAGGTTGTGGGACCCCTATGGGTGCCAGCTCCCACAGGTACTGCGCAAGTCCTGAAGATTGTGGGCCCCCTGTGGGAGCTGGCTTGCCGGCGATTGGGCCGGTACAGGCTGCAGATGACTTGAACCATGAGGTACACCCCGTGACACCCGCAATGCCTCACCAGGGCGCCGCCGGCATCGCCACCGCCGTCGCCGAAAGCGTGCAATACCAAGGCCGCAAGACTGCCCGTCAGGGCAGCGAGCAGCGTCGCCAACTGATCCTCGACGCCGCCATGCGCATTGTCGTGCGCGATGGCGTACGCGGTGTGCGCCATCGCGCCGTCGCCGCCGAGGCCGGTGTGCCACTGTCGGCCACCACCTACTACTTCAAGGACATCGAGGATCTGCTGACCGATACCTTCGCTCAGTACGTCGAACGCAGCGCCGCCTACATGGCCAAGCTGTGGGCCAATACCGAGGTGGTGTTGCGCCAGTTGCTGGCCGAGGGTGACGGCAGCCCGCAGGCGCGGGCACGCCTGGCTGACGAGGTAGCGCGCATGACAGCCGACTACGTGCAGCGGCAACTGTTGAACCGCCGCGACTTCCTGATGGCCGAGCAGGCCTTCCGCCAGGAGGCGCTGCTGTGCCCGCGCCTGGCTCAACTGGTGTGCGCCCATGAACAGATCCTGCTGCATGGCACCCGCCAATTGCTGCAGGTGGTGGGCTCGCAGCAACCGGAACAGGACGCCCAAATGTTGACGGCGATTATCGAGCAGATGGAATATCAGGGCCTGCTCAAGGATGCGAACGCGCAAGCCGATGGGCAGATGCTCGCTATGCTTAGCCGATACCTGCAGCTGGTGCTGGCATCGGCCTGAGCCGAGACCGACTTTTCAAGGAGAACCTGATGAAAGCCTGGCGTGTGGTGTTGTTGACTTTGTCATTCCTGCTGCTGGGCGGTTGTCTGGTGACCTTCCACGAGCCCTTGCCGAGCAACCAGGCGGCGCCCAAGGCCCTGCTCGGCAAGTGGAGCAGCAAGGACGCCTGGGGCGAGCCGCTGAAGCTGGTGATCAGCCGTAGCGGCGGGGATGCCTACAAGGCAGTGGCCACGGCCAAGGGCAAGGCCCCCGAGGAATACGTGTTCACCGTGTCGCGCCACGGCAACCGCTGGTACCTGTCGGCTGGCGTGCCGAAGCGCCTGGGTGGCAACTTCCTGATCGGCGGTTTCGATATCGTCGACGGCAAGGAACTGGTGGTCTACAACCTGGATGTCGAGCAGGTGCAGCAGGCGGTGGACAAGAAGGAGCTGACCGGGCGCAGCACCGAGGTGCCGGAAGACAACGGCGACGGTGTGCTGATCGACAGCCCGTCGGCGCGGGTGCTGGCGTACCTGGACGACCCGGCCAACTCCGACCTGTTCGTTGAAGTGGCGCGGTTCCAGCGCTCCGGCAAGTAATTACCTGTGCCGGCCTCTTCGCGGGCTTGCCCGCTCCCACAGGTACAGCGCTGCTCTCGACTGTGGCGCCGCTCCTGTGGGAGCGGGCGAGCCCGCGAAGAGGCCGGTACAGGTTTCCTGTACTAGAAAGGAGTCCCCGGTGGACGAATACCAGCAAACCATCCGTGCCCTGTCCGACCGCATCGTTGCGGCACAGACCCCGATCCGGGTTCTGGACGCGGTGAAGTGGGACGACAATATCCGCCAGGGTTTCCTCAAGGCCAAGGGCAAGGAGCCGCCGGCAGTCGACCGTGCCTACTACCAGTCGCGCCCGCTGGCGTTCGACTCCAGCGCGGTCAAGGCCGAGTTCCAGGGCATCGAGCGCGACATCATTCGCCAGCTCGGCCAGTTCAACCCGGTCGGGCAGATCATGAAGCGCATGTGCCGCGAATACCGCATGGTGGTGCGCATGCTCGAAGCGCGCGGCACCGAGGATTTCGGGCTGATCTCCCAGGAACTGTACGGCGCTGCCTCCGATGCCTTCCACGCTGGTGATCCGACCTTGGCCGACCTCGGCCTGATGCTGTCGGACTACCTGAACAACATCGATGGCCGTGGCGACCTCAAGGACGAACCGAAGAACCTCACCGCCAAGGAGGCCGTGGAAATCCTCCAGCACCGGCTGAACAAGGTGTTCGGCGAGGCCGAGGGGACCATCCGTGTGTTCGAGTCCGACGGCATCGTCGCCGATGCCGCAGCCGGGGCCGACTACATCAAGGTGCGTGCCGACGCCATGTTCAACGCCCGTGACGTGCGCGCCCTGGAGGTGCACGAAGGGCTGGTGCATGTCGGCACCACGCTCAACGGCCTGAACCAGCCGATCTGTACCTTCCTGGCCAAGGGCCCGCCCTCGTCGACGGTGACCCAGGAAGGCCTGGCCATCCTCATGGAGGTGATCGCCTTCGCCTCCTACCCCAGCCGCCTGCGCAAGCTCACCAATCGGACCCGCGCCATCCACATGGTCGAGGAGGGTGCCGATTTCATGCAGATCTACAGCTTCTTCCGCGAGCAAGGGTTCGAGATGGCGCAGAGCTACAGTAACGCCAGCCGGGTGTTCCGTGGGTCGGTGCCCAATGGCCTGCCATTTACCAAGGACTTGTCCTACCTCAAAGGCTTCATCATGGTTTACAACTACATTCAGTTGGCCGTGAAGAAGGGCAAGCTCGAACAGATCCCGTTGCTGTTCTGCGGCAAGACCACCCTGGAAGACATGCGTACCCTGCGACAGCTGGTCGAGGAAGGCCTGGTCGAGCCGCCCAAGTACCTGCCCGAGCAGTTCCGCGACCTCAACGCGCTGTCGGCCTGGATGTGCTTCTCCAACTTCCTCAACCACCTGAGCCTGGACCGCATTGAAGCCGATTACGCGAACATTCTCTGAGTGCTGCCGCCTGCTGGCCCTGGGTTTGATCCTGCTGGGCCTGGGCGGTTGCAGCAGCCTGCTGTTCTATCCCGAGCGCGGCCAGCCGTTCACGCCCGAGCGGGCCAAGCTCGAGTACCGCGATGTCACCTTGACCACTGCTGATGGCATCCGCCTGCACGGCTGGTGGCTGCCGGCCAAGGCCGGGGTCGAGGTCAAGGGCACGGTGCTGCACCTGCATGGCAATGGCGGCAACCTGCCTGGGCACCTGGGCGGCAGCTACTGGCTGCCGGAGCAGGGTTACCAGGTGTTGATGATCGATTACCGCGGCTATGGCCTCTCCCAGGGCGAGCCGAGCCTGCCCGAGGTGTATCAGGACATCGCCGCGGCCATGGCCTGGCTGGAGCAGGCCCCCGAGGTCAAGGGCAAGCCGCTGGTACTGCTGGGGCAGAGCCTTGGCGGGGCCATGGCCATTCACTACCTGGCGGCCCACCCGGAGCAGCGCCAGCGTTTCAGTGCCCTGGTGTTCGACGGTGTGCCGGCCAGTTACCGTGCGGTCGGGCGCTTTGCCCTAAGCACCTCGTGGATGACCTGGCCGCTGCAGGTGCCGCTGTCGTGGCTGGTGCCGGACGGTGACAGCGCGATCCGCTCGATCGAGCAGCTGAGCAGCCCGCCCAAGCTGTTCTTCCACAGCATCGACGACACCCTGGTGCCGATGGACAACGGCATCCGCCTGTACCAGCACGCGCCAGCGCCGCGGGTGCTGCAACTGACCCGTGGTGGCCACGTGCAGACCTTCGCCGACCCGACCTGGCGCCAGGTGATGCTGCGTTTCCTCGACGACCCCAGCCATTTCAACGGCCTGCGGCGGCTGGCCGAAGTACCCAATTACCCTGACGAGAAGAACAAGCAATGAGTGAAGAACGCAACGCCATCCCGCTGATCCTGACCGGTGTCGGCAGCATCATCGTGACGGTGGGGGCCTTGTGGTACTACGGTTACCTGCATTTCGCCAAGCCCGAGGATGCCCTGTTGTTGCAGGACTTCACCATGCTCAAGACCATCCCCGGCGAGGACTACAAGGTCTCGCTGGACCCGGCGCCACAAGTGGCCCAATGCGTCGATGGCGTGCTGGTGCTGTTCGACACCCAGCAGAAAGGCCTGACCGGGGTGCTGGTGGACAACCGCAAGCGCGCGGTGCGTTGCATGGGCGAGGAAACCCCGCAGCAGGTGCAGTGAGCCATTATCTCTGCTGCCTGTGCTGGCCCTTTCGCGGCTGAAGCCGCTCCCACAGGGACTGTGCAAAGCTCAAGATATCTGCTGCCTGAACTGGCCTCTTCGCGGGCACGCCCGCTCCCACAGGGATTGCGCAAAGCTCGAAACTGGCGCCGTACCTGTGGGAGCGGGCAAGCCCGCGAAGAGGCCGGAACAGGCAAAAGAAAGCCCCGCTTCGATCGCGGGGCTTGTCAGTTCAGCTAGCCAGCCTTACTGCTGTACCTGGCTCACCGAGCGCGGCGCCACCGGCTGGTTGTCGTTGGAGATGGTCACCTCCACCCGACGGTTCTGCGCACGCCCCGAATTGCTCGAGTTGTCCGCTACCGGGTACTCCTTGCCATAGCCCTGGGCGACGATGCGCGCCGGGTCGACGCCGGCACGTACCAGTGCCATGCGCACGCTGTTGGCGCGGCGCTCCGACAGGCCCTGGTTGTAGTTGGCCGAGCCGACGCTGTCGGTGTAACCCTCGACGATCACCTTGCGTTCCGGGTTTTCCTGGAGGAACTGCGCCAGCTTGGTGACGTTCGGGTAGGCGTTGCTCTTGAGTTCGGCCTTGTTGAAGTCGAACAGCACGTCACCGAAGGTGACCAGCGTGCCGCGGTCGGTCTGCTTGGCGTTGAGGCTGTCCTGCAGCTTGGCGATCTGTGCGTCGCGGGCGTCCAGCTTGGCCTGGGCGCGCTGGGCCGAGGCGTTCTTCAGTTCGCCTTCGGCGGTGCGCAGGGCGATGGTCTGCTTGGCCACTTCGACGCGCTGGTTGGTCAGGTAGGCCAACTGGTCGACCTTCTTCTCGTCTTCACGGTCCATGTAGGCCTTGTCGGCCTTGTTCAGCCAGTCCTGGGCGTCCTTGGTCTCCAGCGCGGCAACCTTGCTCGATTGCGGGTCGCTCTGCAGCGAGGAGAAGTTGGTGCGGGCCGATTCGAGGTTGGCGTTAGGGTCGTGCGAGCAGGCAGCAAGGCCGACGCTCAGGGCCAGCAGGGCGGGAATCATGACGTAGTTGCGCATAGTGTTCATCCTTTGATCGTGTGCGAAGGCCGAGGTGGGCGGGGCAGGGCTCACTGAGCGCTGCGCAGGCCTTCCTCACGTACGTCCTGAACGCCCTGGCGGGCATCCTGCACGGCCTTCTGGGCCTTGGCCGCCTGGGCCTTGCGTTCGGCGAGGCGGGCGTCCCACTCGGCCTGTTCGGCCAGGCGCCTGGCGTCGTCGTACTTCTTGTCATGCATGGCGATCTCGGCCTGCTTGAACTTGTCCTGTGCCGCTTTCATTTCCACGGCGGCGAACTCGGTGCCGCCAGCGCTGACGGCGGAGTTCACGGCGGACTGGGTGACTGCATACTGCTCGGTGGGCGGGTTGCCCGCACAGCCGGCCAGGACCAGGCTGCTGCCCAAGGCCAGCGCTGCCAGCTTGAACCCGCGCACATGAGTGGATGAGGGTTTGTAGATGCGGGTGTTCTTGGTGGTCAGTTCCATTGGATCACTCCTGTTTACGACGTTGTCCGTAGCAGTCCATCGCTCGTTCCCTGACACGTGCACGCGCTTCAGCTCAACGGTGCACAACGGCAGGTGTGCAGGGTTTTAGCGTGATGGCTATTGGCTGTGACTGGCGCGTTTTTCGGATAGTTCAGAAAAAATCATCCTGAGCGGATAACTATTTCTGACTAATCGGTCAGTGCGATTCGCCCGGAACTTTCGCGGGGCGTAGCGGTATTCCGGGCCTTTGCCAGGCCCGGAGCGGGGGCGGCGGGTTACTTCTCGCTGTCGGCTGCCGGGTTGCTCAGGGCGTGCAGATGCTGTCGCGAAAGTGACAGAAAGCGCGGAGTAGGACCGATGTCCTCGTACAGCGGGTCGCCTTCCTCGTCGGTGGCAATGACCTGGCGGCCTTGCACATAGGGGAAGCTGGCTTCCAGTTCCTCGAGGGCTGCCGCGACCAGCTCACCGAGCAGTTCCTCGGCGGTGCGCTTGGGGTACATGTCGATCAGCGCGGCCAGGCGCGCTTCGGATTCAAGGTCCAGATGCAGGACATGGCCCGTGGGGCTGAGGGTACCGGCGGCATTCTGTTCCCAGTGCTGGGCGAGTTCACGGATTTTCATGATGACCTCTGTTGACGCCTGAAAGGGCTGCATTGCATGGGAGTGTCGTGCTTTCACTTTAGTTTGCTTTGGCCGATCACGGCTTGCCATCGGCGCCTGGCTGTGGGCACTCTTGGGGCGAACACCGCGCACCCCTGTGGGAGCGGGTACACCCGCGAACACCGGCGCAGCCGGTGCCAGGCCCCCCGCTGGATGCTTCGCGGGTGAACCCGCTCCCACAGGGGCTCGCGTAAAGGCTGAAAAGGGATGCAATGCGCCAGAGCCGCGCCGGAGAGAGGGCCAATGACCGATATCGATGTGCGTTTGCGTGAAGATGTCCATGTGTTGGGTGAACTGCTTGGCGATACCATTCGCCAGCAGCATGGCGAGGCGTTCCTGCAGAAGATCGAGGACATCCGCCACAGTGCCAAGGCCGACCGCCGTAGCGCCGGCGAGCAACTGAGCTCGACCCTGGCGGACCTGGCCGATGAAGACTTGCTGCCCGTGGCCAGGGCCTTCAACCAGTTCCTCAACCTGGCCAACATGGCCGAGCAGTACCAGTTGATCCGCCGCCGCGACGCCGACCAGCCCGAGCCGTTCGAGGCCCGGGTGCTGCCCGAGCTGCTGGCGCGCCTGAAGCAGGCCGGGCACAGCAATGATGCCCTGGCCCGGCAATTGGCCAAGCTCGACATCCAGCTGGTGCTCACTGCGCACCCCACCGAAGTGGCCCGCCGCACTCTGATCCAGAAGTACGACGCCATCGCCGGCCAACTGGCTGCCCAGGACCACCGCGACCTGACCCCGGCCGAACGCCAGCAGGTGCGCGAGCGCCTGCGCCGGCTGATCGCCGAGGCCTGGCACACCGAAGAAATCCGCCGCACCCGACCGACGCCGGTGGACGAAGCCAAGTGGGGCTTTGCGGTGATCGAGCATTCGCTGTGGCACGCCATCCCCAGCCACTTGCGCAAGGTCGACAAGGCCCTGCTGGAGGCTACCGGCCTGCGCCTGCCGCTGGAGGCGGCGCCGATCCGCTTCGCCTCGTGGATGGGCGGTGACCGTGATGGCAACCCCAACGTGACCGCAGCGGTCACCCGCGAAGTCCTGCTGCTGGCGCGCTGGATGGCTGCCGACCTGTTCCTGCGCGACATCGATGCGCTGGCGTCCGAGTTGTCCATGCAGCAGGCCGACGATGCCCTGCGCGAGCGGGTCGGCGATAGTGCCGAACCCTACCGTTCGCTGCTCAAGCAACTGCGCGATCGCCTGCGGGCGACGCGCGCCTGGGCGCATTCGGCATTGACCAGCAGCCAGCCGGCCAGCGCCGAGGTGCTGGTGGACAACCGCGACCTGATCGCACCGCTGGAGCTGTGCTACCAGTCCCTGCACGCCTGCGGCATGGGTGTGATAGCCGAAGGCCCGTTGCTCGACTGCCTGCGCCGCGCCGTGACCTTCGGCCTGTTCCTGGGCCGCCTGGACGTGCGCCAGGACGCCGCCCGCCACCGTGATGCGTTGAGCGAGATTACCGACTACCTGGGCCTGGGGCGCTATGCCGACTGGGATGAAGAGCAGCGCATCGAGTTCCTCCAGGCCGAGCTGAAAAACCGCCGGCCACTGCTGCCCGCGCACTTCAAGCCGCAGGCCGATACCGCCGAGGTACTGGCCACCTGCCGGGAAATTGCTGCCGCACCGGCCGCCTCGCTGGGTTCTTACGTCATTTCCATGGCCGGTGCTGCCTCGGATGTGCTGGCGGTGCAGCTGCTGCTGAAGGAGGCCGGCCTGACTCGGCCCATGCGCGTGGTGCCGCTATTCGAGACCCTGGCCGACCTCGACAATGCCGGCCCGGTGATGCAGCGCCTGCTCGGCCTGCCAGGCTACCGCGCCAACCTGCGCGGCCCGCAGGAAGTGATGATCGGCTATTCCGACTCGGCCAAGGACGCTGGTACCACGGCTGCGGCCTGGGCGCAGTACCGGGCCCAGGAAAACCTGGTGCGTATCTGCGCCGAGCACCAAGTCGAGTTGCTGCTGTTCCACGGCCGTGGCGGTACGGTAGGCCGCGGCGGTGGCCCGGCCCACGCGGCGATCCTGTCGCAGCCACCGGGTTCGGTGGCGGGGCGCTTCCGCACCACCGAGCAGGGCGAGATGATCCGCTTCAAGTTCGGCTTGCCGGGCATAGCCGAGCAGAACCTGAACCTGTACCTGGCCGCCGTGCTCGAAGCCACCTTGTTGCCACCGCCACCACCGCAGCCGGCCTGGCGCGAGGTGATGGACCAACTGGCCGCCGATGGCGTCAAGGCCTACCGCGGCGTGGTGCGGGAGAACCCCGATTTTGTCGAGTACTTCCGCCAGTCCACCCCGGAGCAGGAACTGGGGCGCCTGCCGCTGGGCAGCCGCCCGGCCAAGCGCCGCGCCGGTGGCATCGAAAGCCTGCGGGCCATCCCGTGGATCTTCGGCTGGACCCAGACCCGCCTGATGCTGCCGGCCTGGCTTGGCTGGGAAACGGCATTGAACAATGCCCTGGCCCGTGGCCAGGGTGAACTGCTGGCGCAGATGCGCGAGCAATGGCCGTTCTTCCGCACCCGCATCGACATGCTCGAGATGGTGCTGGCCAAGGCCGATGCGCAGATCGCCGAGGCCTACGACGAACGTCTAGTGCAACCGCACCTGCTGCCTTTGGGGGCGCACCTGCGCGACCTATTGTCGCAGTCGTGCCAGGTGGTACTGGGCCTTACCGGGCAGCCGGTGCTACTGGCGCACAGCCCCGAGACGCTGGAATTCATCAGCCTGCGCAATACCTACCTGGACCCGTTGCACCGCCTGCAGGCCGAGTTGCTGGCCCGCTCGCGCAGCCGCGAAGCCGCTCTGGACAGCCCGTTGGAGCAGGCCTTGCTGGTGACTGTGGCGGGTATTGCAGCCGGCCTGCGCAACACCGGCTGAGGGTAGGCCTGGGGCGCACAGGGCAGGTGCCGTGCGGGGGATGCAAGTGGGCGAAGAGGGTGGTTGCGCCGGGCGCAACCGCCTGCCAGGCCAGCCGTAGGTGGCGCATTCCTGCAACTTTGGGACGCTTGTCTGGCTGCCGGGCGCTGTGTATCTTGAGCAGCCTTCTGACCGATTTATGGTCATACCCGATTTTCCGGACTTGGCCCTGGTCGCCGAATCCATTGAATTTCATAAAAAAATTTGAGGAGCACGAGATGCGCGTAATTCTGCTGGGAGCTCCCGGGGCCGGTAAAGGTACTCAGGCAAAGTTCATCACCGAAAAGTTCGGTATCCCCCAGATTTCCACCGGTGACATGCTGCGTGCCGCCGTCAAGGCCGGTACCCCGCTGGGACTGGAACTGAAGAAAGTCATGGATGCCGGCCAGCTGGTCTCCGACGAGTTGATCATCAGCCTGGTCAAGGAGCGCATCGCCCAGCCTGATTGCGCCAAGGGCTGCCTGTTCGACGGCTTCCCACGTACCATCCCGCAAGCCGAAGCCATGGTCGCTGCCGGTGTCGACATCGACGCCGTGGTGGAAATCGCCGTGGACGACGAGGAAATCGTCGGCCGCATGGCTGGCCGCCGCGTGCACCTGGCCTCGGGCCGCACCTACCACATTCAGTACAACCCGCCGAAAGTGGAAGGCAAGGACGACGAGACGGGTGAAGACCTGATCCAGCGTGATGACGACAAGGAAGAAACCGTTCGCCATCGCCTGTCGGTCTACCACAGCCAGACCAAGCCGCTGGTGGACTTCTACCAGAAGCTGTCCGCCGCCAATGCCGGCAAGCCGAAGTACAGCCACATCGAAGGCGTCGGCTCGGTCGAAGCCATCACCGCCAAGGTTCTGGCAGCCCTGAGCTGATCCAGCGCCCGACGCACCTCGACAACGGCCCGCTTGCGGGCCGTTGTTGTTTTGGGGCTGCTTACGCAGCCCATCGCCGGCAAGCCAGCTCCCACCTCGACTGCATCGATTTCAAGCCATGTGCAGTCCCTGTGGGAGCTGGCTTGCCGGCGATGGGCCGCACAGCGGCCCCTTCGGGACACAACGCCGCCGCTGCTCTATACTGCCGCTCTTTTCCCCCTAGTACCTGGATACCCGTTCGATGACCACCCTCCTGGCCCTGGATACCGCCACCGAAGCCTGTTCCGTCGCACTGCTGCATGACGGCAAGGTAACCAGCCATTACGAGGTGATCCCGCGCATGCATGCCCAGAAGCTGCTGCCGATGATCAAGCAGCTGCTGGCCGAGTCCGGCGTGGCGCTGAATGCGCTGGATGCCATCGCCTTTGGCCGTGGCCCGGGCGCGTTCACCGGCGTGCGCATTGCCATCGGTGTGGTCCAGGGCCTGGCCTTCGCCCTGGAGCGCCCGGTTTTGCCGGTGTCCAACCTGGCCGCACTGGCCCAGGGCGCGCTGCGCGAGCATGGCGTGCAGCAAGTGGCGGCCGCCATCGATGCGCGCATGGATGAAGTGTATTGGGGCTGCTATCAGGCCACCGAGGGCGAAATGCGCCTGGTCGGCCAGGAGGCAGTGCTGCCGCCCGAGCAGGTGGCGCTGCCGGCGGGCAGCGCTGGCGAGTGGTTCGGTGCCGGTACCGGTTGGGGCTATGCCGAGCGCCTGGCGGTGCAGGTGGCAGCCAGCAATGCCAGTGCCTTGCCC
Organism: Pseudomonas sp. B14(2017); assembly: GCF_002113255.1. NCBI lineage: Bacteria > Pseudomonadati > Pseudomonadota > Gammaproteobacteria > Pseudomonadales > Pseudomonadaceae > Pseudomonas > Pseudomonas sp. B14(2017). Next base: position 369,594 of record NZ_NEJY01000001.1, read on the forward strand.
AACGCCCTGGACATCCTCAGCCTGGCCAGCTTTGCCTGGGAACGCAGCGAGGCGATCGCTGCCGAACAGGCGCAACCGGTCTACCTGCGCGATAATGTAGCGACACCCAAGAAGCGCTGAGTGTTGTTCGTCGGTTATCGCCGATGACACTAAAACCTTTTGCGCGATCTGTGGTCCAGTTATCACTCGAGCATTAGCGATGGAACCCTGATGCTGCTAAATTGCCATCATTGGTTCTGAGTGCTCATGCCATGCGTATCGACGGTTTCTCATCGCAGTCCTACCCGATCAAGCGCACCCCACGCAAGGCAGCGGTGCGTGACGAGGCCATCGATGATGCCGAGGTGATCGAGGAGGTCGAAACCGCCCCTCAGGAAGCCACCGCCCGCCGTCGCAGCGGTGGCCTGCCAGCCCGCCAGCAGGACATGATCTTCCCCCGCGCCCGTGACCGCCGCACCGCTACCGCATTGGCCAGCTACCTGAGCACCGCCGGTTTTACCGACTGGGACATGGAAGTGCTGGGGCTCGACCTGTACATTTAGTGGATGAGTCCATCACCACTGCCTTATTTTCTCGGTTGCCCGTCATGGAGCGAAAACGCCTGGCGCGACTACCTGTATCCCGCCGACGCCAACAGCAGTGAAATGCTCGGCTACTACAGCCAGGTGTTCAACGCCGTCGAGGGCAATACCACTTTCTACGCACGCCCCGCACCCGGCACCATTGCGCGCTGGGCGCAGATCATGCCCGAACACTTCCGCTTCACTGCCAAGTTCCCCCGGGACATCAGCCATGAAGGCGACCTGCGCGATCAGCTGGAACCGGCCTTTGACTTCACCCGCCTGATGGCCCCGCTGGGCCAGCGCGTAGCGCCGTACTGGCTGCAGTTGCCGGCCCAGTTCAGCCCCGCACGGCTGGGCGAGCTTTGCCACTTCCTTGACGAAGTCGGAGTGCCGGTGGCCGTGGAGGTGCGCAACCAGGCCTTCTTCGCCAAGGGTGAAGAAGAGCGGTTGCTCAACCGCCTGCTGCATGAGCGTGGCGTGGAGCGTATCTGCCTTGACCCGCGCGCCTTGTTCAGCTGTACCTCTCGTGACCCCGCCGTGCTGCATGCGCAGGCGAAGAAGCCCAAGGTACCGCCACGCCCGGCAGCCTTCAGCCAGCACCCGCAGGTGCGCTTCATCGGCCACCCGCAGCTGGAGGCCAACGAGGCCTTTCTTACCCCCTGGGTGGACAAGGTCGCCGCCTGGATCGAGGAAGGCCGCAACCCCTACATCTTCCTGCACACCTCGGACAACCGCCTGGCAGCGGCATTGGCCCAGCGCTTTCACCAACGCCTGATGCAGCGCCTGCCGGGCCTTGCCGCGTTGCCGGAATTGCCGCGCACCCCCGAGGTCGAACAACTGGGGCTACTCTGACCTTTCCCTGACTGCCGGAGGTTGAACCATGGATGTGCAAACCCTGCGAGCCGAAGCCTTCAAGGCCCTCCACGAGCGTGACAGCGCCTTCGTCATCCCCAACCCGTGGGATGCCGGCTCGGCCAAGTTGCTGGCCAGCCTGGGCTTCGAGGCGCTGGCCACCACCAGTGCCGGCCTGGCCTTCAGCCTGGGCCGGCCGGACGCCGAAGGCGCCTTGAGCCTGGACGATACCCTTGATAATGCCGGGGAGATCGTCGATGCCACCCCTTTGCCGGTGGCCGCCGACCTGGAGAACGGCTTTGGCGACCTGCCCGAAGATTGCGCCCAGACCATTCTGCGGGCCGCAGAAGTCGGCTTGGTGGGTGGCTCTATCGAGGATGCCAGTGGTCACAGCGATACGCCGATCTATGATTTCGGGTTGGCAGTAGAGCGTGTGCGCGCAGCCGTGCAGGCCGCACGTAGCCTGCCGTTCCCGTTCGCCCTGTGCGCCCGGGCAGAGAACCTGCTGCACGGGCGCATGGACCTGGACGACACCATCCTGCGCCTGCAGGCCTATGCCGAGGCCGGTGCCGATGTGCTCTATGCGCCCGGGCTGCGTACTGTCGAGGAAATCCGCGCGGTGGTGCAGGCCGTCGCGCCGCGGCCGGTGAATGTGCTGATGGGCATGGCGGGCGTGCCGCTGAGCGTCAACCAGTTGCAGGACCTGGGTGTACGCCGCATCAGCGTCGGCTCGTCGCTTGCCCGTGCCGCGTTGGGGGCCTTCCATCGGGCCGCGCTGGAGATTCGCGATGAGGGCACCTTCGGCTACGGTGAGCAGGCGCTGCCGTTCGCCCAACTCAACGACCTGTTCCGCCGTTGATGAGGGCCGTGCTGGCGTTGCTGGCCGGCCTGTCGTTGCTTGCGGGGCTGGCCTGGCACCTGGGTTGGCGGCTGCCCGCCGCGTGGAACCCGTGGGCGCCGCTGGACGTGCGTCAGCCCCCCAACCTGCTGACCCCCTACAAGCTGTCCCGCCTTCGTGATGACCCGACGCTGTGTCGCCTGGCACTTCAAACCAGCCAGCTGCGCTACCGGGCACAAGCCGACAGTTCGGCTGCTGCCGACTGCCCATTGCGGAACGTATGGCGTATCGACGGTGGTCAGGCGCGGCTCGGCGGCAGCTTCCTGGCCAGTTGTCCGTTGGCAGTGGCGTATGCACTGTTCGAAAACCATGGCCTGCAGCCTGTGGCGCAACGGGTGTTGGGGCAGCCGGTGGCTCAGGTCGACCACCTGGGCAGTTTTGCCTGCCGCAATGTCTATCACCGCAAGCAGGGCCGGCTGAGCCAGCACGCCACGGCCGATGCCTTGGACATCAGTGGCTTTCGCCTGCGGGACGGCCAGCGCATCGTCCTTGCGCGGGACTGGCAGGCGGGCGGGCAGAAAGCGGAATTCCTTCGTCAGGTGCAGCAGGCGGCCTGTGACAGCTTCAGCACGGTACTGGGGCCGGACTACAACGCTGCACACCACAACCACTTTCATGTGGACATGGGCCGCTGGCAGATCTGTCGTTGAGCGTGGGCGCGTTCAGGCGTGGGCGCGCACGTTGTTCAGCACCACCGGGCGTGCCCAGTGGATGTCGAACTCCAGGTCGGTCTGCTGCTTGGCCAGGGTGGCGTCATCGAACGGTTCGGGCGCCGGGTCCAGCAGGTTGGTCTCGAACTCGGCGATCGGCAGGAACAGCGAGCGCGGGGTAGGGCCGGGGCCGGGTTCGGCAATCGGGTGACCTTGGCTCATCACTACCGGGCGTAGCCAGCTGTTGCTGATGTCGAGCTGGCGCTGCTGCTCGATCAACTCGACTGTGCTGAACGGCTCGGGGGCGGGCGGCAGCAGGTTGGCTTCGAGTTCTGCCTTGGGCAGGAACAGTGGCTCGGGCGGTGCCACCTCGGTGTCGTGTACCGGGCAGGCACGCTGGGCGTCGATCAGGGCCAGCGCACGGGCGCCGCCGATCGGCTCGCCGCTGCTCTGGTCGTATTGCACGAACGACTGGCTGACGCTGTCTACCGGCTCTTCCTGCTGTTCGGCCATGGCCCGGGCAAAGAAATCCTGCCACAGATGGCTGACGCCCCCGAGTGCCTGGGTGTTGTGCTGACTGTAGTTGCCGACAGGCGACAGGTAGGTCAAGCCGATGGGAAGAGTATCTGACATGGCAGTCGCGCGCGTTGTGCTCTGGCAGAATAGCGGGATATTGCCTGTATCGGCCGAAGTAGCCGATACATTAACGGCTGGGTTCAATTTCTAGGTGTGAATGATGGAAGAGCAGGGCACAGGTATCCGGGTCGAGGCGCTGTCGGCTGAATTCGAGGCGCAAGCTGCTGCGTGGGCACAGCGCCTTGAGTTGCCGCTGCAGGACGATGCTGCCGGGTTTGCCGTGCAGGTGGGCGTTGATGGCTTGCAGATCCAGCAATTGGGCCCGCAGGCCCCGGGGCCGGTGCGGGTCGACTTCGTCGAAGGCCAGGCCGCGCACCGGCGCATGTTCGGTGGTGGCAACGGGCAGATGATCGCCAAGGCGGTGGGCATTGCCCAAGGCGTGCGTCCGCAGGTGCTGGATGCCACTGCCGGGCTGGGCAAGGACGCGTTCGTGCTGGCCAGCCTGGGCTGCCAGATGACCCTTATCGAACGCCAGCCGCTGATTGCCGCGTTGCTGGAGGATGGCCTGGCGCGGGCGCGGTCGGATGAAGAGGTGGGGCCTATCGTGGGGCGCATGCGCCTGCTGACCGGCAACGCCATCGAGCGCATGCGCGCCTGGGAAGGCGAGGCGCCACAGGTGATCTACCTCGACCCGATGTTCCCGCACCGGGACAAGAGTGCGCTGGTGAAGAAGGAAATGCGTGTGTTCCGGCCCTTGGTGGGTGATGACCTGGATGCCCCGGCCCTGCTCGAAGCTGCCCTGGCGCTGGCCAGCCACCGGGTGGTGGTGAAGCGGCCGCGCAAGGCGCCGATCATCGACGGGCCGAAGCCGAGCCACAGCCTGGAGGGCAAGTCGAGCCGGTATGACATTTACCCGAAGAAGGCCCTCAAGGCCTGACCTGAGAGCCTCGGTATCCTGTAGGAGCAACTATCTTATGTTGCCTGTAAGGGCCCTATCGCCGGCAAGCCAGCTCCCACAGGTACTGCTCAGGCCTTGAGGACAGTGCGATCAAGGTGGGAGCCGGCTTGCCGGCGATGGGGCCAGTCCTGGCAGCCTGATGTCTCAGGGCTGGAACGCCCGCAGGAACACACCTACCACCTCGCGCACATGCGCTTCGGCCTCATCCCCTTCCAGCGGCCCCGCGCACCCCAGCAGCAATCGGTAATCCGGTGCGCCCTTGACCAGGCAGAAGAAGTGCTCCGCCGCACGCAGCGGGTTGTCGATGCGCAACAGCCCGCGCTCGTGCGCCCCGCGCAGCAAAGCTTCCATCCCCGCCAGCACGCGCTTGGGCCCGGCTTCGTAGAAGTACTCGCCAAAGCTCGGGTCCAGGCTGCCCTGGGCCATGATCAGGCGGCTGAGCTTGACCGCCTCATCGCTGCTGATCAGCGCCTGGAAGCCACGGGCAATGGTCAGCAGCACCTCTTCCACCGGCGCCCCCTCGGGGTACTCGAACAGCAGGTCGGGCAACTGGATCTGGCAGGTTGCCATGACCGCCGAGGAGAACAGCGTCTGCTTGTCGGTGAAGTGGCTGTATACGGTAAGCTTTGAAACACCTGCCGCCGCAGCGACCGCATCCATGCTGGTGTTGGCGTAGCCAAGGCTGAGGAACAGGGCCTTGGCTGCTTCGAGAATCGCCTCGCGTTTGGCCAGATCCTTGGGCCGGCCCGGGCTGATGGGGGCGTCGTTGGACATTGTGGTCTGCATCTGGTTGAAGAAACACCATCTTAACGGGTCAGGCGCCATCCGGCTAAAGCCTGCGGGCAAAACCTGCTGTTTGTCAGCGAAAAGCTGATCGACAGTGAGGTACGAGATCGAGTGCAACAAAAGCCCAACGCATGGCGAAAAATTGACGGGATCATTTTAGCGTTCGTAAGTTCGCACCATTCGTCGTTTAATTGACTTTTCGTCTGGTGCAGAAATGCGCCGAGGGGAGGGGGCGACAAGTCTAAGTCCTTGATTTTCAGGCCCGGGGCGCGGTAATTGAGGCGCCGATGCACATGCGCCTCGAGGCGCTGCCTTACGGCGCAAGGGCCTGTCAGTCCGCGCGCTGACCTAGACTCCGCTGAAGGGCCTGTAGGAGAAGGCTTACAAGGGGAGGACATGGAGCGTTTTCATGGGAGGCAGGAAGATGATGCCGGACCCTGTAAAAATGATACGCGTGATGCTGATCGATTGTCGGCCTCTGATGCTGCTGGGGCTTCACGACCTGATAAATGCCAGAAAACCCCGTATGGAAGTGAGTGGCCAGGCCACTACCTATACCCATGCACTGGATCTTGCCGATCAATTGCGGCCCGATGTCATTTTCTTCAGCTTTTTTCCAGATGCGCTGGACCCGCTCGGGGTAGTTGCCGAACTCGCGCGCACTGGCGGAATGAAAGTGCTGGTGCTCAAGGGGGTGTACGAGACCGTCCCCGTTGCCCAGGCCATCGAGGCGGGCGCGCTTGGCATCGTGCTGGCCGAGGATTCAACGGAGTCGATTATCCAGGCCATCATCAAAGTCCACCATTGCGACATCAGGCTGGACAGAGCCTGGGTCAGTGGGCTTTCCGGTTATGCCTCGGCCAGGCATATACCGTTCAGGTGCAATCCGGCGCAGGCGAAACATGCACGGCTGACGTTGCGCGAGCGGGAACTCGTTCGCGCCATCGTTGGTGACCCGTCCGCCAAGTACCTGTGCATTGCCGGCCGCCTGGGTATCAGCGAGCACACCGTGCACAATCACCTCAGCAGCATCTATCAGAAGCTCAACCTCACCAACCGCATCGACTTGCTGATGTATGCGGTGCGGCACGGACTCACCGGTGGCGAAGAGCCGCCTGCGTCCACATGGGGGGAGATGGACTGAATGCCCAGTGGCCAGGGCCTTTGGGGGCGAAGCTTGTCGTATCCTGCAAAAGAACACGCTGCGAAGGTAATGCCAGTCAGTTAGCGTCATTGGGGCTGCTGCGCAGCCCATCGCCGGCAAGCCGGGCTCCCACAGGGACCGCGAAAATCTTGAGGTCTGCGCCATACCTGTGGGAGCCGGCTTGCCGGCGATGGGCCGCAAAGCGGCCCCAAATCGCTTAACTGACTGGCATTACGCTGCAAGGGTGGTTTCCAGGCCACCCTCGCAGGTTTTCACGCACGCAATGTTTCAGGCGCTGCCATTGAAGATGTCGTTGTTGACGATATCGACCCCGACCAGGGTGATGGTCGTCGTCTGCCCGCCGGATTCGGCAATGGTCACGATGCTGTCTGCGCCATTGTTGTCGATCGACTGGACGACGGCATTTGGATCGCCATTGAGCACCAGCGTGTCTCGTTGCCCCGCGCCGGCATCGAACCCGCTGACCTGATAGAGGAGCTCATCGGTCGACAGGTCGATGTTGAAGGCATCGCGCTGGCCGGTCGTGCCAACCAGGGTGAAGTCGAACGGTGCGTTGTCCGGCTCGTTGGCGAACAGGTTGGCGTCGAACGTGCTACTCGCGGAGTCGCCATCTTTGTCCGTCAGCGTCGCACTGAACTGCAATTTGACGTCGCTGGCCAGGTTCTCGGTTTCCTTGATGAACTCGATCACCGGGATCTTGATGTCGCCTCGCCCCATCGTCAGTTGAACGGCGTCGATCAGCGCCGAGCCTTCCTTCTGGACCAGGAAGGACACCTGACCACCTGCCTCTGGTGTCAGGGTATTCACCTCGGTCAGGTTCGATGTCGTCCCATCCGCGTAGTAGATCCGGTAGTACAGGTCCTCGGTCGCGGTGTTGTAGCCCGCTACGGAGTTGTCGATGAAGATCTTCATGCCTGTCAACAGCGTCTCAGGGTTGATCACGAAGCTCTCATCGGCGGCGCTGATCGCTGCCAGGTTGTCGCCCTGGAGCAGGTTGTTGGCGACGCCGATACCGGACGTGCTGACGTTCATCGACGCGGGGTCGATATACGACGGCAGGGGATTGGTCTGTAGCGCGGCTTCGGTCGGGTCGGGGGCCCCGAGGCCTATGCCGGTGAAGATGTCTGCCGTCGAGGCGAGTGCTTTGGCGGAGAAGAACACGATCTCCTCGGATGCCGATGGAATGGTCGGGTCATTCGTTTTAGGGATCAGCAAGGTGCGCACAGCGTCCGGGCCGCCGGCATCGAGCGAGCCGTCGGCACTGCTGAGCGTGGTGACCGAACTGAAGCCTTGCACCAGGTCCAGTGTATAGCTGCCATTGGCAAAGGCCGTCAGCGTGTAGTCGATCGTGGTGTTGGCCGTTGTGGCGTTATTGTCGAAGTCCCCGGTCAGGGTGCCGGTGAAGTGGAACGCACCATTGGCGTCGGGCGAAGGCGACGTCTCGGTGAGTGTGCCGGTGCCGGTCGTGGTGGTATTGTCTGGCCTGACCAGCGTGAACTGGCCACCCACCAGCGAAATGTCCAGACCGGTCGTTCCCAGGCCGTCGGCGCCGATCGTACTGTTCCAGAACCCATATTGCGGCAGGATACTCCCGGTTCCGATCAGGTTGCCGAAGGCAAGTGTGGGTCCATCATCGTGGAACACCAGGTTCTGCCCGATGTTCAGGGTGGCCTGGGCGCTGTCGCCGTCCTTGTCGGTCTTGGTCGCGGTCAAGGTCACCAGGTTGTCGGCGGTCAGGGTCTTCGAGTCATCGGGGTTGTTGGTGTCGGGATGCACGATGGCGCGAAGCTGGTCGAGGGTAACGGAACCGTTGCTGGCGACGCTGACGGTGAACACCAAGTGATTGCCGACGGCCGAACGGCCTTCCACCACGGTGCCATTGAGCGACAGGTTGACTGCCGAGCCGGTAGCCGTGTCGGTCAGGCCGGAGGCGCCGGCCACCACGCCCAGGGCGTAGGTGAGCGTGCCGGCGTCATCGGCACCGAAGGCTGAGGTGAAGTTGGAGGCGAAGCTCTGGGTGGCGTCGGTCGCCAGGAATGTTTCATCGACGGTCAGGACTGGTTCCGTGCCGGTGGTGCTGATGCTCGGGCCGTCATCCTTGAACACCAGGTTCTGGCCGATGTTGAGGGTGGCCTGGGCGCTGTCGCCGTCCTTGTCGGTCTTGGTCGCGGTCAAGGTCACCAGGTTGTCGGCGGTCAGGGTCTTCGAGTCATCGGGGTTGTTGGTGTCGGGGTGCACGACGGCGCGAAGCTGGTCGAGGGTAACCGAACCGTTGCTGGCGACGCTGACGGTGAACACCAAGTGATTGCCGACGGCCGAACGGCCTTCCACCACGGTGCCATTGAGCGACAGGTTGACTGCCGAGCCGGTAGCCGTGTCGGTCAGGCCGGAAGCGCCTGCCACCACGCCCAGGGCGTAGGTGAGCGTACCGGCGCCATCGGCGCCGAAGGCCGAGGTGAAGTTGGCGGCGAAGCTCTGCGTGGCGTCCGTCGTCAGGTCCGTTTCATCGACGGTCAGGACTGGTTCCGTGCCGGTGGTGCTGATGCTTGGGCCGTCATCCTTGAACACCAGGTTTTGGCCGATGTTGAGGGTGGCCTGGGCGCTGTCGCC